>JAZUKR010000156.1:0-7015 GCA_045643385.1 Christensenellaceae bacterium | reverse complement strand
TGGAGGAATTACTCAACATATAGGTGCATATCAAGTATCTATTAGCGGTAAAACGATAACCTTCTTAGATACGCCGGGGCATGCAGCGTTTACGGCGATGAGAGCAAGGGGTGCACAGGCTACCGATATTGCTGTACTTGTTGTCGCAGCGGACGACGGAATTATGCCACAAACTATTGAAGCAATTAATCACGCAAAGGCGGCGGAAGTTCCTATAATCGTTGCAATGAATAAAATGGATAAACCGGAAGCAAATCCCGAAAGATTAAAAACGCAATTAACCGAACACGGTTTACTTCCCGAAGAGTGGGGTGGCGACGTTATCGTTTGCCCGATTTCCGCAAAAACGGGTGAAGGCGTTGAAAATTTATTAGAAAACATTAACCTTTTAGCCGAACTTAAAGACTTAAAGGCTAATCCAAACAGAAAGGCAAAGGGTGTTGTTATAGAAGCAAAACTCGATAACAGTAAAGGCCCTATCGCAACTATTTTAGTTCAAAACGGAACTCTTAAAGTTTCCGATTCTATAGTTATAGGAACGGTTACGGGTAAAGTTCGTGCTATGGTAGACGATAAAGGAAGAAGAGTTAACAGCGCAGGTCCTTCTATGCCTGTATCCATTATGGGTCTTGACGAAGTCCCCAACGCAGGCGACACGTTATATGCCGTTGAACAAGAAAAACTTTCAAAATTAGTTGCCGAAGAACGTAAAAATAAAGAACGTGAAAATATGATTAAGTCTGCGGGTAAAGTAACTTTAGACGACGTATTTAATAAAATTTCCGAAGGCGAAATAAAAGGACTAAATATTATAGTTAAAGCAGACGTTCAAGGTTCTGTTGAAGCAGTAAAAGAATCGTTAGGAAAATTATCTAACGAAGAGGTTAAGGTTAACGTTATTCACGCTCAAGCAGGTGCAATTAACGAATCTGATATTATGCTTGCAGAATCTTCGCACGCAGTAATTATAGGCTTTAACGTTCGCCCCGATTCCAACGCAAAATCAGTTGCGGAAAAGAGTGGAGTTGATATAAAACTTTATAGAGTTATTTACGAAGCGATAGAAGACGTTGAAAAAGCGCTTAAAGGCATGCTTGCTCCTAAATTTACTGAAGTATATTTGGGCAAAGCGGAAGTTAGAGAAGTATTTAAGATTTCCGGCGTCGGTCAAGTTGCAGGTTGTTACGTAGTTGAAGGAAGTATTTTAAGAAACGGAAAACTCAGAATTTACAGAAGCGACGTTATGATTTGCGAAGGCAACGTTTTACAATTAAAGAGATTTAAAGACGACGTAAAAGAAGTTAAAGAAGGATTTGAGTGCGGTATTTCTATAGAGAAGTTTAACGACATAAAAGTAGGCGACTTTATCGAGTGCTATCAAGTAGAAGAGAAAAAGGATTAGTATGAAATCTAACACGAGTAGAATTGATAAAATTAACAGTGAACTTAAAAAAGAAATAAGTGATATTATATTTCGTAAACTTAAAAATCCGTTAATTTCCGCAATGGTAAGCATAACGGACGTTGATACGAGTAAAGACTTATCGTATGCAAAAGTTTACGTTAGTATTTTTTCTACTGATGAAAATAAAAAAACAAAAACTTTTGAAGCGATATTAAAAGACGCTTGGAAAATAAGAAAATTACTTGCAAGCGAAATGAGATTAAGAGTAATTCCGGAACTTTCTTTTACTTTAGACGAATCTATGGAATACGGCGATAAAATGGATAAACTTCTTAATAATATCGTTAAAGGAAATGATAAAAGTGATAACACTTAAAGATTTAGCGACTAAACTTAAAAGTGAAAAAAGTATTGCCTTATTTTGCCATATCCGTCCCGACGGAGATACTTTAGGCTCTGCACTCGCTTTTAAAAAGGGTTTTTTAAAATTTAATATTAAAGTCGACGTTTTTTGCGACGACGTTATTCCCGAAAAGTTTTTCTATAATTCTGCGTTTAAGGAAATAAAACGTGATTTAAAAGAAGAGTATTCTTGTTATTGTGCTATAGACTCGGGAGATATAAATAGGCTCGGGAAATTCGGCAATATTTTTATTGAGAAGAAAAACACTTTTAATATAGACCATCATATTTCAAACACGAGATACGCTAAATTTAATTACGTTTTAGATAATGCATCTAACTGCGAAAATATTTACGAATTGTTAACGGAATTAAACGTAGATATTAATAAAGAGATTTCTAATCTTTTGGCGATAGGCGTTGTAACCGATACGGGTGGATTTAAGCATAAAAACGTCACGCCTAACACTTTAACTATTGCGTCTAATCTCGTTAAATCGGGTGCGGATTTAAATGAAATAACTTACAATATGTTTAATAAGCAATCTAAAGCCCGTGCGTTACTTTTCGGCAATACGATGAAAAACATAAAATTTTATTTAGACGACAGATTTGCTATTGCTACTGTTTTTAATAAAGACTTAATAAGTTTTAACGCAAAACCCGAAGATACAGAAGGATTTATAGATTTTGTTATGGGAATAGATACTGTTTTAGTCGGTGTTTGTTTAATGGAATTAGAAGGCGGAAAGATTAAAGCAAGTTTTAGGTCTAAAGGCGTAAACGTTAATGAGATAGCAGGATTATTCGGCGGTGGTGGGCACGTTCTTGCAAGCGGTTGCCAGTTTAATAATATTCCTTATGAAGAAGTTGTAGATACGCTTGTGTCGACTTTAAAAAGATATTTGCCTAATTAAAAATTATGAACGGATTTATTAATCTTATAAAACCCGAAGGCATGAGTTCGGCTTATGCCGTAGGCTTAATTAAATCTAAGTTCCGACTAAAAGCCGGACATATGGGAACGCTCGATCCGATGGCTTCGGGCGTTTTACCTATAGGAATTAATCACGCATCGAGATTGTTCCCTTATATGCTATCTAAAAATAAAACGTATATAGCCGAGTTTAAGTTCGGGCTTTTAACCGATACGTTAGATATTACGGGAAGTATAGAAAAAACGTGCGATTATATTCCCAAAAAAGAAGAAATAGAAAATGCGCTTAAAGATTTTACCGGTGAGTTTTTACAAGAACCGCCAAGGTATTCGGCTAAGTGCGTAAACGGTAAGCGTGGATACGAACTCGCAAGGAAAGGACTTTCTTTTTCTTTAGAACCTAAACTCGTAAACGTTACTTCTATTAAACTTTTAGAAAAGGTTAATGAAGATACGTTTAAGTTTGAAATAAAATGTCTTGGTGGGACTTACGTTAGATCTATAGCGAGAGATTTAGGCTATAAAACTAACAGCCTTGCCGTTATGAGTAAACTTTTACGTAGTGAGTGCGGTACGTTCTCTATTTCTAACGGAGTAACCGTAGAAGAAATTAAAAATGCCGAAAACTTAGAAAGTTTACTTATTCCGTCGGACAGTGTAGTTAATTTTGAAAAGTTGATTTTGACGAAAGAACAAGCCAAAAAAATAATAGACGGTGTTTACGAAAATTACGGATTTAAAGACGGAATTTACAGGGTTTATAACGAATCGGAATTTTTAGGGGTTGGAACTTCTAAAGACGGATTAATAAGGATTAACGCTTATGTCAGATAAAAAAGTAATATTAGCGTTAGGATTTTTTGACAGCCTTCATTTAGGGCACAAAAAAGTAATATCAAAAACCGTTGAATTAGCAAAAGAAAATAATGCTAAAAGCGTTGTTTTTACCTTTAAAGGAGATTTGCGCTCTTTTATTAATAATAAAGAAGAAGAACTTTGTTTTTTAAACCATGAGCGTGAAAATTTAATAAAATCTTTAGGTGCAGACGAAGTGTTTTTTGCACCTGTAACAAAAGAGTTTTTAAGTTTATCGGGAAACGAGTTTTTAGATTTTATAAATAAACAATTTGATATTTCGGGATACGTTTTAGGTGGCGATTTTACTTTTGGACAAAATGCGTTAAATAACGTAAACGATATAATTTTATACGCAAAACGGAATAATCAATTTATTAAAGTAATAGATATTTTATTTTTTAACGGGCGTAAAATTTCGTCAACCGATATAAAAGAATACTTAAAAAACGGTGAAATAGAAAAGGCAAATGCTTTGCTTTCTTTTCCGTTTTTTGTTTCTGGCAAGGTTTTTTCAGATAGGAAAATAGGTAGGACTTTAGGATTTCCTACTGCCAACATAGTTATAGACAAAAAGAAAGTAAAATTAAAAGACGGCGTATATAAAGGTTACGTTTATTTAGAGAATAAAAAATATTTATCAATAATAAACTACGGCAGTAGGCCTACTTTTAACTTAAACGAAAAACTTATTGAAGTGCATATTTTAAACTTTAGCGGTGATTTATATAATAAAGATTTAACCGTTTATTTTGAAAAGTTTATTCGCCAAATAAAAAAATTCAATAATAAAGACGAACTTATTAAACAACTGATTAAAGATAAAAATTACGTTTTAGAGGATAAAAATGATTAAATTCGGACCGAGTGGAAATTCACTTTTATTTTACGAAAAGGGGCATAGTAAAACTGAAGAATCTGCCGTGTGGGTAAAAGAGTTAGGGTTAAACTGTTTTGAGTACTCTTTTGGCCGTGGCGTAAATATGAGTGACGAAAAAGCGGTTAGTTTAGGTAAAGTTTTTAGTGGTGAAGGCATTGAAATAAGCGTTCACGCACCGTATTATATAAACTTTGCAAATCCCGAAGAAGAAAACGCACAAAAATCTTACGGGTACGTTTTAGATTCGGCTAAAAAGGTAAAATTAATGGGCGGGCATAGAGTTATATTTCATCCCGCAAGCCAAGGAAAAATGAAAAGAAAAGAAGCCGTTAATTTAACTTTAGAAAGGATAAAAGTTTTAAGAGATAAAATCTACGAAAATCGTTTAGAAGATTTATACTTCTGCCCAGAGACTATGGGTAAGTTAGGGCAAATCGGTACAATAGAAGAAATAGTAAGTTTTTGTAAAGTAGATAAAGTGTTTATTCCAACCGTCGATTTCGGGCATATAAACGCAAGAGAATTAGGAAGTTTAAAAACGGAAAAAGACTATTTAACACGTTTAGAATATATGATAGACGAATTAGGATACGAAAAAATGAAAAATTTTCACGTTCATTTTTCTAAAATCGAATATTCGTCTAAAGGCGAAGTAAAGCATCTAACCTTTGAAGACACAAAATACGGACCCGAGTTCTTGCCCTTATCAAATGCACTTAAAAAACTTAAGTTGGAGCCTATTATTATTTGTGAATCGAGCGGGACTCAAGATATTGATGCGTTAAATATGCAAAAAATATATTTTAGTAATTGACTTAATAGTAATTTTTTGATAAAATAATATAGATAACGGGAAAAGTTATGGCAGATTTTATAAAATCAAATAAAGACGCATACTTAATAACTGATATTTTTGAAAGAAAATATTTTTCTAATATTGATATTAGCGAAGGTTATTTAATAATTCTAAAAGATAAAGCGTTTTATTTGTCTGACGCAAGATATTTTGTAGCGTTAAAGAATAAACTTAAAAAATCGAATATCGTTCCTAAACTTTTTACTTCCGTTTTAGATATAAAAACTCTTTTGGACGAAAATAAAATAGAAAGACTTTACTTAAATTTTTCTAAGACCACCCTTAAAGATTACGAAAAATACAAAATCTTTAATGCGGAAATTTTAGATGGCGAAAACGAGTTAAATTTTGTTCGTTCCGTTAAAACGGAAAAAGAATTATCTTTAATAAAAAAAGCATGCAAAATTACTGAAAAAGCGTTTTACGACTCTCTAAAATATTTAAAAGTCGGCATAACCGAGTTGGAATTTAGAGATATTTTAGTAAAAAAATATATTTTATTAGGCGCAGAAAAAGAAAGTTTTGATACCATTGTCGCATTTAATAAAAACAGCGCCGTTCCGCATCACGAAACGGGAAACGATAAACTAAAAAAAGATTCGGCTGTTTTAGTAGATACCGGTTGCGTTTATAAAGGATATGCTTCGGATTACACGAGAACGCTTTTTTTCGGAAACGCGAGCGAGAAATTTATTAACGCATATAACCAAGTTAAAAAAGCCAACGAAGAAGTTGAAAAGACGGTAAAATTAGGTTATACGGGAATTGAATCCGATTTAATAGCAAGAAACGTATTAAGAGAAAAGAATTTAGATAGGTATTTTACTCACTCGTTAGGGCACGGAGTAGGGCTTGAAATTCACGAGTACCCGTATTTATCAAAAAGGGGCGAAGATAAACTTAAACTTAATCAAGTGTTTACTGTAGAACCGGGCGTTTATTTCGAAAACGAGTTTGGCATAAGAATAGAAGATACGGTTTGCCTTAGTAAAAACGGTATTAACAGGTTTTTTACGGACAGTAAAGAACTATTGATAATAAAATAAAATTTTAATTTTTAATTTTTAAGGAGAATTATTTATGTTAGCAGGAGATTTTAGAAAAGGTTCTACGTTTGAATACGAGAATTCTGTTTGGACGATAGTTGATTTCCAACACGTTAAACCGGGCAAAGGTGCAGCATTTGTTAGAACCAAAATGAAAAACGTTATCGACGGCAAAGTTTTGGAAAAAACTTGGAACCCGACCGAAAAACTTCAAGAAGCGGTTATCGAAACAAAGAATATGACTTATTCTTATAACGACGGTGAACTTTATTACTTTATGGATCAAGAATATAACTTAACGCCGTTAAACTACGACCAAGTAGAAGACACTTTAAAGTGGATAAAAGAAAACGACCCTGTTATAGTTAAATTCTATAAAGGCGTTGCTTTCTCCGTTGAATGTGAAAACTTCGTTGTTTTACGTATTGTTAAATCAGATCCGTCTGTTAAAGGCAATACCGCAACTAACGCAAGCAAAGATGCAGAATTAGAAACGGGAGCAACGATTCAAGTACCTATGTTCGTTAACGAAGGTGAATTAATTAGAGTAGACACCAGAACGGGCGAATATATGGAACGTGTTAAAGGCTAATAATAATTTGTTTTATTTACCCGCAAAAAAATATTTTTTTGC
>JAZUKR010000155.1:0-1834 GCA_045643385.1 Christensenellaceae bacterium | reverse complement strand
AATATTTTTCTTTTCTTTTTAAGACTAAATCGTTATACTTTGGCGTAACGTAATCGTTTGCTTCGGACATTAATTCTATATCGGTTTTTATCGTGTAGTCTATTTTTTCTAAGTCTAAATCTTCAACGTCTTCTCCTAACTCGTAGTTTGCACGTTGTAATCTATAATAACTGAATATTTCGTTTAGTGTTTCGTATAATTCGGATAAAGTAGTTGGATTTGTAAATTGCATATCTTACCGCCTTTAATATCTATAATATAATTTTACGGACGAAACGTTGTCGTCCGAATTTGTTGAGTTTATTAAAAACTGAAATTTGTTTGAAGTTAAGCCGACGTAAATTTCTTTATTATAATAAGTAAGAGTTTTTTCGCCAAAATCACCTTTTAATGTGATTTTAATAGGATTAATCGTATCGACGGCTATTTTATATATGGTTTTTTCTTTATAAACTCCAAAATCCATTTTTTTAGAAACCCAAGTTTTATTTACGTTTAAGTTCAGAAGTTTTTTAATCTTTTTATTAACGTTATCTACTAAATAACCGTTATCGGAAATAAATCCGTTCGTTTCTAACAAGTAATTATCGTAATTTAACGTATCAAATAAAAAAACGAAGGAACTCCCGTTTAAAAAATAGTTTAATAAATATTTGTTAAAATGCCTATAAACGCCGTTATTTGTAAAACCGGATAACTCGTCTAAAACGGTACTTACTTTTTTTATCTCGCTTTTATTAAACACGCATAATTTGTCATCATTTAAAAAATACACGCTATCGCCTATTTTTTTAACGGAATTATCGGCAATATTTAATTCTTCTAATTCTAATTTAGTAAATTTAAAATCGGAAAAGTTACCGTCTGCCGTAAATCTTAATATCGCATTTTGACAAAAAACGTATAAAAATTTATTTAGACTTACTAATTCTATTATCTTTCCATACTCTTTATTTATATTAAAAACGCCTAAACTTTTTACGTTAACGGAATCTTCTGCATAATCGAACTCACCGCCAAAATAAATTTCGTCTTTTAAAATTCCTATAAGTCTTCCGTTATGAAAATAATATTTATCGCAATCAAAAACGTTAAACGAATAAGAGTTAGAATTTGTAACAACGAAATTATTGTCGCCAAAAACGTATAAACTTTCTTTTCCGTTGTATATTCCGCTTATTACCGATTTTATCTTTTCGAATTTAGTGCTAAGTAAAGGTTTAAGTTCGTTTTCGCAAACATAATATAAAAGATTATCGTCCGCATAAATTAAAAGTTTTCCGTTTGCATAAAAAACCTTATTAACGTTGACGTTAAAATCTAAATTTAGCAAAACGTCTTTTTCTTCTTTTAAGCCGTTAACTATAGAAAACCCCTTCGAATTTTTTGTAAATTTATTAAAATCTTCTATCACGAAAAGTGCGTTTTCTTTTTTTACGGAAGAAAAATCAAAAGTACTCATCATCTAAAAACTCTCCCGTGAATATTAACGTTTTTAACGGGCTTTGTTTTTTGTAACCCTAAATATTCTGTTAAAGCTTCTTCAAATCTTTTTCTCCAAACAACGCTTTCGTCAAACGAGCGAAGAATTATTAAATATTCTGCCGAAACGCCGTATGCTATTATACGTTTAGGGATATCCGTTTCTTTATATCCTATTTCGTCCGTTAAGCCGTAGTTAGACGGAGTGTATTTATATTCTACTAAAACGTTAGATCCCGCTACTTCCAAATAGTCTGAATAAAGCTTATAATCTAATTCTATTTTATCTAGATTTTTAACCGACAATATCTCTATCATGCTTTCGTTTAAGGAATTATAATATACTTTACCG
>JAZUKR010000154.1:0-10699 GCA_045643385.1 Christensenellaceae bacterium | reverse complement strand
TTATTTAATGCCATATTATGCTCGGTGGCAGAAACGGCACACTCGTCAATATCCGTCATAAGCACGGTTTTTGCTCCGAGTTTAGAAGCGGTAATTCCCAAAATTCCGCTTCCGCAACCGACGTCTAACACTTTGTCGCTTATTTTAACGTATTTAGACAAAAACTCTAAGCACATAGAAGTCGTTTCGTGTTCACCCGTTCCAAACGCCATGTTAGAATCTAACAGTATTTTTATTTCGCCTTGCTTTTCTTTATATTTTATCCACTCGGGAACGACTACGACTTTACCTATATGTATGGGCTTAAAATGTTCTTTCCATTGTTCTTTCCAAGCGTCGCCGTTTACCTTTCTTTTTGCCGTTTCTAAAGTTCCCAAATCGAACTCGCAATTTTTATTTAGATTGATTAAATCATTTTCAATTTTTTTTATTGTAATTTCAGCACTGTCTATAGGAAAATATGCTTTAATTATAACCTCTTTATTATCGGTCATAACGTCATCTTCCATATAATCCCACGTTTTGCCCGTTTTAGAAAGTTCTATAACGTCTTCTATATCGCTTATAACTACTCCCGAGTCAGTATAATTCCATAATATATCAGATATTAATTCCGAGCCCAAATGCGTGGTGTAAACAGTAAGTTCAACAAAATTTTCCATAGATTTTTTACCTGAATTATATTTTAGCACAATATAAAATAAATTTCAAGCGAGATATATATTAAATAACATAAAAAAACGGTTGCTTTTAGCAACCGTTTGGTTTTATTTTTTGTCGTAGGGATTTTTACCGTACATTGATTCTATATTGTCTTTATACTGTTTCATACTAGGGCTTTGTTTAAGTTCGAAATTATCGTTAAATTCTTCTAATGCTTTTTTCTGCTCTCTACTTAACTTTGTCGGAGTTTCGACGGTAACTACTATATACAAGTCGCCTGTGCCCCTATTCGTTTTTATTCCCTTGCCCCTAACGAAAAAGACTTTTCCGCTTTGAGTCCCTTCGGGAATAGTGTATTCCATTGTTTCGTCGATTAAAGGAACTAAAACTTTTCCGCCTAAGGTTGCGATATAAAAACTTATGGGCAAATCTACGTAAAGGTCAAAGTTTTTACGACGGAAAATTTTAGAATTTTCCACTTTCATAACGACAATTAAATCGCCCGAAGGACCGCCGTTTTTACTCGCCTCGCCAAAACCTACTTTTCTTATGTAACTTCCAGTATCTGCGCCTGCCGGAATATCTAAAGTTAAATTTGTATTTCTTTTAATATAGCCTTTGCCTTTACACTCGTCGCAAGACTCTAATATTTTTTTACCCGTTCCCTTACACTCGTCGCAAGGTCTTACTTGAACGGAACGGAAAAATCCGTTAGACGTAGTGTACTGAACTTGACCCGTTCCACCGCACTTTTCACACGTTTTATATGCCGTGCCGTTTTTTGCACCCGTGCCTTTACATTTAGAACAAGGCTCGTTTCTAGAATAAGTGATTTCTCTTCTGCAACCTTTTGCTGCGTCTAAAAACGAAAGGGTTAATTCAAGCGTTATATCTTCGCCCTTAGTTTTAGTTTGAGATTGACGACGAGAAGAAGAAAATCCGCCACCGAAACCACCGCCGAAAATATCACTGAATATATCTTCAAAACCGCCGAAACCACCTGCACCGTTAAATCCGCCTCCGCCAAAGCCACCCATTTCGGGGTGTTCTCTATTAAAGTCGTATTCTTTACGCTTTTTTTCGTCGGATAAAACTTCGTTGGCTTCGTTAATCTCTTTAAACTTTTCCGCAGCCTTGCTATCGTTAGGGTGCAAGTCGGGGTGATACTGTTTAACGAGTTTTCTGTATGCAGATTTTATTTCGTCAGCCGATGCGTTTTTACTTACGCCTAATATCTCGTAATAATCTTTTGCCATAAAAATTAAAATATCCTTTTAGTCAATTACCGAAAGGCAAAACTGCCTTTCGGTATTATATTATATAGTTTATTCGCTTTTATATTAATTAGAATTAACCTTGATGGAATTCGGTATCTCCGCTGTTTCCGTTTGCCCCGCCGTTGGGATCTCCACCTGCTCCGTTAGGATTTGCTTGTTGATAAATCTTTCCGAATATCTCTTGCGATACGTTAGATAAATTTTCAAACGCTTTATCCATTCTTTCTTTATCGTTAGATTCTAATTCAGTTTTAGCAGTTTTTACTTCTTCTTCTAATTTAGCCTTATCTTCTTCGGTTAATTTGTCGTTTAAGTCTTTTATAGATTTTTCTACGGTGAAAATCATACCGTCGAGTTTGTTATGAGAGTCTACCGCTTCTTTACGCTTTTTATCTTCTTCTTCGAATTGTTTTGCTTCCTTTACCGCTTTATCTATATCTGCGTCCGACAAGTTTGTGGAAGAAGTAATCGTTATGTTTTGCGATTTGCCCGTTCCCAAATCTTTTGCGGAAACGTTAACTATGCCGTTTGCGTCTATATCAAACGTAACTTCGATTTGCGGTATTCCACGTGGAGCGGGAGCAATTCCGTTAAGTTCAAATCTACCAAGAGTTTTATTGTCTTTTGCAAATTCTCTTTCACCTTGTAAAATGTGAATATCAACTTGCGTTTGATTATCTGCTGCGGTAGAGAATACTTGTGATTTTTTAGCAGGAATAGTAGTATTTCTTTCAATTAATTTAGTACATACTCCGCCCAAAGTTTCAATACCTAAAGAAAGTGGCGTTACGTCTAAAAGTAAAACGTCTTTAACTTCGCCTGACAAAACACCGCCTTGAATTGCAGCGCCTATTGCAACGCATTCGTCGGGGTTAATGCCTTTAAAAGGTTCTTTGCCGGTAATTTGTCTTACCTTATCGATAACTGCGGGAATTCTAGTAGAACCGCCGACTAATATAACTTTATCTATATCGCTATAAGAAAGTTTAGCGTCTTTCATAGCGTTTTCCATAGGAACTACCGTTTGTTCTACTAAATCCGAAGTTAAAGCGTCGAATTTTTGTTTAGTTAAATCAACGTCTAAGTGTTTAGGACCCGTTGCGTCTGCCGTGATAAACGGAAGATTAATGTTCGTCGTACTCATACCGGAAAGTTCGATTTTTGCCTTTTCAGCCGCTTCCTTTAATCTTTGCATAGCAAGTTTATCGTTTGATAAATCTATGCCTTCTTTTGTTTTAAATTCAGAAACTAAAAAGTCCATAATTCTGTTATCGAAATCGTCGCCACCTAACTTACAGTTACCGTTAGTTGCCAAAACTTCGAAAACGCCGTCGCCTATTTCCATAATAGAAACGTCGAATGTGCCACCACCTAGGTCGTAAATTATAACCTTTTGAGTTTTACCTTCTTTATCTAATCCGTAAGAAAGTGCCGCAGCGGTAGGCTCGTTTATAATACGCAAAACGTTAAGTCCTGCAATCTTGCCTGCGTCTTTTGTCGCTTGACGTTGACTATCCGAAAAATAAGCGGGGCAAGTAATAACTGCGTCCGTTACCGTTCCGCCCAAATAACTTTCTGCGTCCTTTTTAAGTTTAGATAAAATCATTGCGGAAATTTCTTGAGGAGTATATCCCTTTCCGTCAACGTCTACTTTATAATTTTCACCCATGTGACGTTTAATTGATGAAATAGTTCTGTCTGCGTTAGAAACCGCTTGACGTTTAGCAACTTGTCCTACAAGTCTTGAACCGTCTTTTTGAAATGCTACTACAGACGGAGTCGTTCTCGAACCTTCTGCATTTGCTATAACTACGGGTTCACCGTTTTCCATTACTGCTACGCACGAGTTTGTCGTGCCTAAATCGATACCTATTGTTTTCATATATATATTAATCTCCTTATTTTTCTTATTTAATTACGCTTACTTTTGCGTATCTTATTATTTTATCTTTTAATTTATATCCCTTTTGGAATACCTGTTTAACTGTGTCGGATTCTTCGCCGTCTTCCTTTTCCGCTTGCATAATCGCTTCGCTAATATTCGGGTCGAATTTTTCGCCTACGGGGTTTATTTCGGTTACTCCTAAATTCGTTAGCGTGTCATCATATTTCTTTTTTAAATTCTTTATTCCGTCCGCAGTTTTTTCGTCAAGGCCTAAAGAAAGCGCCCACTCTAAATTATCACCGATAGATAAAATTTTTACTATAACGCTTTCTGCTCCGTCGTTAAATGCGTCCTGATAAACTTTGGCATTACGCTTTTTATAGTTATCAAACTCGGCAACGTTTCTCATCCATTTATCTTTATAGTCGTTAGATAGTTCTAACGCTTCTTTTAATTCTTTCTCTAAGTCTCGTTTTAAATTTTCTTTTTTTTCCGACGAATTTTTTTGCTCTTTTATTTCTTCGTTTTCCGTGGTTTTCTTTTTTTCTGCCATTTTTCTTTCCCTATTTATTTTCTTTTATTATATCTTCTAAAACTTTGCCTACGCCTTTTAATACGGATACTACTTTTTGATAATCCATTCTAAGCGGACCAATAACTCCGTAAGTTCCAAGATTTATTCCGCTTGCAGAATAAGACGCCGTTACAACCGAACAGTCTTTTAACGATTTATCTCCGTCTTCTCCGCCGATTTTTATGCTAATTTCTATATCGTCTTTACTGTTTGCCATAAGTTCGGTTATCTTTTCTTTATCCGTTACTACGGATAAAAAGTTTTTAACTTTTTCCGTATCAGAATACTCACTGTGATGCAAAATTTTATTTTCGCCGTTTATAATTAATTCCGACTTGTCGTTATTTAAGTAATCTTCTATTGCATGCATTACCCCGTCAAATATCTCTCTATAGGTTGAAAACTCTTCTTTTATCTTATCGGCAAAAGAAATTATTTCGCCAAATGCTTTACCTATAAATAAACGGGATAACATCTCTTTTGCGTCTTCTATTTGTGCGTCCGTCATTTTTTCGGGAATTTCTATAAACTTATCTCTTATAAGCGTATTCTCGGTAACTATAAGTAGCAACGCCTCTTTTTGTTTATATCTGAAAATATCTATCTTTACTATGGTGTCTTTTTCGTTATGCGAAGTGTACGCAACCGAAGTATAATCGGTTAACTCGCTTATTACTTTAACGGCGTTTTTTACTACCGCTTCCAAATTGTTCGTATGCTCGTTAAAAGCGTTTTTAATAGTTACTACTTCTTTTTGTGTAAGTTTGCTTTTTTCCATTAAATCGGTAACGTATAACTTATACGCTTCTACCGACGGAATTCTCCCGCTCGACGTGTGCGGTTGAGATAAATATCCCATTTCTTCTAAACCCGAAAGTTCGCTTCTAACCGTTGCCGAACTTACGTCTTTTAAATACTTTTCGGTTATGCTTTTACTTGATACGGGTTGCGCAGTAGATATATATTCGTCTACAACGCATTGTAATATTCTTTTCTTTCTTTCAGAAAGACCCATATTTACCACCTATTAGCAATTTATAATTTTTTTGGTTAGCACTCTTTACTATTAAGTGCTAATTTCGAAATAAATTTTACTCTTATTATATGTCTTTGTCAAGACTTTTATATCAATTTTTTTTTAAAATTTTAAAAAATAAAATTCCGAGATTTTTTTCTCGGAATTTTTATAATAAAAACATATTATAATAAACAAGATAATATTTGGTCTTTTATTGATTGCATACCCTCTTTATCAGGGTGACCTTCTAACGTGGAGAATTCTTTTAGCGCAACGTAATCCACGTTATAATGTTTGCATATTTCTTTTTCGGCATTTATTACGTCGTTTCTAATTACTTCGCTATTAATTACTACTAAAATTTTTGCCGATTTGAGATTGTCTAAAATAAAATTAATAAGGTAGCAAAACGACGGCAAAAAACACTCTAAATCTTTTTCCGTTTGGTTTAAATAATTAATCTCGCCCATAGGAACGTTTGCCCAAGAATCGTTAGTCCCGCCGAAAATTATAACCGTATCAACGTTTTTATCGTTTACTTTTCCCGTATTAATACTGTTTTTAATTCTTTCTATAAAGGAAGTATCTTTAACGTAAGCCCCGTCATAACCCGTATAGCAAACGGTACTTCCCGAATAACTGCAATTTAACACTATATTAAAATTGAGTTCATTTTGTAAAAGTTTCCACCACGTATCATCGACGCTAAGAACGTCATGTCTTGGATAATAATAAGCATAAGACTTAGGTATATATCCCAAAAATGTAGAATAACTGTCGCCCAAAACTACTACGTTTTTTATATCTTCCTTTTTCATTTTCTTACTGCTCCTTTACCCGATTTATCGGTAATGTAAAATTTTGTTGTTGTCAACGCTTTAAGCCCCATAGGACCACGAGCGTGTAGTTTTTGAGTTGATATTCCTATCTCTGCACCGAAACCGAAAACAAATCCGTCGGTAAATCTTGTAGAAGCGTTATGATAAACCGACGTAGAATCTATTTCCTTCATAAATTTACGTGCGTTTTCTTCGTTTTCGGTAATTATACTTTCCGAGTGGTGAGTGCTGTGTGAATTTATAAATAAAATGGCTTCTTCTAAACTTGAAACCGTTTTAACCGAAATAACAGGTCCTAAAAACTCCGTGTAAAAATCTTCTTCTGTAGCAAGCGTTTCGCCTTTTAATATTTTTAACGCTTTTTCGTCGCATCTTAATTCTACGTTCTTTTCTTTAAGTTTATTTTTTATAAGGGGTAAAACTTTATCTAAAACCTTTTCGTGAACAACTAAAGACTCTAAAGCGTTGCAAACGCCGTAACGTTGAGTTTTTGCGTTGAAAATAATTTTAACCGCCTTATCGAAATCTGCAAATTCGTCAATGTATGCATGGCAATTACCCGTCCCCGTTTGAATTATGGGGATAGTAGAATTTTCTAAAGCAGAGTTAATTAAACTAGCGCTTCCTCTTGGAATCAACAAGTCTACGTAATCGTTCATTTTCATAAACGAAAGAGTCGTTTCTCTTGAAGTATCTTCTATTAAAGAAATAACGTCCGAGCTAATATTACAACTTTTTAATGCCGTTTTAATAACGCTTACTATTGCCTTATTAGAATTAATTGCTTCTTTACCGCCCTTTAGAATAACTGCATTTTTGGTTTTTAAAGTAAGCGCAAATGCGTCTGCCGTAACGTTAGGACGTGCTTCGTAAATTATCCCTATAACACCGAACGGTTCTCTTTTTTGAATAATGCTTATTTCTTCTTTTCCGTTTTCGTAAGAATAAATTTCTTCGCCTATAGGAGACTTTAATTTAGAAACGGCAACAATTCCGTCTGCCATACCGCATAAAACTTCGTGCGTTATTTTAAGCCTATCGATAAAAGAGTCGGGCTTATTGTCTTTTTTAGCGTTTAGTTCGTCAAGTCTGTTTTCGGAAATTATATATTCTTCGTTCTTTAATAAAAAATTCGCACAAGTAATTAACGCCTTGTTAATTTCTTCTTCTGATAAATTAATTAAAGAAGAAAGGGAATTTTTAGTTTTTTTACAAAGTGATATTAAGTCAGTCATACTAATTCTCCGCTTTTAATCTAAATGTTCTTTTTATTTTATTTTTAACTCTTAAAATAAAGTAAAATCTTTTTATTTTTCTTATTCTTTTTCTTTCGTTTTTATAATATTTATTCACTTCGTTTATATATTCTTTTGAGTTACAATCTATATATTTTTTGCCCCTATAAAAGCCTTTTAGTATCCCCAAAACGTTATCTTCTTTAATAAATTCGGTTACGTATTGACTGTCGCCCGAAAACAAATATCCGTCATCTAAAACTTGTATAACACGGTGTAATACGTAATTACCCGTAGGACGAATAAAAAAGCCTACGTCGTATTTTTTCAATCTTTCCGTCTTTTTAATAATAATCGTTGAACTTTTGGCGTTTTTAATGGTCGGCCACATACTGTTGCCGTGAGCGACAAAAGCAATAACTCCTTTCTCCGACAATTCCTTACTGTAATCGTTCATTGTTTTTTACCTTTTTATAAATTGCATAAATCAAAGTAATTATCATAACCGCAAATAAACTACCCGAAAAATCTATTAAAACGTCTAAAACGCTCGGTCCTCTATTAGATAAAATCTGAATACTTTCGTCAATTACCGCAGTAAATAAACATAGCGAAGATATTTCGAAAATCTTTTTATAGTTATATTTTTTTAGATTTAAGTATAATAAATTAATAATTAAACTTAAAAACATAAACTCACAAAAATGAGCGAGTTTTCTAAAAATATCTTGCGTTATTACGTCTTTGCCGAAAATAAAATCTAAAAACACTTTAACCGTGCCGTGTGCAGTATCCGATTCTATTTTAGACTCGCTTTGCGGAATTATTGAATTACCCCAAATAAAAATCAAAGTAAGTACTAAAAGTATTGATAAAACTATAGTGTAAACTTTTTGTTTTTTCATTTTATTAACTTCTTTTATATTTTGTAGTTAACTTTAATAAATAATTCGATACTTTTTTAGAAAAGTCTTTATCGCAAAATCTTATAGACCAGTTGTTATTATTAATAGTTCCCGGTTCGTTTATTCTGTAATCGGAAGAATACAAAACAGCGTCTTGATAAGGCATAATAAACAGGTTAGATTTACATGCAAATCCTAATTCGATTATATATTTATCTAAAAGTTCGTCCGTTAACTCACCTTTAATTTTAATTCCGAATTTTTTTAAACTGTTTTTAACGCCAAAAATTAAATTGTTTTTATCCCACTCACTACAATTTTTAGTTAATCCTTTAAGGGTATCGTTATCGTGAGTACCCGTATAGCAAACGGAATTAGAGTTTATATTTTCGGGTAAATACAAGTTATTTGGTTCGCCGTTAAAAGCGAAAGATAAAATTTTCATACCGGGGAAACCCGTGTAATCTAAAAGTTTTCTAACGCCGTCGTCTATTATACCCAAATCTTCCGCTATTATTTTAGAAAAATCTATTTCTTTTTTTAAAGTATCAAAAAGTTCTATGCTCGGAACTTTTATCCACTCGCCTATCGTTGCGTCTTCTCTATCAAAATCTACTTGATAAAATCTGTCAAGCCCCCTAAAATGGTCTATTCTTACGTAATCGAACATTTTAAGTGCATTTTTAAGTCTATTTTCCCACCAAGAAAACCCGTCTAATTTATGATAATCGTAATCGTAAACGGGGTTACCCCAAAGTTGACCTTTAGTAGAAAAATAATCGGGCGGAACACCCGCTACTTTTTTAGGAACAAAATCTTCGTTTAAGAAAAACAATCTCGGATTTACCCAAACGTCCACGCTGTCAAGCGAAGTATATAAAGGCATATCGCCCATTATTTTAATTCCTTTACTATTAGCGTATTTTTTTAGTTTAAGCCACTCCGATTTAGCATAAAACTGCGTAAATTCCCAAAATTCTATTTCGTCTTTAAATTCGTTTTCAAAATTTTTAATAGCCGTTTTATCACGATATTTTAATCCGTCTTCCCACTCGTAAAAATGTTTATGGTCGTTTGCGGTTTTTATCGCCATAAAAAGTGCGTAATCGTGAAATTCTTTTTCCGATTTAAATTTAACGAATTTTTTATCTTGTCTATTAAATCTGTTAAACGCTCTTCTTAACAACTTAAATCTTATATTGTATATAAAGCCGTAGTCGATATACTTATCAAAATACTCTGCTTCTTTTAAGTCTTTAACGGTTAAAAGTTTTTCTTTTTTTAATTCTTCTAAACTTATAAAGTAAGGGTTAAAAGAATTAGTCGAACAAGAAGAATACGGCGAATTTCCGTAACCCGTTGCAACGAGCGGTAAAATTTGCCAAACAGATTGACCTGATTCTACTAAAAAATCTACGAATTTATAACTTTCTTTCCCAAAACTTCCTATACCGTATTTAGAAGGAAGAGAAAATATAGGCATTAAAATTCCGCTTTTTCTTTTCATAAGTTTATCCTATTTATAATCCGAATCCACCGTCGCAAGAAATTATAGCACCACTTAAATAAGAAGATTCTTCGCTTATTAAAAAATATATAACGTCCGCTATTTCGTTTGGAGTGCCTAATCTATTTAACGGAATATCGTTTATTATATCTTTTAATTCGTCTTTATTGAAATTTGCGTTCATTTTGGTATCTATAACACCGGGACAAACGCAATTAACGTTTATATTAGACGGTGCAACTTCTTTAGATAACGCTTTAGTATAACCGATTAAAGCGGACTTGGTTGCCGAATACACCGTTTCGTAACTTCCGCCTTTAATCCCCCACACAGAAGAAACGTTTACTATTTTCCCACTCTTTCTTTCTATCATACTTTTTAAACAGAAGTTAGATAAAATAAAGCAAGATTTAAAATTAACGTTAAATAATAAGTCTAATTCTTCCATACTCGTTTCGGTGGAAAGTTTCATTAAATCAACGCCTGCGTTATTAACTAAAACGTCTATATGTTTAAAGTTTTTATCTAAAACGGTTACAAAATTTTGTATGTTTTTAACGCTATTAAAATCACATTTATAAAAAAAAGCGTAATCTAAAAGATTAGATTTTTTTAAATCTTCTTTAATTAAATCTATTTCTTTTTGGTTACTGTTATACTGACCTATAACGAAAAACCCGTTTTTTATAAATTTATAAAAAGTGGCTTTGCCTATTCCACCGCTAACACCTGTAATTAATGCGATTTTCAAAATAACACCTAAAAATTAAATACCCGCAAAAAAATATTTTTTTGC
>JAZUKR010000153.1:0-2521 GCA_045643385.1 Christensenellaceae bacterium | reverse complement strand
CTCTCGTTGTCCTAAATAATTTTCTCGCATATCTAGTATAACATTAAGTTTGAACTCTGGCGAGTATTTTTTAAATACTTGCCCTTTTTTTGCCATAAAAAATGCACCCCCAAAAGTGTCTAACTTTTGGGGTGCACTTCATTAAGAGTGATTTTTTTATTTATAAATTATTTTTGGCCGGAAACAAAAACGTTTACTTTTGAGTTTAATACTTTTAAAAAGTTATCTTTATAAGTATAGTAGTTTGAATAATTGTATCTATAAAGTTTTTCTAAAATTCTAAGAAAGTCGCACTCTGTTTGCTTTTCCGTTTCTATTAAATATTCTACGTTTTCTTTTATTTTTTCTTCGATTTTACTTTTGACGTTTAATGGAAGAGGTATGTTTTCCGCATAAGTGTTATCTGATTTTTCGGCGTTTTGCCCGCTTATTTTACAGTAAACGTTTAAATTAATATTTAAATTAACCGAAGATTTTTCTACGTTTACGTCAACTTTTGATTGTGTTTTAAAAATAGTAATTAAATAATCTATTCCGTCTACGTCGTTTAATTCGAAAGTCGTTCCCGAAGTTTCGCTATATAGCATATTAAATGCTATAGTTTTTTCTCTGTCGAACTCTCCGACCATAACCCCGTTTTTAAAAATTGCAGTTGTGCTGGCGTCAAATAAAACTTTTTCTTCCTCTTCACTTTTTCCGCCGTTCTCTCCTTCGCCACCGTCTAAATTACTTTCTCCGCTTTTAATAATTTTTACTATAGGCATATAAGAGCAAGATGCAGGTGAATAATAGCCCGAAGTAAACATTCTTATATCAACTGTAGAAATGTCTCTATCGAATCCGGGGTCTTTTAAGAGTATTTTTTGTATTGCAAAAGACGAAATGTTATCGAGTGGTGATGCTTTTAAAATTAAATCTTTTGCTTTTTCTTCTGCTAAAACCAAAACGGCTGAATCTTGTATTCTAAAACTCTTTGCAAAATAGTCAAGCGCTTTCATTACGTTAGTTCCTTTCATATCGTTTCCTATGATTAATAAATTGCAAAAAGAGAGTTTGGGAAACCACCCCGAAATGTTGCCTACGTTTTTGATAGCGGAAGCCACCGTGCTCCCTTTTCCTATAATAGTTGCTTTTTTATTTTCGGTGTTTGTATCGGTTGCTTCGGGTACTGCAATTTGACATGTAAGTTCGTATTCTCCGTTTTCATTTAAATCTATTGCAATAGCGGTAATTATAGCCGTTTTTTCTATATCTATCAATCCGAAATCGTTAGAAAAAAACATAAAAGTCAAAATGCCTAAAACTATTAATAAAAATTTAGTCAGTTTTAAGTTCATATTTGTTTTCTCCTTTTAATAAAAGAACAAAAAGCATAGGCAACACGTTAGAAAATATTAAGAAAAATGCACTTAAATAATTTAATATAAAGTCTTCTATGCTCGAAAAATATTCTTCGAAAATAATAAAGAATAACACTAAACAAGAGTTAATAACAATGGAATAAATTAAAGATTTATCCGTTCCGAAAATATACCTTAAAATATCGACGGAAAAGTAGATTGGAAGCGACAAAGAAAAGACGTTAGAAAAGAGAATAAAAATAATTGCAAGATAATCTATTCTTCCAACGTTATTAATAACGGTAGAATATTTAGATATTTCGGTTAATGCAAAAATTTGTCTTCCGGAAATTGAAGTAAAAATACAATAAAAAATTATCATAAAGTAAATAACGAAAAGTTCAGAAATAAAAAAAGAACCTGCAATTTTAAGGGTGAAGTTTTTCGTTTTTTTAAATCTTCCCAACATAAACATAAAATAAATTGCGTCGCCAAATCTGCTTAAAGAGTAATAACTTCCTTTTAAAATATTACTAAGCCCTCTTGCCCCTATAGGAAGTATTGCGCCGAAGTCTGTTGCGGAAATAGATAAAATACATAATGTAATAATACCTAAAAGGGTAAAAATCCACATAATATCGGCGCTTCTGCCTAAAATACGTATTTTTTTCATACAAAAATAGGCGGAAACTAAAAAGAAAGGCAAAAAGGTTAAAATGTTAGGCGGTGTTTCGTAGAGAGTAATTTCTATATAATCACGTTGTTCGGATATCGGTATTATACATTTTAATATAAAGTAAGCGAAATAAATTCCCATTATAATTTTAGTTACTGTTTTGCCGAATTTATCTTCTAAAAGTTCGTAAATAGTCTTATCGGTACTTTTAGAAATTCTTAGTAACACGGAAAGAGTTAAAAATTCTATTAAAACGTTAAAAAGTGTGCTTATCCACATATCTTCGTTAGATGCGTCTGCAATAATGCTAGGCAGACTGAATATTTTAGATAATGGTAAAAACGCAATAAAAAACAAACATATTTGTCTTACTTTAATTTCGTTAAGCATTATTTTTTCTCCTTGTTTTTAAGTCGTATTTTATTAGAGTTTTTAATAGATAAAGGTCTTGTTTTTTGTTCTATTAAAAAGCCTTTAACAAAACTGTCTTTTAAATCCTTTTTTA
>JAZUKR010000152.1:0-8778 GCA_045643385.1 Christensenellaceae bacterium | reverse complement strand
TTCCCATAGGAAAAAGCGACAACTAAATAAATCCGCAAGCGGATTTGTGATATTCGCCTATCGGCGAGTTAAGGATTTATTTAATATAACTTTGACTGTAAGTCAAAATAAAACGCAAAACTTGTTTTGCATATCACTTTTAACCACAAGTTTAAAAATATAACTATTCCGTATTTATTCTCTGTGGATAAGAAAAGCCCACTATATTTCGCAAAATGCGAAGTATAGTGGGCTATACTTTTGTTATAAATGAAAATCCCTATGAAAAGACACCCTTTGGGGTGCTTTTATTTTTGTTCGAAAGTTGTTTGTCTAAAACGTGAAAAAAAGAGAAATGCCGTTTTTTAAATTATTTTTTATTTTTATTCGTTATTATTATCCGAATACAAATGACAAGCGACGAAATGCCCTTTTTCTATTTCTTTTAAGAGCGGAGTTTCGTTATAGCATTTATCAAAAGCTTTATTGCAACGCTTACAGAATCTGCAACCTGCAGGCGGATTAATCGGGCTTGATAATTCACCTTTTAATATTTGTTTTTCTTTTTTATTATCTACGTCCACGTCTAAAACAGCATCTAAAAGTGCTTTTGTATATGGGTGCAACGTATTTTTATATATTTTATCCGTATCGCCGTATTCCATAATTTTGCCGAGATACATAACGGCAACCTTGGTGCAAACGGTTTTTACCACGGCAAGGTTATGAGAAATAAACAGATAAGTCATACCTATTTCTTTTTGTAATTTCATTAAAAGGTTAAGAATTTGAGCGTGTACGGAAACGTCTAAAGCAGAAACAGGTTCATCGCACACTAAAAATTCCGGATTAAGAATTATAGAACGGGCAATACCTATTCTTTGACGTTGACCACCCGAAAAATCCGAAGAGTGCCTATATAAGTCGTTTTCTGATAAGCCTACTAATTTTAACAGTTCCTTTACTCTTTCTTCTATTTCTTTATCAGAGTAACCGCCCCTTATTTTCATAGGCTCGCCTATAATTTCTTTTACGGTAAATCTCGGGTTAAGTGATGAATACGGGTCTTGAAATATCATTTGCATTCCGCACCTTAATTTCTTAAATTCTTTGCCACTTAAAGAGAACAAATCTTTCCCTTTAAAATAAACTTTACCTGAAGTCGGCTCTATCATACCCAAAACAGTGTTGGCAAATGTTGTTTTTCCACAACCCGATTCCCCGACAAGACCTAAAGTTTCACCTTCGTTAATTGTAATCGAAACGTCAGAAACTGCTTCTACACGTTTCTTTTTTTTGAAAGGTAAACCGCCCTTAACAGGGAAAAAAACATTTAAATTTTTAACTTCTACAAGCGGTTTATCTTCTAAATTTACTTTTTCCTTTTTATTATTCATCTTCTTTTTCTCCTAACGGGTGAAAGCATCTGACAAATCTTCCGTTTCCTACGTCGGTAAGCGGTGGCATACATTCCCTACACTTATCCGTAGCATATTGGCAACGTGGATTGAAAAAACATCCTTTCGGCTTTAACATAGGGTGTGGAACGCTATCCGGTATTTGTATAAATTCGTGATTATCATCAGATAATTTCGGAATAGCACCAAGTAACCCTTTTGTATACGGGTGCAAAGGTTTTTTAAATAAGTCGTAAGAGGGAGATTGTTCCACAATTTTTCCGCAATACATAACGTATATTCTATCCGCCATATTTGCAACGATACTTAAATCGTGAGTAATTAAAAGTAAAGAAGTGTTATTTTTCTTTTGCATATCGGTAAGAACTTCTAAAACCTGTGCTTGAATAGTAACGTCAAGAGCGGTAGTAGGCTCGTCGGCAATTATAAATTTAGGTTGACAAGCAAACGCCATCGCTATTAAAACACGCTGACGCATACCGCCCGATAACTGGTGCGGAAAATCGTTATATCTTTTTTCGGGAGACGGAACGCCAACCAATTCTAACGCTTTTATAGAATTTTTTTTGGCTTCTTTTTTACTCATTTTAAAGTGCTTTCTAAACACTTCGTCTATTTGTTTACCTATAGGCATAACGGGATTTAATGCCGTCATGGCGTCTTGGAATATCATGGAAATTTTATTTCCCCTGATATTTTGCATTTCTTTTTCGGAAAAATCTTTTATGTCTTGACCGTCTAAAGTAATTTCTTCTGCCTGAATAATTGCAGGCGGAGAATTAAGTAATCTCATTATAGATAAAGAAGTAACACTTTTACCGCAGCCGGACTCACCGACTAATGCGACGCATTCGCCTTCTTTAACTTCTAAATCAATACCTTCAACTGCCCTTATAATACCCATTTCGTTCGGGAAAACGATTTTAAGTCCTTTCACTTTTAACATGTTATTGTCTTTCATAGTTCTTACTCCGTTTTACCGTTCGGTTTATTCTCAATAACGGCATAATCGCCTAAATACCCGAGTTTTTGATTGTCGTCCATAGAGTCAAAAACGTCTTGTATGTGTTTTTTACTGAGTTTTTTAAATACTTTATAAACGCTTGACGTTTGTTTCATTCTCGGATTAAATATTTCTTCTAGTGCAATACCTATTCTCATAAAAGAGAAAACTGCAAGGAATATTCCGATACCGGGGGCAACTATTTCCCACCAGTGTCCGAAAAGCATTGCTCCACCGCTTTGAACTTCGGCGAGCATTTTACCCCAACTTATAGCAGTGGGGTCGCCGAGTCCTAAAAAGCTTAACCCCGCTTCTGCAACCATTATGCCCGCACTCGTCAAACAAGTGGACATTATTAAAAGGTGCGAAACGCCCGGTAAAATGTGTTTAATCATAATATACCATTTGCTTGCGCCCGCAAGTTCCGCCGCCTTAACGTAATTGCTGTTTTTTAAGACTAAAACTTGCGACCTTATTACACGTGCAAGACTTGTCCAGCCGAACAACGTGAATATAAATATAATCATAAAGTAACTTTTCCCGAATAGATTAGTTAAAACTATTGTTAACGGGAGAGTTGGAATTACGAGCATTATATCTACTATACGCATTATAAGATTATCTACCCAACCGCCTACGTAACCCGCAAGAATGCCCATAATTGCACCGATAAACGCAATACATAAACCCGTTATAATGCCAACAAGCAACGATACTCTCGTTCCGTAAATGAGCATACTGAATATATCTTGCCCGGTAGAAATGGTTGTACCTAAAAGGTGTTCTAAACTCGGAGCAAGACCTTTAGCCGAACGTTCGGTAACGTCGTAAGGATCGTAAGGTGCAATAATAGGCGCAAAAATTGCGCAAATAGCCAAAATTCCGAAAATAATCAATCCTATTCTGCCTTTAGGGTGCTTCCAGAGTTTTTTAATAAAAGAGCCTATGCCTTTAATAATTTTCCAACAATATTGACCTATAGAAAGGGCGATTTTTTTAAGAGTTTTCATTATCTACGCCCTCCGTCCACCGTAACACGTGGATCTAACAAACAATAACATAAATCGGTTATTAAATTTGCGACTAACGCAAAAGCAGACATAAACAACATTATGCCCATCATTAAAGGATAATCGTTAGTATTGTTAGCTTCTAAAAAGAGCGTGCCCATGCCGTTCCAATTAAATATTTGTTCTATAACTACAGAACCGCCTACAAGTCCGCTTACACTCATACCGAAACTTGTTACTATAGGTAGTAATGCGTTACGCAAAGTGTGTTTATATAAAACCTTGCCTTTAGATAAACCCTTTGACCTTGCCGTAATAATAAAATCCTCGTTAGAAACGGCAATCATACTGTTTCTTGTAGTCTGCGCATAACCTACTATGCTTCCTATAGCCATACTGATTATAGGTAGTGCGGCATTATATAAAACGGTACCTATAGAATTCCAATTCCAACCGAACTCAGCAACCATATCGGGGTCTGTGTATGCAGGAAACCACTCTAAGCCAAAGCCCAAAAGTAAAACTAATATTAGAGCAACGAAAAACGACGGCAGTGCCGTTGTTATAGTAGAAGCGTTCATAAGCAAAGTGTCCGGCCATCTTCCCCTTTTCCATGCGGCGACAGCACCTATCATAACGCCAACTAACGCACCAATAATTAAAGTCGATAAGGATAACGTTAACGTCCACGGTAATCTTTCCGCAATTAAATCGGTAACTTTAGGAGAACCGCTCTTAAAAGAATTCCCCAAATCACCGTGGAACAGTTTTTCCACGTATCTAATATATTGTTCAAAGGTAGAAACGTCAAAGCCGTATTGTTTTTTGGTCGCTTCCTTTACTATATCGTATTCTAATTCGCTCATATTGCCTTGCGGTGGATAATATCTTTCCGCAGGATCGTCTACACCCAAACGGGGTATAAAAAAGTTTAAGGTTAATACGATAAAGAAAATTAAAATCGTATATAAAATTCTTTTTATAATGTAACTTGCTTTCATACGTATCTCCTAATTAACCTTTTTTAGAACCTCTAAACTCTCGGTAGAAAACGCTTTTTCGCCGTTACTTGATACCCAGCCTTTAAATCTGTCCGTTCTTGCAACGGAAATAACGTTAGAACTATAAAGAGGTATTTTGTAATATTCTTCTGCAACCATAACTTGGATTTCTTTTAATAGTTCGTATTTAAGGTTTTGATTAAGCGTCGTTCTCATTTTATCTATTTTTTTAGTAAGGTCGGGATTAGATAACCTTCCGTAGTTAGAAGATTTGCCTAAAGTGACGAAATGTGAATTCATCATTACATCTACTGTAGAAACAGTAAAGCTTACACTTTGGAAAGTCATATCGAATTTACCTGTATAAAAATACGTATTTTCGGGTGCGCTACCTTGCGCTTCGTACTTAACTTCTATTCCTATTTTTTGTAACTGAATTTGTAAAAAGCTTACTAAATCTTGAGTAGCAGGTGAGCCGAGAATTTCAAAAGACAGCCTTTTGCCGTTATCTAATCTATAGCCTAGAGAATCTTTTTGGGGACAAATTCCGTCTAAAATTTCATTTGCCGTTTTTATTCTGTCTTCTTTTGATATATCTTTAAAAATATCCGATTCTTCACTATATATATCGCTTAAATCTTTAGAAACAAGCCCCGAACTGTATTTTGACGCAGCACCGTTTTGAACGTTTTTAATTAAATCGTCTTGGTCTATTGCAAGTGCTATTGCTTTACGGAAATCTTTATTAGAAAGATATTTTCTGCTTCCGACGTTTTCTTGCCCGCTAGGAGGATTTACGTTTAATAATAAAGTTAAAACGAATTGATTGCCCGTTTCTAAAACTTCGATATCGTCTTCATTATTAAACAAACTTTTATAATTCGGATTAATAGAACCGTCTAACACGTCTATATATCCTTTTAAAAGGGAGAAAATCGCTATATTCTGCTCTTGATACAATATAAATTTAATTCTGTCTACTTTATATAACGGTTTAGACGGGTCTTTTTCGTCTTTTAAGTGATAATCTTCTCTCCTGTCTAACACGATTACTTGTGCGTTAGAACTTTCCACGTCTAAAGTCCAGCCACCGCAACCTATGGGGTGACTGTACTGATATAAAAGCGCCTCGTTAGGCGTAGTACTGTTTATAGGATTTTCTTTTGAAATAATAGGTTCCCAAATATGTTGCGGTAAAATCAAAATAGTGGTAAAAAGCGTTGTAACCGCACCTAAAACCTTTTTAGTATGCAAATACATTACCGTGTCTTTTTCTTCTTCGGTAAAAGTATATTTGTTATTTAGATTATGATTTGCCGTGTATATTCCGTAAGAAGTTCTAACCCCACCAGAATACGAGTGATTAAGGTCTGAAACCCAAGCGAGTGCCCCTGCGTGATTAGAACGTGAATTATCTGCACAAAGGTCAAAAGAAAAATATACGTCGTCTACCGTTACGGGTTTTCCGTCACTCCACGTTACGTTATCAAAAAGGGTTACTTTTACGGGAATATAACTGCCGGAAGAACCGTAGCACCTTTCTAACCCTTCATAGTCTACTCCGCCGTCTTCAGTAATTAAAGGATTACCGTCTTTATCTATATAACACCACTCTTTTGCAATTAACGGCGTAAAAATACCCTTCACGTCGTCATAAGAAAACAACGTGTTATAAATCATACTCGATATTGTGGGGGCTATTCCGTCTCTCGATTGCCATGGCATATAAGAACTCGGAAAAGAAGTGCCCTGAAAACCAACGTATAGCGTATCCGGGTCTTCCATTCTTTCTTTGTTGCCAGAAGAACAACCAAAAAAAGTCAAAGAAGAAACTGCTATCACCAACGTAAGAACCAAACAAAAAAACTTTTTATTAGGTCTCATAATATTTTCTCCGTCG
This sequence comes from Christensenellaceae bacterium, assembly GCA_045643385.1. Taxonomy (GTDB): domain Bacteria; phylum Bacillota; class Clostridia; order Christensenellales; family Borkfalkiaceae; genus UBA1259. Next base: position 2,467 of record JAZUKR010000152.1, on the reverse strand, counting down.
TAGTTTATAAAAACGATTTAAACGCACAGGCGTTAATCCGTGCGTTTAAATTAAAAAATTTATTTTAATTTAAATTTTATTTTTCGTAAGGGTATTGCATTTTTACGCCAAACCCGTCTTTTGTTGCGCTGTTATCGTAAATCTCTTCAATGTTGAATACATATGCGGGATAAGATAACCATCTGTTCATATCGGGCGTATGATACATGTCGTGTTGAGCATTGATAAATTGTTGATAAAGTTCACGTTTACCCGTTTCCGTTTCGTCTATTATTTCCATCTTGCCACGAAGTTCGTAAGAAATCATAGGCGGTTGATAGAAAATTAACGTTGCTTCGGGATTTGCTTTATAGTTAGTATAACTGTGTTGTTTTGCCATTTCTAAAGAACCGATTTTAGTAAAATCAATTCTGTCTTGCGCTTCAGGGCCGTACATATATTTAATTAAAACCCCAAGTCCCCTTTGTGAATACGTTTTATCTTCGGGGTCGTATGATTTAATATGCTTAATATATGCTTCTAAAGTTTCTTCTAAGTATTCGGGTTTAGGCATAAAACCTATACCTTTAATACTTGCGTTAAGCCCTGCGGGACCGTGCGAAACGAACGCAGGATCGTGCGAACAAAAAGATAAAAACATCTTTTCGGGGCTCATTTGTTCACCATTATAAATTTTCATTACCGTGTTTGCCCTTGTTTTAAATGCCCAATTAAAAAATGCTTCTGCCGTTTTCATATTATTTCTCCTTTTTTGTATATTTTATAAACATAAAATAATTATATCGTTTATATTCTATCATACATCAAAGGTTTAGTCAACAAGTAATTAATTATTTAATGTCTATTAAAACAATATAAAAATTAAAAAATATAAAACTAAAAAATAAAATTTTATTGACAAATCGACAAAATGTATTATATAATCTTCTTATTATACTAGGAATATTAAAAATATTTCTTAAAAGGAGAAAAAAATATGAAAAAATTACTCAAAATTTTAGCTGTTGTTTTGTGTCTTTCTTTTCTTTGCGTGTTTGTCTCTTGTGGCGAACAAGAAGAAGAAAAGCCGACAGTAAACGAAAACGTTGTTGCTATAGCAGGTAATTACGTTTGCGATGGCACACCTCTCGGAATGCCCATGAGCATTTATCTTAAGATTGACACTGAAGAAAAGTTCATCATTTCTAACAGCACTGCATTTACTACTAATAAAGGAAGTGGTAAAGTTGCCGAAAAAGACGGAACGTTTATGTTAATCTATACAGACGAAGCACACCCCGAAAAAACTGCAACGTTTACGGTTTTAAACGGAAATCTTTTGTTCTCTACTTCAGTTCCTTACGGCGCTGCATCTTTCTCGTCTGAAGGCACTATTACTTTCTTAAGTTTAGCGTATGAAGATTTACTCGATCAATACGTTGGAAGTTTAGATAAATCAAGTGCTATGGGCGGAACCATTCATTACGATTTTGAAATGGAACTTAAAGCAGGTAAAGAATATAAATTTACTTCCGTATTCGCTATGGGCAGTGATACCTATAAATACGTAGAAGAAGGTACTTTCTCTATAACCGACGGTGCAATTTCCGTTACCGCATTAAAGAAAGTTACCATAGCTACTATGGAAACAGGCGAACTCGTTGCAGTTGAAACTCCTACCGCTGTTAGCGGAACTATCGCAAACGGAGTTATCACTCTCGACGTTTTCCCCTCTCCCATGTCTTCTTCTCCCGTAGAAGGTACGATGACAAGACAAACAAGTGCCGCTTATGCAGGTTCTTACGTAGGCAATACAACCATTATGGGACGTGTACCGGTAGCGATGTCTCTTAAATTAGACAAATTAAACGGTTATGTATTTAATTGTAATGCAATGGGAAGTGATTATAAAGTTATAGGTACTTTTGCAGTTAACGGCGACAACCTTGCTTTAACAATCGATTCTATAACCGAAAACAACGAACCTACACAACAAGACATTGAAGTTTCTTGCAAATTTGAAAACAAAACTATAGTTGCTACCGTTTCTTTAGGTGGTGCACCCGGATTTACCGCTACTCTTTATCCCGATTACGTTATAGGAACGTTTAACGGATCTGATGAAGAAGCAGAAATACCCGTTACCGCTACTCTCGTTTTAGACGCTTTAGGTAATTTCGTATTATCTGTTGATGAACAAGAAGTTGCTAACGGAAAGTTTGAATTACAAGCAGGAATGATGACGCTTAACATTACTCTTAAAGTAGACGAAGAAACAGTTGCATCCGGCATCGTTTCTTCTTCTATGATAAACTTAAACGACATCACTGTTAATGAAACTACTTACAACTTTAGTTTTATTAAAGCATAAGATAATTAATTAAAACACAATAAATATCCACCGGCATAGCCGGTGGTTTTACATTTTCGGGCATAGCCCTAACGAAACTGGCGCACGCACAAGTGCGTCTTTTTTGTTGACCTGCCA
>JAZUKR010000151.1:0-2154 GCA_045643385.1 Christensenellaceae bacterium | reverse complement strand
CCTACCATATCGCAATTTGCAAAATTTAAAATCATAACGTCGTATTTATCGGAATCTAATTCTTCTAATACCTTATCCGTAACTTCTATTGCGCTCATTTCGGGTTTTAAATCGTACGTTGCAACTTTTGGAGAAGGAATAACTATTCTCGTTTCGCCTTCTACGGGTGCTTCTAATTTGGCATTAAAAAAGAATGTTACGTGCGCATATTTTTCCGTTTCCGCAATATGTAATTGCGTTAAGTTTAATTTAGATAAATATTGTGGCAAAGTATTAGTAATTTCTTCTGGCGGAAAAGCAACTTCTACCCCCTTAAATCCCGAATCGTATACTGCAAAACCTACGTATACAGGGGCAAGATAGCCTGTTTTTCTAATAAAATACATATTCTTGCCTTTTTCTTGGTCAAAGTACGGAGTAAATTCTTCTTGGGAAATCGCTCTCGTTATTTGACGGGCCCTATCGGGGCGGAAATTAAAGAATATTACGGAATCGCCTTTTTCTATTAGTCCTACAGGCTTGCCGTTTTCATAAATATTCGTCGGCAAAACGAACTCGTCCGTAACGCCTTTATTATAACTTTCTGTTATGCCGTTAACAGCAGAATCTGCTTTAACTCCGTCGCCTAAAGTTAACATGTTATATGCTTTTTCCGTTCTGTCCCAGTTATTATCCCTATCCATTACGTAATATCTACCGCAAATCGATGCGATTTTGCCGTAATTTAATTCTTTTATTTTATTTTCAAGAGCAATAATAAAATCTTTACCCGATTGCGGTGGCGTATCCCTTCCGTCTAAAAAACAATGAACGAAAGTATTTTTAACACCGCTATCTTTAGCCATTTTTAAAAGTGCGTATAAATGCGTTATATGAGAGTGAACACCGCCGTCGGACAATAATCCATATAAATGTAAATTTTTATTGTTTTTAACGGCATTATCTATAGCCTTTTTTAATGCGGGATTAGTAAAAAAATCGCCGTCTGATATAGATTTAGTTATCTTAGTTAAGTCTTGATAAATAACCCTTCCTGCACCGATATTTAAATGTCCTACTTCGGAATTACCCATTTGCCCTTCGGGAAGTCCCACGTCCATACCGCTTGCGCCTATATAGGTCGACGGATATTCCTTCATTAAAGAATTAACGTTAATGCTGTCTGCTTTTAATATTGCGTTGCCTTTTTCTTGCGGATTATATCCGTAGCCGTCCATTATTATTATACAATTAGGTTTTTTGTTCATGTTATCACCTTATATTATTTATTCAATAATATTATACACGTTATAAAAATAAAGGCAAGTAATTAAACTTGCCTTTAATAATTTATTAATAATTAGTCTTTATAGTTAACGATTTTAGAAAAGTCTTCTGCTTTTAAGGAAGCACCGCCGATTAAACCGCCGTCTATATTTCTTTCTGCCATAAGTTCTTTAGCGTTTGCGGGTTTCATACTTCCGCCGTATTGAATACGTAATGCCTTGGCAACTTCTTGTCCCCAAGTCTTTTTAACTAAACTTCTTATAAAACCAATAGTTTTATTTGCGTCTTCGGAAGTTGCGGTTTTGCCCGTGCCTATTGCCCATACCGGTTCATAAGCGATTACTATGTTAGAAAAATCTTCAGCAGTAATATCTTTAAATCCTTCTAAAACTTGCTTTTTTAATACCTTTTTAGTTTTATTCTTTTCTCTTTCGGTTAAGGTTTCACCAACGCAAACGATAGGTTTTAAGCCGTTCTTTAATGCTTGATGTAATCTCTTATTAACACTTTCGTCCGTTTCGCCGAAATATTGACGACGTTCGGAGTGACCTATAATAACGTATTCTACGCCGATTTCTTTAAGCATATCTGCGGAAATTTCACCTGTAAAAGCACCGTTATCTGCCCAAGCAACGTTTTCTGCACCGAGTTTAATTTTGCTACCCGCTATTGCTTCTTTTACTGCCCATAAATCGGTATACGGAACGCATACAACAACTTCGGGTTTAGATTTAGCAACTAACGGTTTTAATTCGTTAATCAATTCAACTGCTTCTTTAGCAGTTTTATTCATTTTCCAGTTTCCTGCAATAATTGGTTTTCTCATAATTTATCTCCGTTTAATTAATTTTTTTCGTTTAAGCATTCGATACCGGGGAGTTTTTTACC
>JAZUKR010000150.1:0-3433 GCA_045643385.1 Christensenellaceae bacterium | reverse complement strand
ATGGATTATTGACATATTCTTGACAATTGTTGAACGATGTAGTTTAATTATAATTAAATAATTATATGGTCGTTTTTTTGGAGGACTACACATGGCACTTTGTTACAATAAGCTTTGGAAATTACTCATTGATAAAGGTATGACAAAAACTGAATTACGTCAAAAAGCAGGGGTAACGACAAATGTTATTGCGAATCTTGGTAAAAACGAATCTGTACAGGTAGAAGCATTGTATAAGATCTGTAAGGTATTGAACTGTACAATTGACGACATTTCGGAAGTCTTGCCAGATAATGATTAAGAGAGAGGTGTTGTATGCCAAAAATATCATAGTACCTGCATATGTTGATGCATACGCCATGGAAAGCGAAAATGCAATATATGCAAGGACTATTGTATCAGATAGTTTTTTGTCTGAAACGAAAGATCACTTATCTTTTAAATATATAAAGGAAGATACTGATAAAACACGTTATATAGATTACATTTGTTATATTATTGATAAACTCGAGATTGATTCAAAGCGTATACATAAAATGCTTATCGAGCAAGGCATACGTGATGAAATTATAAAGCGGTACAATCCTAAAAATACATCTAAAATAAGCGTTCGGCAAAAATACGGATGGACAATTTCTTTGTTAAAGCAAAACGAAATTGATCTTGATAAATCGTTACAAAGGAGATAAAAAATGAGTTTAGGAATTGGAATAGACGAAGGGAAAGAGATAACAATAATTTCCTTTGAAGAGTTACTAAAATTATTACATATAACAGAAGAAGAGTTAAACGATATGCCAGAAATAGACTTAACCTATTTGGAAGACGAAAAATACAGGAGGTCAAAATGAAGAGAATATTATCAATATTATTAGCAGTTTTTATGACAGTCGGCGTGTTTTGTTTTACGGGCTGTAACAATAAAAACGACGGTGAAATAAAAGTAATTGACATGGAAGGAACGGAAGTCGTTATTCCGAAAAACGTTCAAAAGGTTGCGTGTATTTCGCAATCTGCGACAGATTTGATGATTGCTTTCGGTTTGGGAGATAAGATTGTCGGTACTTACCGTTCGTTTACGTATAATCCGTGGGCGGCGGAAATTTATCCACAAGCGGCAAATTTCAAGGGATACAGTTATAGTGTTTCTGCCGAAGAACTTTTGGCAGACGGTATAGAACTCGTTATTATTCAAGATACGGAAAACGCCGAAGCATTCAGAAATGCAGGGATCCCGGTTGTTGCTGTTCATCAATATTCTCCAACGGGTGCATTTGACGATGAGGTTTACGACGTTGCAAGACTAATTGGCGACATTTTTGGCGGTGAAGCAAAGACGAAAGCAAATGCTTGGATAAAAGACGTTCAAGATACGATAACCGAAATTAAAACGGCAATTGGAAACGTAAATTCCGAAAAAATCGTTTATTACGTTAACGGCGAAAAGGCAAAAGGATTGTATTATTCTGACGGCGGAAATTCTATGATTTCGAGAATTTTAGACGTGGCCAACGTCAAACTTGCTACTGAAAAATACGAAGTGTTAAACGTCCATAAAGTATCCGACGAAGAAATGGTAAGGCTCAATCCATACGCAATGTTAATAGGTGGCGCCTATCAGAATAATTTAGCGGAAGAATTGGCCGGATCGCAAGTTTGGTCGGCTTTGTCATGTAATACAGAAAATAGGGTTTACAGAATCCCTGTTGCTATGGTGGGCATAGAAAACGTGAGTGCCGAAACACCCGTAATGCTTAAATACGTAGCAAGCTTGTTTAACGATTATGCTTTTGATATACATGCCGAGTTAAAAGAAAATATTAAAAAGTATTTTGGCTACGATTTAACGGACGGCGACATAGATAATATGTGTAAAGGATTAAGTAAAACCGGAGCAAAAATGGTCGAATGATTACCGATTACAAGAAAGAGAATAAAAAATTCAAAATAATAATTATCGTTCTTTCGGCGTTGACAGTAGTATTGTTTTTAGGCTCAATGTGTATAGGACGATACGGCGTTTCGTTTTCTAACGTTGTCAATTTTTTTACGGGACAAGTAATTCCCGAAATGGAATATAGAGTAATTACGTATTTGCGTATTCCCAGAACGCTCGTTGCAATGCTTGTAGGAGTTGCTCTTGCTGTATCTGGTACGATTTATCAAAGTGTTTTTAACAATAAACTTGTTTCACCGGATTTACTCGGCGTATCAAGTGGCTCAAGCGTTGGAGCGTGTTTAGCAATACTACTCGGTATGTCGGCGGGTATGATAAGTCTGTTTTCCTTTATAACGGGTTTTATTGCAGTACTTATTACGGTTATAATAGCGAAAATCTTTAACAACAAGTCCAACGTTGTTTTAATACTTTCAGGTATTGCCGTAGGCGGAATTATGTCGTCTTTCGTAGGGCTTATGAAATACCTTGCAGATAGTGAATTGAAACTTGCCGAAATGACTTATTGGCTTTTAGGTGACGTTTCAGGTTCTACAATGACTGACGTTTTTGTAGTATTGCCGATAGTTATTATAGGTGTTGTCGTTTCGATTCTTTTATCGTGGAAACTCAATATTGTTTCTTTGGGAGAAAAAGATGCAAAATCTCTCGGAGTTAACTACAAATTGATAATGGCAATTATGATTTCCGTCGCAACTTTGCTTACGGCAAGTGCCGTATCGGTTAGCGGAACGATAGGTTGGGTTGGACTTGTAATACCTAACGTAGTCAGGTTACTTGTCGGAAGTGATAACAGAAAGGTTATTCCCGTTTCCGTTTTGACTGGTGCATCGTTTATGATTATAGTAGATACTATATGCCGAAGTATCGCTCCCAACGAAATTCCGTTAAGTGTGGTTACCGGTATTATTGGTACGCCATTATTCATTTATGCAATATTCAAAAGGAGAAAAGAGATTAAATGAAAAATGCTATAGAAATTTCGAATTTAACTTTTGAATACGAAAAGGGGAAAACGGTATTAAACGGAATTTCGCTTGTTATTAAAGAGAATTCCGTTACGGCAATTCTCGGGGAAAACGGATCGGGAAAATCCACGTTGCTTGATTGTATAATAGGGTATAACAATTATAAACAAGGAAAGATTGAAGTTCTCGGTAAAGACAGAAAATTAACGGGCGAAAGAGAAATGGCAAAACAGATTGCCTATATACCGCAAGATACCGTCATACATATAGGCTATTCAGTTTTGGATTTTATTTTATTTGGAAGAAATTGTTATTTGGGAATAGGACAATCGCCAAGTGACAAAGATTACGAACTTGCAAAAGAGAACGCCGAAAAGTGCGGTATTTCCCATTTATTATGTAAAGACATAAACAAGATAAGTGGTGGCGAAAGACAACTCGCTTTTATTGCTCGGGCGTTGACGCAAGAGGCTAAAATAATAATTATGGACGAACCGACGGCTTCACT
>JAZUKR010000149.1:0-23312 GCA_045643385.1 Christensenellaceae bacterium | reverse complement strand
TAAATATCCGCTTGACGGGGTTGCACATTGGGAATTGGAAATTGATTACCCTTTCATTAAGGATGTTATCGATTATATGGAAGCCGAGTGCATTAAACACGGAATTAGGTTCGTAAGAATTAAACCAAGACAAACTTGGCAAGAACTTTACGATAAATACGGTTTCCCTATGAGAATGGCAAGGTGGTGTAATTCAAAATATAAACTTGATGCTGTAAAACAATTAAAAGATTTCTTGAAACAACAAGGGTATTATTTAGTATCTTATATTGGCTATTGTGTCGACGAAACAAAAAGATATTACGGGAGAAAAGATGCAAACACATTGGAAAGATACCCTTTGGTTGAAGAAAATATAAACGAAGATTTTATACTTGAATGGGCGAAAAAACAGCCTATTTATAATAATTTTTACAAAACAAATCGAAGATGTGGATGTATGTACTGCCCTATGACAAGTATGATGAACCTTGCGTATCTTTACAAGTATTATCCCGAAAATTACAAGTTTATGTTTGATAAAATTCGTGAAACCGAAAAGAAACGACTTGAATTAGACGGTAAACCATTTTCGGTTATGTCAAGCGATCCAAAACGGAATGCCGATTATTTCGACAATAAAATACGAACGAAATGGATAAACATTTTAGAAAGTGCCGAAAAGTCGGAGCAACTAAACTTATTTGATATTTTATAAAATTTTATAAAAAACTATTGCAAAAACAAAAAATATGTGATATAATAGAATAAAGGAGATGTAATATGAACAAAGTATTTTTATTAGGTAATTTAACAAAAGATTGTGAAACAACGAAAGCCAAAAGCGGAACGACCATTTGCCGTTTCACGCTTGCCGTCAAGAGAGCGTACAAGACCGACGGAGAAGATAAAACCGATTTCTTCAATGTATCGGTGTTCGGTAACCTTGCCGACAGTTGTGCGAAGTATCTTTCAAAGGGGAAGAAAGCACTTGTAAGCGGAAATATTCAACTCCGTGAATACGAAGATAACAACGGGAACAAACAACGCACCGTCGATATAATCGGCCAAGAAGTAGAATTCCTGTCCCCGAAAGAAGATAAGAAGAGCGAGTATTTGGACGAAGATTGTCCGTTTTAACACGATGCAAACGCTGTGTACGGACGATTGTAAATAAAAACTAAAATTACAAAATGTAAAAAATTATGTAATCATTTTCAAGCGTTTTTTCTTTAAGTACACTCTCTCCGAGCGTACATTAGGGGAGTGTGTATGAAAAGATATTGTAGGAACGCAAGTAAATGTTCTTTGAAAGCCGTAAACGGATGCGAGTATCACGAAACTTGCCCGTGTTTTTCGGTGGATCTAAACGAATACAAAAAACCGAAGTCGAAATATCATAACCAAAAATGCGAATATAACGGCTTAAAATTCGACAGTAAGAAAGAGTTGAATAGATATTTGGAATTGTGTCTATTAGAGCGTAGCGGCCGAATTAAAGGGTTAAAACGGCAAGTAAAGTATGTCTTAATAGACAAGACGGAACATAACCGAGAGTGTTCGTATTATGCCGATTTTGAATACGAAGAAAACGGTGTAAAGGTGGTAGAAGATGTAAAGTCGAAAGCCACAAAGACAGCGGTGTACAAGGTCAAAAAGAAACTTATGGACGAACGCTACGGAATAATGATAAAGGAAGTGTGAATATGTGTGAGAATATGATGTCCCCGTGTAAAGACTGTACCGAGCGGAAAATCGGTTGTCATAGCAAGTGTGAACTCTACAAACAGTTTCGTGAAGAAGTCGAATGTTATAACAACTTACGACGGAAAGAAGTAATCAATACGCACGATAGCAAAAAGGAGCGATAAAATGGCAAAAGTTTACGAAAGCCCTATAATTGAAATTGAACCTGATGAAAATCACGGTAACACAAAACTTCCTTACGGTATTGCGAAAGGGTACGGTTTGGACACTACGGGAAAGACACCGAGAGAAGTTTGGGATATGCTTAAAGGCTACGGTGTAACACCAGAAAACGAGTACAAGAAACTCAAAGAAAGAGCCGAAGAAAAAATCGAAGATAAACCCGAAGTAGTAGATGTAAACAAAGAAGTCCGTAAAAAGCAAATTGAAACTATTAGAGGACATATAGACACAAAACTTAAACGATTTTCCGATAATACGAAAACGCAGTTAAAATCTACTCTTGAAAAGTTGGATGATAACGAAGTCGCATTCATTGAAAAGACTATGCCGAACAAACAAATATCGAAAGGCGGTGGCTTGTGTTGGGGGGAATATAGTATACAAATTCCTGACGGTACAGGACATCCTATTGACAAAGCCCTTGGATATAATTCAAATATGACAACTTTCTACCACGAATACGGACATAGTGCAGCAGTTACGATAGGCAAACAAATGGAACAAGACGGTAAAGCAACATTTAGCAGGCTTTCCATTGGTGCAGTTGGAAGAGATTTTAACGGTAGTAAAGAAATGCAAGCAGTCTTGAAAGAAGATTATATTGACCTTATGAATAAATGCGGTAAAAAGGCAGGTTTGACTAAACCATTTAACCCTGATAGAATTTCCCGTGAATATACACAAGCATTTTATTCTATGTTAAGAGAAGAAAGTCAAAAAGAAATATCGGAAATTACTAAACCGAGTGAAATACCCGAAAGATATGCAACATTTGAAGCATACGATAATTGGGTATCAAAATGGGCGTATTCTTATAGTAGTAAAACCGAACAACAAAGAAGAGAAGAATGGCAAAAAGAATATGACCAAAAAAAGCAAGAATATGACAGTAAACTTGCTAAATATGAAAAATATAAAGACCAAATTGAAAATGCAAAAGTAAAAAACGAACAAGCAGGAATTTTGTCTGACTTTATCGGTGGTGCTACAAACGGTAGGATTGCACCATATAAAAACGGATATTGGGGACACAAGCAAAGTTATTTCAAAGGTTCAACAAGTTATGGTGTATCTATTGGCGGTATGGATAACGGTGTCGAACCGTGGGCGGAATATTTCTCCGCTAAAATGACAAGAGATACGGGGACGATAGAACTTATGAAAAAGTGGTTACCTAAAACCTATGCAAAGTATGAAGAAATATATAAGGAGTATGTAAAATGAGCAATTTAGAAAAATACAAAAAAATGTTTCCAAAAAATGAATTATGCCCTATTTCCGATATTTCGGGCAATAAATTCCTTGAAGATATCGATTACAATGTAGAAATGCTTTATGAGTATTGCGTAGAGCATAGAAAGACTTGGGAAGAAGTATTGAACTTTAAGTACGATCCAAACGCAATTTATTAAGGTGTAAAATGATTATAGCAATTATTTTAGGCGTTATATTATTGTATGTTATTTTCTTGACAATAAGGGAAAGAATAAAAGTAGGTAAATGGGAATTTTGCGAAATGCAATATATGTTACTTTTGGTATCTATTTTTTTCGTTATAAGCGTAATTCTTCCCGTTGCAATTGTAAATATTGGCGGATATTATGACTATAATAACTTGCAATACGAAAGACAATGTATTATAGCGGAGTATTCGTCGAGTAATGCAAATTCTCAATTCTTTGTTTACGAGAGAGCGAAAGACTTTAATCTTCGGCTTATGAGAGAAAAGAGAACGGTAAAAAACAAATGGATAAACATTTATGGCAGTAGGAAAGTAGCAAGTATCGAATATATCGAATTTTATGGACTTTCCGCACCGAACGAGTAAAATATCTAAAATATACTTGACAATAAAAGAAAATATGATATAATAAGTAAAAAGGAGAGTGAGTATGCCGTGTCGAAGAAAAACGGCTTAAATCGACAACAAGAAAAGTTTTGCCGTGAGTATATAAAAGACTTTAACGGATGTCAAGCAGGGATAAGAGCAGGTTATTCCGCTAACTCCATAGGAGTTATTTCCTGTCGTTTGTTAAAACTTGATAAAATACAAAAACGGTTAAGTGAATTGATAAACCACGCAAAAGACGAAGCGGAAGAAGAACAAACGATTATGAGTGTTAAAGAACGCTTGATGTTTCTTTCCGAAGTCGCAAGGGGTAATGTCAAAGACGAAGTTATTATTCTACGCAGGGACGGTGTAGAAAGGGTAGATAAACGACCGAACACGAGTGATAGAGTAAGAGCAGTCGTTGAACTTGACAAAATGGAAAAACTTTCTTCGTTCGTTGAAGATAACAAGACGGCACTTGACAAGTTAATCGACAGTATCAACGGAGTTGAAGATGAGTAATTTTGCATTTACACAAAAGCAAAAGAAAGTACTCAAAAACGCAAATAAGCGGTGGAATATCTTATACGGTGCAACCCGAAGCGGAAAGACCGTAGTGAGTTATTTTACCGCTATGAAGCATATACAAGAGCATTATAACGAGAATATATTATTTTCGGGGAAAACATTAAATACGCTTGAACGAAATGTATTTGGCGAAATGCGTAAGTTATTCGGTAAAGAGCGTATAAGCGAAATCAAAGACAAACGAACCGTAAATATCTTCGGTAAAGACTGTTTCGTAGTCGGTGCAAACGACGAACGAGCAATTACGAAGATACAGGGTAGCGGGCTTGGTTATGCGTATTGCGACGAGTTGACAACCTATCCACAAAACTTCTTTGAAATGTTAAAGAGCCGTTTGGACAAAGGCAATTCGTGTTGTGATTGTACTTGCAACCCCGAAAGCCCGTCGCATTTTGTAAAACAATTCCTTGATAACCCGAATGTTCAAAATCAAATCTATGCCGAACAGTTTACGATATACGATAATACAACGCTTTCAAAAGAGTTTGTCGAAAGCCTTGAAAACGAATATCGTGGAACTATTTACTTCGATAAATGGATATTGGGCAAGTGGGTAAAAGCGGAAGGCTTGGTATTTCCGTTATTCAAGAGAAGTATTCATTTCTTAAAACCCGACGATTACGCACGACAATTCGGTACGCAAAGAATTGTATATGTAATATGGGGAGTTGACGGTGCAAACACGAACGATAGCACGGCAATAGAGCCTATTGCGATTATGGAGAACGGAAACGCTGTAAGAATAGAGCCGTTCTATCATAACCCGAAAGTAAACGGACAACTTTCAAACGAACAGTTAATTGGCTACATTAAAATGTACTTGCAAGAAATGGAAAGAAAGTACAATTTCCGTGGACAAGGAACGGAATTTATTATGCCGTATGATTGTGCCGCCGCCGATTTAGGACTTACGCTTGCGTATCATTTACCGTCATATTATAATGTAGAGAAGTACACGCAAAAAGATATATTACGAACGACGGATATTGTCAATAACGCATTTTCAAGGGGAATTTGTTATATCCTTGATTTTGGCGGTTATTATAACTATGTTAAAGGTCAATTCATACAAGGGACGGATCAACTTGTCGTTGACTTGGAACTTATGGTATGGGATGAACGAAACGAGAAATACGATAGTAGCGTACCGAACGACTGTGCGGATGCTTTCCGTTATGCGTTATGTCGGTATTTAATCAATTACGATAACTTATGGGCAACCAAAGGGAGAACAGGTAGATATTATGAGTAATTTAGACGAAGAAATCAAACAAGCACTTGAAGAGAATACGAACTTATCGAAAGAAGAATACGAAGCATTGCAACGCAAAGCCGACAATCAAACGGCAAACCACGGAGTGCAAGGAAAAGCACCCGTTAGTGAGAGCGTAAGACACAAGAGAATGCAAAGTAATTTCTACGGTATCAATGTAAAAATTCTTATGAATGTTCTTGCAAGCCTTGACACGATGAACGAGAAACTTGAAGAAATTTCGAAGAAAATGGGAGATAAATAATGTCGGAAGAACTTGTAAACGCTGTACAACTTGATAAACCCCGTCCCGTCAATTCGGTTGTCGCAAATCAAACGATGTTTCAATTCACTAACAATAGTGAGTTTTATACCATTATTCCTGCACCGTATTACTCATTTTATAATAATTGGGTTAAAACTTGGTTGCAATGGGCGGACGGATATGTACCGTATGTACACGGTATGAATAACGGCTTGTTATCCACGAATATCGGTGCAATGATAATCAACCGTGTAACTGATGTCGTAGTAAGTGGCAATGTAATGTTCAAGAACGCACGAAAGCCCTTGCAAACGGTCGAAAAAGACGGTAAAACGGTAGGTAAAGCGTTAGACTTTATCTCTAACAATTTCTCAAAGAAAACCGATTTAATCGGTAAAATTAGGCTTGCAATCAAAAACGCATTTGCAGGCGGTTTTTCGTTGTTAAAGATAAACAAGAAAAACGGGGAATTGTGGATAGACAGTTTACGAGCCGATAGATTTTATATCGAAAAAGTAGGAAGCGGAGAAATTCGTAAAGTTGTATCCGTTTTGTCGTTCTATGACGATATGACACAAGGGAACAAGTTAGGCAAGAAGTATTGTTTAATTGAAGAAAGACGATACGAAAAATTCGGTATGTTCGACGAAGAAATACCCGTCGTTGAATACAAGATATACGATAGTAGCGTACAAATTCAATATTTCACGGGTATTAGTGATAATTGCGTTACTTGGGAACAGTTGCCGAAAGCAGTACGAAAAGCGTTCAAGAGCGAATACGGGGACTGTATGCTTAACGAACCGAAAGCGTTGAACTTGTCGGGCTTGGGTGTTTATCTTCTTAAAGGTAGTGATGATATATCAAATGTACCGCAAATCAATTTAGGTCAATCTATTCTCCAAAATTGCTTGACTTATTTGTACGAGTACGACTTTCAAAACACCGCTTTCAATACGGACATGTATTTAGGTCGTGGTCGAGTTATCGCACCTAAACATATGCAGTCGCCACTTGCTAACGGTGGAACTACACCGACGGGGCTTGACGATTTCCTTTATACGAAGTACGACGGTGCAAATGCGGAAGAGCAAAAGCCTATTCCTGTACAATTTGAAATTCGTTCGGTAGAATGGGAAGCAACGAAAAAGAACTTGCTTTCGTGTATTGCGATGAGTATCGGTCTTTCTACTAGTACGCTTTCAACGGACTTGCAAGACGGAAGTGCAAAAACGGCACGAGAAGTAAGTGCGGAAGAAAACCAAACCGTTTTATTTGTGGAAAATGCAAGACGGAGATTTGAGTATTCTATCAATGAAATGCTTTCGGAAGTATTGAGATATTACGGCTACACCGACGATGTAGAAATTCGGTGGTCGAGAGCAGGTATGACGAACCAAACCGTGCTTGTAGATACGCTTTCGAGAGCCGTACAAAGCGGTTTAATGAGCAAGAAAAAAGCACACCACGCATTTAACTACGACGAAGACGAAGAACAAAACGAAGAAGATTTTGCACTTGTCGAGCAAGAAAGCAAGCAAGGTGGCGGAGAAATGGACGAGAGTTTGTTCTACACGCAAGGAGATGATAGACCTTGAAACTTGATGCGTATGCACCCGAACCGCTTAACAAACAAGCAGGATATATCGTCGATGCACAAACGGATATAAAGCAAGCAATAAAGCAAGGTATCTTCGGTGGACTTTCAAAAGAAACGATACAAGCGGAAACCGTCAAGATTATTGACAAGACCTTAAAACGCATAACGAACGAAGAATTACGCAAAGAAGCGGAGATTTCATTAAAGAAATTTGCTGATAAACTCTATAAAGAAACAAAGCGTTTATTCCCGTTTAAGAGCGTTTTAGCGGTCGGCTTGATAGAATTATACCGAACACTCAAAGCAACGCAAGACAAGGCGGAAAACACGCAAAATAAAGCCGTAGAGCGAGTATTGACGAAGTATTCGAGCGTTGATATGGTTAACGGTCTTTCAAAGATTGTACCGCAAATAACAAGCGAAATAACGACACTCACACCGAAAGCAAGAGTGCAAGCATTGACCTACGAAAGCACGGAATTTGGCTTACCGTTGCGTGAGTGGTCTAAAACATATATGAAAGAAGTCGAAAAAACGCTTGATACAATGGTACAAACGCAAGCGAAAGACCCGAACGATCCAACGGAACGGAACTCATTACGGAATAAGGCGGAAATGCTTGTTCGGTACGAAAGTCATATAGACGAAATAAACGATTTCAAGGCAAAAGGCACGAAATTAGTTGTATGTTCCGTCCACGCTGATTGTTCCGACCGTTGCAAAGACTATCAAGGCAAGATATACTCATTAGACGGCACGAGCGGAGAAACAAACGACGGTAGAAAGTATGTACCTTTGGAGTACGCAACGCAAAACCCGAAAGATAGATACACGACAAAACAAGGAATAACCTACCAAAACGGCTTATTCGGTTTTAATTGCCGACACAAACTGTTCGAATACAAAGAAAATATGGTTATACCGTCGGTGTCGGAAAAACGGAGAAAGCAAGAAGATAAAATCACGAAACGACAAAGAGAATTAGAGCGTGAAGTTATCTATTGGCGAGAGCAAGCCTTGATTTTGAAAGGAATTGACGAACAAGGCTACAAACACGCTAAACAAATGGCGAAACAGTCAATGCAAGAGTACGAAGATTTTTGCATCAAGCATAATCGACCTTACTATATTGACAGGACGAAAATATTGTGATATAATAGTAATGACAAAGAACGACCACAAGGCTACGGAATTTGTCAATCATTATATAGCCACCTGCCGAGAATGTGGCAACAAGTAAGATATTCGAGAATACATAGAGCGAGAACACACACAAGTGCAAGTATCAATCATCAATGGACGAATATATGCTATCGGCAACCGTTATAACGAACAAAATAAAATAGGAGAAAACACAAAATGGCACTTTTTGGAAAGAAAATCACTATCGACGAAATTCTAAAAGCCGTTGAAAGTCTTACCGACGAAGAAAAAGAAAAAGTAAAATCGGCACTTACGACGGAAGAAGTAGCGGAAGAACCTACGGAACAAGTCGAAGAAACGAAAGAAGTACCTACGGAAGAAACGGAAGCACCCGTTGACGAAGCACCGACGGAAGAAGTACCTACGGAACAACAAACCGAAGAAGTACCCGAAGAAGAAGTGCAAGCAACGGAAGAAACCACGACGGAAACGCCCGTTGAAGAAGCAACCGAAGAAGCCGTAGAAACCGCACAAGACGACATTGCGGAAGAAAATCAAGCGGATATGATTACGGCACTCACTGACCGTATTTCCGCACTTGAAGAAAAACTTTCCGCTTTTGAAGAACTCAAAGCAAAAATGGAAGAATATACTTCCAAGCAAGCAAAGGCTTTCGGTTACGAAGGCAAGCCTTATGGCGAACAAAAATCTCTTCAAGATATGACCACCGACGAATTGAAGAGATATGTACAACAAGGTGGCAAATAATTATTTAGGAGAAAAAAACAATGGGACAAATGGTATATAATGTTCTCAACAACGCAACGCAAGTACTTGCAAGTAAACAAATCAAAGACAACATTTTCGTTGAACTTATCCACCGTAACGGAAAAGGTGTAAACGAAGTAAGCGAAACGAACGCATCGACCGTTCGTATGTTCAAGACGAAAGCACTCACGGAAAGTGCAAGAGAACTTGGTGCAACGAATAACGGTGGTTGGTTCGACAACGGAACTATCGGAACGGCAGAAGTAAGTGAATACGACCTTAATTTGCTTTATGTATTTAACAAGCCTATCGATATTCCCGAAGTACAACAAGATATGGTAGCCGTAAATCTTTTCGACACCACGACGAAAAACATCGGTGGTAGAATTGCAACGGAAATCAACGCTTCCACTTTGGCACACCAAATCGTTGCTAAAATGGAACAAGAAAAAGGAGCATACGCAAGCGGTAGAACGGCTTGGACGGATGTCGCAGTTGTTCTTGGTGCTACGCCTGATTATTATCAAGCAATTTTGGACGCTTCTTCGATGCTTGACAACGGTGATGAAGATAACGGCATTCAAGCATTCCCGTTTGACGAAAGAGAAATCATCGTAAGACCTGCTTATAGAAAAGCACTTATGTCGGCAAAAGGCGTTCTTATCGGTGGTTCTAACTACGCACAATCTATGATTGCGAAAGGTAGCGTATCTCCCGAAGATAGCAAGGAATTTGGTTCTATGTATGTCGGCGAAATCGACCTTATCCCCGTATATCTTTGCCCTGATCCCATTTGGAACAGAGCAGGACTTTGGGTAACCACGCAAACCACGACGAGTGGCACGCAAGGTGCTGTAACTGACGGTACGGCTTCGACCTTTAACTCCGTACAAGCACTTGTAGTTTCCGCTTCCGCAACCGACCGTGGTATCTCCACGCAAGATTATGTCAAAGTAATCGATAGCCCGAACGGTGCAGGCAAGAGATTGCAACCCAACTGTCGTTGGGGTGTCAATGTATGCTACGCAAAAGGTATCGTTCCTATTTTGGCAAACGGTACGGCTTCCACGAAGACCGCTTCTACGACTTTCGTTGACTACAAGGTTCGTGCTTACGGTAGCAAGTAAGACTAAAAGAGTTTATAGGGTTCTCTTTCAAAAACCCTATACCACTCACTCCGTTCATATATTATTCATCCTTTGCCTTTCGTCCGTTGTAGGTTAACAGCGGACACCACTAAAATAAAAATAAGGCGGTCAATATGGAATATCCTTACAATGACGATTATATGTATTACGACCAAGACGAACACCGTTATATTTTAACGGAAAAGTGCATCGTGGAAAAACTTGGTATTCAAATCACAAGCGAAATCAACGAAAGAAACGGAATTTCTCCGCAAATCATCGTGAAAAACTTGTTAAATCGTGTATCGGCTTTAATCTACGGTTATTTACACGCACACGCACGAAATACGGCTTTACAAGACTATTTTATTGCAACAATTCCGTCTTTGCGTAAGATTATCCAAAACGCTATGGAATATCAATTCGTCTATATGAAAATGAAAGGGGACTTGTCTATTTCAACGGACACGAATAAACGGGTATTTGCTATTGACGAACTTGCGAAACAAGAACTTGACAAGACTGTACCCGAATTAAACCGTTCTATCACTTACACAGGAGCGTAAATATGGACTTTACCGATTTCTTGGTTGATAAGACAACCGAATTTATGACAGGGTATTATTACGAAAGATACCCCGAAAATAGAGCCGACAAGCGTGTTACTTTTTCTTATAGGAGAGTAAATAACAAGTCGAAAGCCTACGCAACGATTATGGGTACAATGCGAGCGGATAGCGAAACTTATGTGATCCAAACAAACGACGACTGCGGATATAAGATAGGCGGTTATATTTCCACGCAAGACGGCACTTTTTGGCAAATATCGGAAATTATCCACGACGAAATGACACAAGGCAACGAAGAAAGTTTATTACTCTTTAAGAGTGCGGTAGAAAGTGATTTTACTATTCGTTTATTACGAGTAGAGAACCCGTGGGGTATTAAATGACGGATGCGGAATTTGTCGCAAAATGCAACGAAATATACATTGATGTATTCAAGCAAATAACAGGACGAGTGCCGAGAGATACGGGAAACCTACAAATGAACGGTATCGAGATACAATTCCCCGAACCGAAAACTTGCGTAATATCGATAAACGAAGAAATCGCACCGTATGTATTCTTTACAAACGAAAAGTGGATAAGTCCTAAATGGAACGGAAAGCAAAACCCTAACGAAGCGTGGTGGCAACGCATAATAGCGTATTTTATGGAAGAATTTGCTAAACGATTAAATGGAGTGTTAAAACAAGAAGATGATAAGCATTGAACAACTCAAAGAACAATATATCGACACTTTACTTGCAAAAACGCATTATAATTTTAATGTCGGCATAAATGCAAGTGCATATAAAGTATCTACGAGATATAATAACACCGTTAGTAGTTATATTAACGGTATTTTTGCACTCACACAACCCGAAATGCAAGTATTATCGAATAATGTCAAGGCTTATGCAATGGAAACAATGCTTTCGTTGATTTTGCCGTTAAAACCGACCGTAAACATTGACAACGAGTATATTATACCGAAAGAATTTTATGTCCCTAAAACTTCCACGGAAACGAAGAAAGAAACAACGCTTTCGGAGTTTTACGATGAAATCGCACAAGTAATGGAAGAGCAAGGTGCTTTAATATCTATAAGCGACGGAGAAAAAGTGTACAGCGGTGCGGTTGCATATCAACTTCCTATTCCGTCAACACTTGCTATGCAAAATATCGCAGGAAACTCTATTGAATTTAGAATATCTATTTCCTTTGCGTTGCTTGTCGGTGGTGTATCGTCGCAAATAGTTTCAATTAAAATAGGGGACGAAGTAGCGACTACGACAAAGTGGGAAATTATGAAAAACCCTACACTTCGTGGCGATGTATTAGATACAAGAGCAAACGGAGAAACAAGCAACTATGCCGAAGCAACCGTATTGCAAGTATCGTGCGATATTCCGCTTGTACTTGGCACGGAATTATTCGATAGAATAATGGAATACATAGACGACGGAAACCCGAACGATCCGTTCCCTATTGAAATATACTACGAAATAGGCGATACGCAACATACAATACTTTCAAGAGAGAATATGATATTTGGTTCGGCAAGAATAAACGGTGGTGGACTTACAAACTTGACCGCTTCCGTTTCTTTCGTCCCTTACACCGAAGATGATATTTAGGAGTAAATAATGGATAGAACCTATGTATTGACAATAAAAAACGATACAAAAGACACATCACCACAACAAAAGCAATTAGGCGGTGCAGGTGGCATTTCTATGGCGGAAGAAGTAGATACACCTACTCCGACTACAAATCGTGCGTTTGATATGTTAGGGAAACTTGTAGGTACAAAAGCCGTAATGGGTTATGCAATGCAAGGTATAGATTATAGAGTATCGCAAGTAGGTTTATTTACAGGAAGTCAACAAACACAACAAAGAACTCAATATGTTTATAGTAGAGCAAAATCTATCGCAACTTCCACCGTATCGGGTGCAATGGTCGGTGGCGGTGTAGGTGCGGTTGCAGGGCTTTTATACGGTGTTATTTCAACTGTTATGAACGATACAATAACAAGAAACACCGACGAAATAACGGCACAATATAACCGTAATTACGAAATGCAAACACAAAACTTACAATCGGCACGAGCAACTTTTAGCGGTAGCCGTAGGCAAAATGCAACAATGGAGTAAGTATGACAACGGAAGTATATATCAATCAATATAAATATACTGCGAGCCTTTCTATTACGCTTGGCGAAAAGTTAAATAAAATGCTTGGTTCTTGTACTTTTACGATACCAAAAACGACAGTACGGAAATTCAAGCGTAATTCGTTGGTTAGAATTATAACGAGCGGTAAAGAGTTTAGATTTTTGCTTACAAACGATGTAGTAGAAAGAACACCTATCAATTCAAACTTTTATAGACATACTATAACCGCAACGGACGAAACAAAGAAATTAGAAGGTATTTATTACGGTTCTAAAACTATTACGCAACCGAGCGATAGAGCGTTTTCTTTTGCTGATATGGAAACATATCAAGGTATAAATGCGATAACAAAGCAAGCGTTCTTTACATTACAAGAAGAAAACAATCTTGTAGGGTATAGGGTGTATGGAACGGTATTTAACTTATTGCCTATTACAAGTTATATCACAAACGCACAAGCAAGCGTATTGCAGGGCGGTGGTTTTTATGTACGAAAGATATTATATTCTATCCTTGAATACGATAGAAACAGTCAATTAGTGCAAGAAACAAAAGTAGTAGATTTTGAAACGACTACAATTCAATCAAACGATATTATAAATCAACAATTCGCACATACGCAAACGCACATTTTTAACGGACAAACAAGAAAATATGCAATTCGTATTCAAATTCAACGAAATAGCGATAGTGCAGGTTCTTACACTTCCGAATTGTATGTATATTCTATTCCTATCATACTTCACGATGAATACAATAGAAATATTTATTTTGCGTGTGATAGCATTATAAACGCAGTAAATCAAAACAAGAAAGCAAACTTGACGGATAGTGCGTATCTTAACACTTCACGATTGACTTTCCCGAAAACATACACCGACGAAGAAAACACCGAACTCAATAAAGTATCTCCCGAATTTTCGTTTACAAGACAAAATGTTCGAGAGAGTTTCCAAACAATCGGTGGATATATCAATGCCGAACCTTACCTTTATCAAAACAAAGTAAAATTCTTATTCTATACGGCAAAGGGCGAGAATTGGGAAGATAAAATAAGTAAATTAGAACGAGATGAATATACAAGCGACATTGAACAAGGTTGCGACAATATGCTTGCATATATCGACAATGCGATTGACCGTTCTAAAACGATTATAGAGCCTTTTAACGACGGCACACTTACATTAAGAGCCGAAACTCCGTACACCCGACTTACTGATACGACAAACATTGTTTTGCCGACTACAAACGGAATAAACCGTGTAAAACGAGTGTATGTATGGACAAGTGCATCGAATAGATACGATATAACTCAATTCGTGTACGAAAGACAAGTATATAACACGCAACTTTCCGACTTTACAAGCGATAGAGCGTTCTCCAAATCTTACGCACTTTATTACACGAACGGTGGAAAGAATATTCAAGGTTTCTTGTATAAAAATACAAATATTCAAGGCGGTGTATGGAATAATTACGCTATTACGAATATTTTACAAAGTGTCGGTGCAGGTACTTTCTCAAATATAGACGATATTTTGAAATTCGCATTTGAAATCGAATACGAGCCGTTTTATAGCGAGTTAGTATTCCAAAGCAAAACGCATACAAACGATATGTTATTTGACGAAAGAACGATAAACTTCACGCAACAAAGCAATAGCGTTGACCGTGAGAACTTCGGGCGTTCTATGATGTCAAATACTCAAAAATCGGGGTTAGATCCACTTAAAAAGACTTACACGACAAACGATATTGACAATATCCCTATCAACGACCAAAGCAACCGTTATTTGCATAAATGGAACGACGAATATGTAATCTCCGAAGTAGATGTCGAGATAAACTACAACAAGTATATCGTAACGCTTACGCTTTCAAAATATTTTAACTACATATCGGAATATGTCGGTTTACCTACATACAAGCGTACATACAATATCTCCGAAACAATGGTTCACGATAGAGTGTCTTTGTGGAACGATTACTTCGTAATTACAAAATACGATGTAGATTATACGGACAACTTGTTTTGTGGCGAATTACGGCTATTAAACGCTATAAAATACACCTTTACGGACGAAACTGGTATTGTATCGGGTGCAAGTATAGTTTACGAAACATATTCAAAAGACGGCTTTTTTATAACGGATATTATAAAGCCTATATCGGTTAAACCTTACGGAAATTCTATTCAATTTTCCTTTAATATGGAAGATAACTATTCCGCAGGCTTGGAAAATAGAACTATAACTATTTTAGGCATTGATAACAAATACACGACCGCTACGGAATATTCCGACTATGACGGAAACTACGCTTATGATAGATACCGTATCGGTGCATTTCCGCAAATCACGGACGGATATTTGAACTCTTATAAAGATAAAGTGCCGTTCGGGGATAATATATCAACGCAAATAGCAACAAGCGGTAGTGATGTACTTGTAAATAGCAAGTTTGAACTTGTCGAAAAAGACAACAGGGAAACGATGCACAAAGTATATAATGTTTCGTTTGTTACGACCGAAGATATTATAATCGGTGAAGCACTTTCGAGCGGTAATAGATTATTCAAAGGGAAAGGAACAAACACCGAAACATACATTGTATTTTTAGACTATAAATTGTCAAATATTTTGCCTAAAATTTCCACGCAAGACTTGACAAACTTTGCGAATATTGTTAAAATAAAGATAGGAACAAATGACTGTACCGTAAACAACGCAAAACACCTTATTGAATTGTTAGGAAAGACCGCACCTACAACCGCAAACGGTAAAAAATCTTGGGCGTATGTAAAGAGCGGAGAAGTGCTTTTCGGTGCAAACGAAGATATAATTGCAGGTCAAGTGTACGGAAATTATAACATTGTAGGTTGCCACAACTTAAATGTATATAAAGGAGATTAAACTATGATATTTTTTGTATCACGAAACGGAACGATTATTGACACTTTACCCGAACGGGTGTATCAAAATTCTTCCAAAGCAACAACTATATATTTTGTCGGGGACTTTTCAAGCACGAACGCTTTAACGGTTGCGTTTACTCTCCCCGACGGAACTTACACGAACGAAAGAATTATGACGGAAGTTGACGAATTAAACGGTTTTGAAAACTTTTCCGTTTGGGCGTACACCTTGCCGAACAATATCACGGCTTTTTCGGGTAGCGTAGGTTGTCAATTCAAGGTATATAGTGCATATCCCGTAATTAAAGACGGTGCAAGCCAAACTCAAAGCGTAGTTGTAGCAACGGCTTATTCTTCGTTCGTGGTAGAAGTCGGTGTACCGTCTATTGAAGAATTAGATCCCGAACAAGATATAATCGACCAAATCATAGCAATTCTTGGAACGAAACTTGACAAGAAAACGCACGGTGGAAATATCACTTATATTTACGGAGTAACGGGTACAACTCAAAAACAAATTCCCGTTGATACTACACCGACGGACAGTACGCACCTTATCACGAGCGGTGCGGTATTTGATGCCAAAAACGACTTGCAAGGTCAAATCACGATTTTAGGCGGTACATTGCAAGATAAAGCGGAATACACTTATGTAGATGATAAAATCGACGAAGAAGTAGAAAGAGCCGAAAACTCTTATGTCAAGGAATTATACGGATATTACGAGAACGACGGGTATTTT
The DNA here is from genome assembly GCA_045643385.1 of Christensenellaceae bacterium. Classification (GTDB taxonomy): domain Bacteria; phylum Bacillota; class Clostridia; order Christensenellales; family Borkfalkiaceae; genus UBA1259. Next base: position 6,452 of record JAZUKR010000149.1, on the reverse strand, counting down.
GCATTTGTTCGTGGCGAAAACGGAAACGGAGAAAACATTACTTCTTGTATTTTGGAATTTGAACCGTTAGTCAACGAATTGAAAAACTACACAAACACGCAAATTGCACAAAATACGGCAAACTTCCGTGGAACTTGGAATACTTACAACGATATTCCTACGAATACGGACTTATACCCTACGGACTATTCGGGAAATCGTGTACCTACGAATAGTGATTATTTGGTTGTAATCAATTACACGAAAGACGGTCAACAAGGCACTTGGCGGTTCAAATACACGGGAAATTGGGCAACGCAAGGTAAAAACGGGTGGCATCCCGAATATAGAGTTAACGAAACTCCGTTCACGCAAGAACAACTCTCCGCAATCAATAGCGGTATCACGGCATCGAAAGTCGACCAAATCACGACAAACCAAACGAATATTGAAACGCTTTCGGACGGTGTACAAGATAACGCACAAGCAATTCAAGAACTTGACAACTCCAAACTTGATAAAGTAAGCACGACTGGTAGTTTAAGAGCGTACACGGTCAATTCGCAAGGTCAACAAGGTACGCTTGGTATTTCTTCCGAACCTGTCGCAAATGCAATCGTAAGATACACGAACGACAAGAGAGTAAAATCGGAAGCACCCGAAGAAAATGACGACTGCGTAAACAAAGAGTATTTTGAAGCGAATAAATATCCTAAACTTCGTTATTGGGAGTAATATATGAGATACGCATACGCAACGGGAACTTATGTTTATAAATTAAAAGGTTATAGCAAGAAGATTACTCAACTTGTAGAGAACGGTGATTTTGAAAGTAAAAGTGGTTGGCAAAGTGCTTACGGCTCATTTTCGGTAGCAAATAATATTTGTACAGTTAAAAAAGTAACCGACCATTCTTCTTTTAGAATGGAAAGAGCATATACTTTTACGGCAGGTCATAAATATTATGTGTCATTTGAAATTTATTCTACGCAAAAAAGTAATGTTGAAGTATATTTAGGTAGTGATTTTACAACATTAAAAGAAAATACTCAAAATTCGTGGTACAAATACAGTGATATAAAAACTTCAAGAGCGTTAAATACTGAATTAGGGTTTTATTTAGATACAAAACGGGTAATTGCAATAGGAGAAAGCGTACAAATAAGAAATTGTATGTTGCACGACCTTACTGCTGACTTCGGTGCAGGAAATGAGCCTACGACTATTGCACAATGTGAAGCATATTACGGCAATAAGTATATTCCTTATGGCAACAAAATACTTAATTGTAAAATGCCTATTGTAGCACACGGAAAGAATTTGTTTGATTTGAAAACAACTATTTATCCTTATACAACGCAAGGTTTAACTGCTGAATTACAATCGGACGGTGGTATTCATATTCACGGTCAAAAAACTTCTTCTTCGTGGACAAATATTACAATATCTTCTAAACAAACAACTTGGTTACGAGCAGGGAAAACATATATATCAAATTTTACTATGTCATTGAGAAATGCCGATGGTTCTTGGTTTGGTAATTATAAAAGTATCACACCATTGGACGATAAATATATTGAATCGGGCTATTGGACGACAAATTCAACGCAACCTATTGATACGGTAATTTATCCACAACTCGAAGAAGGCTCTACTGCAACTTCTTATGAGCCATATTACTCAAAAACAATCGACTGTGGTAGAGATTTACTTTTCAACGATACCTTGACTACCGACGGAAAGGTAGATATTGGTAGTGGTAAGGTTGATTTAGGTACATTGAATTGGAGTTATCTTGCAACAAGTAGATTTCAATCGAATTTGTTTTCGGCAAAAGGTGCAACTTATTACGCAACAGCAAATATTGTAACTCCATTGTACTATACACAGCCAAGAACTGCATTTGATAGTTCAGTCGATAAAACTATTTCTCTTTTCAATCAAACACTTGGAATAGTTGATACAAGTTATACAAATAAAGACACTTTCAAAACCGCTATGAACGGAGTAATGCTTGATTACGAACTCAAAACTCATACAACTTCAACATTTACTCCTATTTCTCTCAAAGACAATCTCACTTTCATTGACGACAACGGCTATGAAGTGGAAGTGGTAGAGAGTAAGTTTGAAGTGAAAAAGTGGAAAGTGGTTAGAATGGTAGAAGATGAACTCATAAAATACGGTGCAAAATTAAAATAAGGAGATACTATGAATTTTGAAGAATTGAACTTTTTGAAAAGCGAACAGCAATTCAAAGACTTGGTTGACGGACAAATATCGGGAGAAACTTATAACCCCGAAAAATCCGTCTATCTTGTACCCGACGGAGATATGGTCGTAATTCAAACGACGGGAACTATGAACACAAGCACTTTGCCTGCAATGGTCGTTCCTGCACTTACAAAGTCGCAAGTAGAACAAATCTACAACGAAGTCGGTCGTGGCGGTTATGTACAAATTAAAGACAGTTTCGGGCAATATGTCGTAACGGAAGTCGATACCGACAACGAAGAAATACGCTTTACTTATCTTGGCTTGTATCTTGGTTATTATATCAACGGAAATTCCGTTATTGCAACCTATACTTACATAGGGGAAAGACCTGTTTACCGTCAAAGAGTTGTTATCGATAATGTCGTATATCACATTTATACGCACAAATCAACGGCACTTACTATGAGTGATATTTCCACCGTTGACGGAGTTGTTAAAAATGTAATCAAAATGGCTTATGCGACGGGCGGTGTTTATGCTTTCGGCAATTTGTCTATATCGAACGATGCGATTATATTCAATAGTCCTAACCTTGATATAGAAGAAATATTTATGACCAATTCGAGTTTTACCGTATCTTCGGTAACGGCATTATAAGGAGAACACTATGACAAGAAAAGAACTTGAATTATACGAAAACTGTACGGAAGAATTGAAAAAATGCTTTTGCGAGTTGTGTATCAAAAAAAGACAAAAAATGCTTGAAAAAACCGATTATGTATGTAACAAACTCACGGAAGCACTTACGGAAGCGATTATTTACAGGAACAACGGAAAACTTGTCGAAGTTTACAACGAATATTCCGAAATCTTGACCGAAAGACAAAAACTCCGTTATGAAATCAATATATTCGAAACGAAAGACGAAAAGACGATTATTGAAAGCACGGGAAAGCAATTCGTTGAAAGTTATTTATTCGACGGCGATCCAACGGAAGAACAATACATTTCTATCCGTTATATTGAAACGGAAACGGAAATTGTCAAAGAATATAGCCTTGTTAATAAGGAAGTAATCAAAGGCGAAAAACCCGAAGAACGCTTCGGTTATAAAATCGTTGAAAATCGCACCGTAAACGACAAGACAATCGAAATCGAATATTCTTACGAGCCGAAACGAATTATTCATACGGATGCAATTCCCGAAGAAAAAGACGGATATGTAGCGGTATTGAAGTATAGAGAAGATGAAGATACGCTTGCCGAATACTACGAATATGAAAAGGTGGTAGATTATGAAGAGAACACTAACAGTCAAGAATAATGTAGGCACTTGGGATATTCCAACTTTCGTGATGAGTAAAGACGAAGAAATAGAAATCTCCGTAAAAGTAGTGGGAGAGTGTAGAGTTTTATTCTATCGTTTAACCGCTTATCAATGCACCACGAAAGAAACTCACTCCGTCTTGAAAGATGATACAATCAAGATCAAACTTGACCGCTACAACGCAAATAACATTGAATTTTCACTTGCATTGACGGACTTGACGGAAGAACGAGTAATTAAAGACGATTTTGTAATCGAGCCGTTGAAAGCCGAAAGCGTAGGAACGAAGTTTGAAATGACCGCATATTTCCAAAAAATCGAAGCGGAAATGCAAGAACTCCGTGAAGAAGTAAAGTCCGTAAGTAAACGACTTGCCGAATATGAAAGCGGTGGAATTGAATTTGAACTTGAAAAAGGAGAAACCTTATGAAGAAATTTTTAACACTTTGCCTTGCTGTATTACTTGCCGTTCTTATGAGCGGTAGCCTTATGACGACTTGCCTTGTATTTGCCGAAGAAAGCGAAGAAATCGAACAAGTCGAAGAAACACCCGAAGAAACGGAAGAAACGCAACCTGTCGCAAATGACGAAGAAAAACAGCATACTTTCGATGAGTTTTTGGCTTACACGCAAGAACTTGCCGACACTTACGGTTACGGCGAACAATACGCAAAAGCCGTAGCAAATATCAAGAACGCTTTAACTCAAAAACAATTCACTATTGCTATGATAGGAGATGTCGTTTTACTTGTATTCCTTGCATTTAATATCCTTAAAAAAGCGAAAAAAGACAAGAAACTTGACGAATTAGAAAAGCAATTAAAGAAATTGACGACGGGAACGAACGAACTTGTCGATGCAACGAACGGAAATTCCTTAAAACTTGAAACAGCGGAAGATACGCTTGAAGCAATCAAGTGTGTAGCCGTTGCAATGCGTGGTTTTATTTCCTGCGTTAAACTTCCCGAAGAAACGAAACAACAAATTCTCAATGTATGCGATAAGGCAGTAAATTTAACGGAGAAAAAGTGAAATGCTTAAAGAAGAATACTATAAAAAATACTTGGCACTTAAAATAAGCGGTTATATCCTGTGTATTCTTCCGACGATTATTGCAGGTATAATTTGCTTGCCTATGGTAGTAAATAAGGATGCCGAACAAACGCTTTCCGCTACTTTCATTATATGCCTTACAATTACGGCTTTACCGCTGTATAAGTGGGTAAGAAAGCAACTCAAAAAAGAAAGCGTAGCGGTGTTTCTTTGGTTATTTGCTATCCTATTATTTATGATTAAATCAATTCCACAACAAGCGTTAAACGGCTTATTTGTCGTAGTTTTGGTCGGTGCAATCGGTAATACAATCGGTGCAATTATACTTTATTTCTCCGACAAGACGAAAGAAAAAATGGAATTTTGCGGTGTACAAGCCGTGAAAACGGAATAAGTCCATACAACACATCCTTATAAAATAGAGAAAGACGGTATTTATTTACCGCCTTTTTCTTTTAATCTAAATTGTCTAAATTGTGTATCACTATGGCAAGACCGCCAAAGAATACCACCGACACTATAATAACTGCTATAATCATTTCTCACTTCCTAAATTATTCGTTTCACAAAAAACGATACAATTTTTGATTTCACTTTTCTTCAATTCAAGGTTCGGTATTTCCGTTTCAAAAACAAATCTCCAACCGAACACCAAACGGAAAGCGGACGAAACTCCTAACATTATAAGTTTCAAAATCGCAAGTACAAGCGTTTTGGTGGAAAAGTTGAGTATTATATCAAGACCGATTGAACAAACGAACAGCGAGCCTAAAATCGTCGTTAAAATGGCAATAATCGTGTTTTTTGTCATTTGCTTTTTCGGGTGGTATGCGTTCGACGGTGTAAGACTTGCACTATTCGTGTAATCTACCGTTAATAGATAATTGCTGTCGTAGTTTCTTAATGGAACTTTATCCGCTTGTTTAATTGACTTGTTTTGTAATTCGTTCAATTCTTCAAAAGTTTTGTCTTGCTTCTTATATGCGTATTTTTGCTTGTAATCTTCGTATGTAAGCCCGACACTCTCCAAAATGTGTGTTTGTTCGGTCTTTTGCAATTCTTCGCTATACCATACGCAATACTTCGATACATATTGACCGTATTTTTTATCCCTTAACGCTTTAATCTCATCGACGGTTTCTTGTCTTGCTTTTTTGTATTCTTCCGTTGCCCTTGCCTTATTTATTGCAATTTGTCGGCAAAGCATACCGACGGAGAAAGTCCCGAAACAAACAAGTAATGCGTTTATGGTGTAATCTTTGAAAGTAATGTTTGGATCGACATTGAAAGTGTAGAAATACGAAAAAATAATAGCCGAAATGATAAGTAATACGATAACTTCAAGAATAGTCGTCATATACTTTTGTGCCGTTTGTTTTACGGTCGTTTTCGTAATTTGTCCTGCTTCGTCGTAGTTAATTTGTTCTAACATTTCCCACCGCCTTTTCGTTTCTTATTCTTGCAGTAAAATTGTTAATTTGGTTTCTTCGTTCTATCCGTTCCGCTTCTATCGTTTCGATAACTTCTTTAAGTTTACGGATGCGTTCGGGTTCGTCAAGCGTATAGATTATGCAATTTAATGCACGCAACAATTCCCCGACTTCGTAAGCACTCAAATACAAGTCAATGTGATATTCGTTTACCACGGAAAATTCCGCACGAATTTTATTGTAATGTTTCATAATTTAACTCCTTCTTTTTCGGCTAATTCTTTAATATTTTGCACAAATTCTTGTTTATTTGAAGAATAAGCATTTAGAACTTGTGAAAGTAAGTCCGTAATCTCCTTTTGTACGGCAAAACAAATTGCACCCTTTACATCACTCATCTTAATGTAGTTTTGGTTATAATCATAACACTGCATTTCTAATCTTTT
>JAZUKR010000148.1:0-7893 GCA_045643385.1 Christensenellaceae bacterium | reverse complement strand
AGCAAAACGTTTAAAAAGCGTTTTGTTTTTTTATTATTATGATAATTTATTTAGATACGGAAACAAGCGGATTATATCCCGGTGAAATTTGTCAACTTTCTTATATAATACAAAATAAAAGTTCGGTTACCGCTAAAAACTTCTTTTTTACGGTTTCTTACGTGGAATACGGAGCGTATAAAGTTCACGGTTTTTCCGTAGAAGAATTAGAAAAATTGTCTAACGGAAAAGATTTTTCTTGCTTTGTTAAAGAGATAGAAAAAGACTTTACTGCTTCCGATTATTTAGTTTCTCATAATACGGCGTTCGATTTTATGTTTTTAAGGAAAGAGTTTTTTAGAACGGGCAGAGATTTTATTTATAACAACGAATTTTGTTCGATGAAAAAATCCGTTAATATTTGTAAAATAAAAAAATTAAAAGGCGCAGGATACAAATATCCTAAATTAGAAGAACTCTGTTCGTTTTTTAATATCGGCGTACAAGAAATTAATGATAAAACCAAAGAACTTTTTAAGGAAAGTAAAACGTTTCACGACGCAAGGTTCGATACAACCGCAATGTTTCTTGCAATAAACGAAGGTTTTAATCTGGGCTACTATCAAGAATTAAAGGATTATTTATAATGGATGTTTCTTTTATCAACGTTTTAATAACAGTTTTTTCCCTCGTATTACTTATGGTGCCCGGTTATATTCTCGTTAAAACGAAATTAGTCGGCGAAACGGCAGAAAAAACTCTTTCGGTTTTAGTATTATACGTTTTACAACCTATGTTACTTATAACGGGTTTTCAGAACGCACCCTTTTCAAGCGAAATTATAGTTAATATGTTAATCGTTGCGGGGCTTACTTTTACAGTTCATTTAGTTTTAATTATAATCGTTTATTTTATAGTTAGAGATAAAAACAACGTAAAAAAAGAGCGTATTTTAAGATATGCAAGCGTTTTCGGTAACACAGGTTTTATGGGCGCACCTTTTTTGCAATCTTTATTTATGGGAACGAGTTTATACGGCGAAGTATTAATTTATAATGCAGTTATAGTCTCCGTATTTAATATAATGACATGGACTATAGGAATAATTATGATAACGGGCGATAGAAAGTCTGTTTCTATTAAAAAAGCACTTTTAACGCCTGCAATAATCGCAGTAGTTATTGGCTTATTGATTTTTATTATAGCAAAAGTTCCACTAAAAGATTTAGCACAAGACGGTAGTACTTTAGATTTGTTTTTAACTAAATTAATATCGAGTATTGAATTTTTGTCTAACGCCGTAACGCCTATGGCTATGATAGTAGTAGGCATGAAACTTGCTAAAATTCCTTTTAGAAAAATATTTTTGGATTATAAGGCTTACTATTCAAGCGGAATTAAACTTATATTAATATCTTTTATAACGATATTTACGGTTGCCTTTTTACCCGTTAATTCGGCTGTAAAATACACCTTGTTTTTTACTCTTTCCATGCCGAGTGCGACGAATACCGCTCTTTTTGCCGTAAATTATAACGGGGACGGAGATACGGCTTCCGTTTGCATACTTTTATCTACTATTTTATCCGTTTTGACTATTCCTATAATGTATTTATTATTTTCTAATTTTGTAACTATTTAATAAGGAGAAAAAATGAAACTCGAAAAGACTTATTTTAATACTAATTGCCCTGAAGAAAGGTCTTTATCTTTTAAAATTTCTAACGATTGTTTTATTAAAAATAACGTTAACCCCGATATAGTTTTTATAGGGGATACGATAATCGAAGGTTTAGACGTAACTTCTATATTTAGCGATTTAGGAGTTATTACTAACCGTGGCGTTAGACACGACGGAGTTATTGACGTTTATAAAAGATTTTCCGATGACGTTATTAAAATGAAACCTAAAATTTGTGTTTTAAGCGTTGGCCATGAAGAGATCTACGCTTTAGATAACGTCGCAACAAGTTATATCAAAAAGTATAAAACTTATGATAAAATATTTTCTTATATTGATAAACAATATTTTAAAACAATAAATTATTATTTTAACCATATAATAAAAGAGTGCAAAAAGAATAAAATAAAACTTGTTTTTGTTTCGGCTTTTCCTACTACGCACTCTTTATCGGTAGGTAAAGATTACAGAAATTATTTTATAGACAATATGAATAAATTCTTTTCTGTTAAAGCGAAAAAATGCGGGTTTAATTACGTAGATTATGCAAGCGATATTAAAAATAGCGACAATCAGTTAGACTATAAGTTTTCTATGGACAGTGTTTATCTTAACGGTGTTGCTTTAAAAATTATGACAGATAAATTAAGACCTATATTAGAAACTTTGTTAAAGGAGAAAAACTTATGAAAATAATTAGACCTTCTATTTTAAGTCAAACTTATGCGGCGGATAGGAGAAGATTAGTTTTTGATATCGGCAATTCATATTTACTTGATAACGGTGTTAAAACGGACGTTGTTTTTATCGGCGACAGTATAACCGATTTTTGGGAAGTAAATTTGTTTTTTAAAGGCTACGGCAAAATAATAAACCGTGGAATAGGCGGTGACGTAATTTATGGCGTTCACCACAGCTTCGATGCGGACGTAAATCAATTATGACCTAAAGTATGTGTGCTTATGGTAGGTATTAACGATTCTTGGTGTTTATATAATACTGCGATTAGTATGTTAAACGATGGAAAATCTAAAGACGAAATTAAAAAATATATTCAAGAAGAATATATTAAAGGTCTTCTTCCTTATTATGAAAACGTTTACAAAAAAGCACAAGAAAACGGTATAAAAATGATTGCCTGCTCTGTACTTCCCATAGAAATTGCTTTAATTAAAGATTTTGATTATAGAAATTATTACGTACAAGAATTAAATAATAAACTAAAAGAACTTGCAAAAAAATACGACGCAGATTACGTAGATTATTACGGGAATACGGTTAAGCCTTTTAGTGAAGACATATATAAATATACGTTAGACGGTTGTCACCCTATTTTCGAAGGCTATAAAATTATGTCAAACACACTAAAACCCTATTTAGATAAATACTTAAAAAAGTAAAATAAAAAACACACTTTTTAATAAAAGTGTGTTTTTAGTTGGCTGGGGTATTAGGATTCGAACCTAAGAAATGACGGAGTCAGAGTCCGTTGCCTTACCGCTTGGCGACACCCCAAAACTTACAAAAGTATTTTACTAAATATATTAAAAAAATACAACTGTTTTTATATATTTATATGATATTTTTGTTTTTATTATTGTAAATAAGTATTATTTATGTTAATATGTTTATAGAATAATTTTAGGAGAAAATTATGTTAAATTACGAAGAAGCAAAAAGTGAATTTAAAAAATACGGCATTGATACCGATAAGGCTATAAAAACCTTAAAAAAAGTCCCTGTTTCCCTTCATTGTTGGCAAGGGGACGACGTTACGGGTTTTGATCACGATGGTCCATTAACAGGTGGTATTCAAACGACGGGTAATTATATGGGAAAAGCGAGAAATCCCAAAGAATTAATGGCAGATTTAGAAGAAGTTATTAAACTCGTTCCGGGAACTAAAAAAATAAACGTTCACGCTTGCTATGCTATTTTTGAAAAGGACGGATTCGTTGACCGTGATAAAATAGAACCACGCCATTTTAAGCCGTGGGTAGACTTTGCAAAAAAGCATAAAATGGGTTTAGATTTTAACCCTACGTTTTTCTCTCACCCTATGGCAAGTAGCGGGCTAACTTTGTCTTCACCCGACAAAAAGGTAAGAGATTTTTGGATTGCACACGGTAAAGCTTGTGTTAAAATTTCCGAATATTTTGCAAAAGAAACGGGTATTCCTTGCGTTATGAATATTTGGACGGGCGACGGATTAAAAGATATCCCCGGAGATAGATTAGGTCCACGCCAAAGATATAAAGAATCTATCGACGAAATTTTGTCTTCTTACGATAAAAACTTAGTAAAGCCGTGCGTAGAAAGTAAGGTTTTCGGTATAGGTGTAGAAAGTTACACCGTAGGCAGTGCGGAATTTGCATTATCTTATGCAGCACAAAAAGGTTGCTTACCGCTTATGGATAACGGACATTATCACCCGACGGAAGTCGTTTCGGATAAAATTCCCGCATTATTAGCCTTCTTCCCCGAAATTGCTCTACACGTTACTCGTCCCGTTAGATGGGATAGCGACCACGTTGTTTTATTCGACGACGAAACTAAAGAAATTGCAAAAGAAATAGTAAGAAACGACGCATTAAATAGGGTTTATATCGCTTTAGATTATTTCGACGCTTCTATAAACCGTATCGCAGCATGGACGGTAGGCGCTAGAAATATGCAAAAAGCATTACTTTTTGCTCTTTTACAACCGAACAAAAAGTTAAAAGAATTGCAAGATAAAGGCGAGTACACAGAACTTATGGTTTTATCTGAAGAAGTAAAGACTCTTCCTTTCGGCGTTATTTGGGACGAATATTTAAGAGAAGAAAAAGTTTTGGGCGCAGATTGGTTTGAAACGGTTAAAAAATACGAAAAAGAAGTTTTATCGAAAAGAAATTAATTTTTTAAAAATTAAAAGGCGGTCATTTGACCGCCTTTATTTTTTATTAGTTTTCGGCGTTATTTTCCGAAATTGCTTCGGAAATTGCCTGCCTTAAATTATGCTTTTCCATATTATACGCTTGTTCAATACATTTATATACTGCAAACGAGTTACTGCTTCCGTGCCCCTTTACTATAGTTTTCGTGGCTCCTAAAAGTACCGCTCCGCCGTAATTGTTATAGTCCATTAATTTTTTGGTTTTATATAAATCTTTTTTTAGAAGTAGTGCGCCTATTTTGTTTTTTAAGCCTTTAAAGAAGGTTTTTTTCAATAAATTTAATACTTCTAAAGAAGCGCCTTCGGTTGATTTTAATAAAATGTTACCGCTAAATCCGTCTGTTACTACAAGGTCAGCGTCGCCTTTTAATAAATCTCTCGCTTCCATATTTCCGACGAAATTTATATTTTTATCGTCTTTAAGAATAGCGTAAACTTCTTTTCTTAAAGCGTCGCCCTTTTCTTCCTCCGTGCCAATATTAAGAAGGGCTACTTTCGGGCTTTTAACGTTAAACGCTTTCTCTAAATATAAACTGCCCATAATTGCAAATTGATAAAGCCAAAGGGCTTCGCAATCTACGTTAGCACCGGAATCACACACGCCGACTATTTTACCGTTCATTGTGGGGAGAATAGGGCAAAATGCAGGGCGCTTTATTCCTTTTATTCTTCCTAGTTTTAATACGGCACCCGCAATTATTGCACCCGTTGAACCCGTACTTACAAGTCCGCCGAAATCTTCGTTTTCTTTTAATAACTCAAACGCTTTGCAAAGTGAACTTTCTTTTTTTGTTCTTATTGCATCGGTCGGTTTATCGTTACAAGTAATTTCATCAGGGGCATTAACGATTTTAAGCCTATTATTATCTACTTTGTAGTTTTTTAATTCTTCTGTTAAAAATTTTTCGTCGCCGGTTAAGGTAACTTCTAAATCAGAAATATTATTTAATGCTATAACGCTACCTTCTAAGGTGCATTTAGCACCTTTATCTCCACCTAACGTGTCTACAATAATTTTAATCATTATATTCTCCGTAAACTCTATATATAATTATATCAATTTTTATTTTTTTCGTCAACAATTTATTTTAATTTATAAATTGATATTAGATTGACTTTTGACGTTTACTATATTATAATAATTTTGTCATTTTACTAAAGGAATTATTATGGCTATATCTAAACGTAAACAACAAAACTTGTTTGGAAAATTGTGCCTTCTTATAGCTACTATGCTGTGGGGAACGTCTTTTGTTATTTTAAAAGATACGATAGACGAATTGCCACCTTTTTACGTTGTTTCTATTAGGTTTATAATTGCAAGTTTTATATTGGCACTTTTTTCTATTAAAAAATTAAAAAATATTAGCAAACCTATAATAATTCACGGAATTATTTTAGGCTCGCTGATTGCTAGTGCATATGTATTTCAAACGGAAGGCTTGGTTTTATCAACGCCGTCTAGGAACGCTTTTATGACTTCAACTTACTGCGTAATGTGTCCTATTGTATATGCTATTTATCAGCGTCGCCGTGTAAAAATAATTTCCGTAGTTTGTGCCGTTTTATGTATGGTCGGTATCGGATTTGTCGTTTTATCGGGAAGGCAAGAATCAAATGCTTCTATGTTAATAGGCGACGGCTTAACTTTAATAGGTGCTGTTTTCTTTGCTTTTCAAATTATCTACATAGATAAATTCAATAAGGAAAAAGACGACGCAACTTCGGTTTTACTAATAGAACTTTTTTCTTGCGGTGTAATTTTAGGGATTATTTCGCTTTGCTTTGAATTTACAACAAAAAATATAACGGCGTTTTCGCTTTCTTTCGAACAAATTTGGAAGATTTTATATCTATCTGTTTTCTGCACTCTTATTGCACAATTTTTGCAAATAATAGGTCAAAAATATACTTCCCCGTCGCAAGCGTCTATTTTATTAACGCTCGAGTGCGTATTTGCCGTGATTTTTAGTTTAATTACGGGAAGAGAAAAAATGACCTTGCTTTTAGCAATAGGCTTTGTCATTATATTTATCGCTTTAACTCTTTCTGAAACTAATAAATACGTTAGAGATAAAATTAAACTTTATAAAGAAAAAAAACGACTTAACGAGCAAAAAGAAAAAACGGAGTAAAAGTCGCTCTTCCCGTAGGGAAAGGCGACAACTAAATAAATCCGCAAGCGGATTTGTTATATTTGCTAACGCAAGTGATATTGCCTTTCGGCAGTGATATTTGCCTTACGGCAAGTTACGGATTTATTTAATATAACTTTGCGAGAAAATCTTTCTCGCAAAATATAACGCAAAACTCCTTTTGCATATCACTTTTAACCACAGGGTTAAAAATATAACTGTTTTGATTTTATGTGGACAAGAAAAGCCCACTATATTTCGCTAAATGCGAAGTATAGTGGGCTATACTTTTGTCATAAACAAAAATCCCTATGAGAAGACACCAAAACTCCGTTTTTTACTTTTATTTGTCGCCGAAAAGTTTTTGTTTTGCTTTTAGTAGGGCCTGTTCAGAATTGCCGAACGGCAGATTTTGGTTTCTGTAATCGTGCTTATCGCAAAAAAACTGTAAATCGTCTATTAAATGTTTAAGGCTGTTTTGCTCTATCATTGAAATTACGTTAACGTAATTTTTTCGCCCTAAAGAAGCGTAACTAGAGTATTCTATAAGTTTTTTATAGTGTGGCAGACAAAATCCTTTTTGTTTGCATAATACATCTATAAAATTTTTTTCGTTATAAAACATTTCGGCAATAGTTTTATAATATTTTATCATACTTTCGTTTAATAAATCGCATATAACGCAAGTTTTACTCTGATGTTCTATAAACTTTGCTTGTTTTTTTGCTTTTGACGTAGAAGAAGTTGCTTTTATTTCTTCAAAATACTTATCTAATCTTGTTTTTATTTCTAAAGCAAGACTTAACTTGTTTTGCCCTTTAAAAAGTTTTTCGTAATGCTCCTCGCAAAACCCGAGTTTTTTAACTCTTAATCTTGAAGATTCGTCCATACAAGCGTCGTTTAAAAACTCATTTATAAATTGTTCTTCTACTTTTTTTTGTATTTCGCATAACGGGCAATCGCATTCAAGATTAAATTTTTCGTAAATTAAACCCGTATCTATATGGTAATTCATGTATATATTGTATCAAAATTAAATAATAATTGCAATATCTTATTGCAATTATTAAGTTTTTGGTAGACATAAAATTCAATTTTTAGTTAACTTTTTAAAATTTAACAAGCATTAAAATAAAATAGTTAAATTAAAATATGAATATTAT
>JAZUKR010000147.1:0-2663 GCA_045643385.1 Christensenellaceae bacterium | reverse complement strand
GATTACAACCGACAAATAAGGTTGTCATCATACAAAACACAAGCACGATACCAATTATTTTTTTCATTTCTTTTCCCCACTAACAAAAATTATCTTTACTTAAAAATAATTTACTTTTTTAATAAAAACGAAATTCATGTTAAATTGCTTTTGTATCACTGCTTGAGCAGTCACGCCAGCAACGATACAAAAAAGCAATATATAACTTATCATTAGGAAACCTCAAAAGCACAAAATTCAAATGCAGGTAAATATTTTATTTTAACAATATCCCCGTCTAATTCACCGTCGCAATTCACAAAAGAAATATTTTTATATTTTTTTTCAAGCATAATTTTTTCGTCACGCAACTTATCGTAAGAAAAATTCCAAACACCAACCGTCATACTTTTACCATTTTTACAGGCCTGTAAATACACGTTTGGATTCTTTATTACCGATGCAGGCAAACGTCTCCCAGAGAATCTTTCATAAATATTTACAAGATACTTTTGTCCAACATAATTTAATACAATTGATTTCGCATTTGTATTTTTTTCGTAATCGTATAACATAACGTAAAACTTGTATCCTTTATCGTTTACGTAATAATACGAAGCGGGATATTTAGATTGAATTTTAGAACTATCAATTCCGACAACTACGTACTCAGTTAATAATTCCGCTTTTTCACTAACATATGCATGTTCAAAACAACCGTCAAATAAATACATATATTCATCGGTTTGTTTGTCATATTGAAATTTCCTTGTTGGAACATTTACTAAACAGTCTTGAATACTTTCACTCTCTTCCTTTGTTATATCAAGACCAACGTCAATTCCTTGTTTCGTTAAGATTTTTGCCCCTTTATAATCCAATATAATGCCGTCTTTCATTTGTTTTTCACTTAAAAAGAATGCATTAGCACCTATTGCAATACAAGGGCCGTCGCCGTCGTATTTGGTTGGCAAAGAATTCCTTTCCGCAACGGAAATACTTGGATAATTAAATAGTAAATGAGTTTCGTTGACGTAATCCTTTGAAAACGTTTCATATTTTATCCTGTCAAAGTTTTCAATAATTCTATATCCTTCAGGAGTTTTATTTTTGAAAACTTCTGAAACTGCATTCGCCAAGTTTTCGTTATCTTTACCTGCTTCAACATAACCTTGTTCAAGCGATAACGTTGAAAAATAACACAAGGAATATTTTAACATATTGACGTTTGGAAGCATTGCCCTTACACCCAAATCAAATAATTCAAGTGCAGATGCAGAAACATACTGTCTTTGATGCGGATAGGTATCTCCTTCGGCGTAAATTTCGTCGGAAAAAGATTTACATTTTTCATATAAACATCTTTCAACTTCTATACTTTGGGCAAACGTTTGTCCATTATCCCAATACGGAGCACCTGCAAGTCTTATCCAACTTTTATTGTTGCCCGCAAGTGCCCTAACAATATCTTTAGAATAATCTTCCACGAAAAAATGTTCTCCACTTGAACAAATACCAACTCTTATATTTTTATCTACCGAATCTGCCGTTTCACGAATACGTTTAGCAAAATATACGAGTGTTTCTTTTGTTTCTTTAAGCCATACGTCACGATATTTATTAGGTCCGCCGTATAATATTTTATTTTCAAAGTCTTTTCTTGAAACGTTCTCCCCAAGTTCTTTACGATATTTTGCCATATGCTTTTCGCAAAAACATTGTGCAGGACCAGTCCAAAAATTTAATCTGAAATCATCATCTAAAAATACGGTTTTAATCCCCGATGAAAAATATTTCTTTATCTTTCCACAAAAGAAATCTAAAAATTTATCGTCATACGGGCAAAATCTATTCTTAAAAACGTTTCCGAATACGTCCGCTCTCCCATTAAAGTTTTCCGCATATTCACCATAATAAAAATGCAACAAACTACCACCTATCCAGAGACTAACTTCAAGCCCGTTTTTCTCAAAAAACGCTTTATACTCTTTTAATAGTTCAACTGCATTGTCGGTATCAAAAAATTCAAAAAGCGTCAAAGCAACACCTGTTGCATTTAATTTCCTTAAATTTTCAAGCATTTCGTTTTTATCAAATTTGTAAACGTTTTTGTCAAATTTTATCGGAACAAGAACTTTCATTATACTCTCCTCTACGTTCTTAACAATGTTTTTTAGATTTTATCATAATTAATTCTATTTGTCTTTCTTTTTTTCCCATTATATAACCCTTTTTTATCATTTGATCACATTTCTTAAATATAAAAACAAAGCGAACTTTGATTATTCAAGGTTTGTTTTATTCGCATGGTTATAAAATAATTTTTTTATTTTTAATTATCTTTTCTCCATTATAAAAAACATTTAAGTTGCCATTTACGGCGACTTTAATAAAATCTCTATTCAAAGAAACACAAATTTCCCCATCATTTAATTTAATTTTACGCTTTGCATAATCTAAATTAATACTTCTGTCGGGTTTTATTTCCATACAATCTTTGCCCAACGAAAGTACCGTTAGAACATTTTACTGCAAGAGAGTGGTCGTAATTGCTATTAGTAATTTCTTTATTAGAATGATATTCCGCTACCTGCCATCTTTCCTGCCATTCTTCAGCCGTGCGATAAACGGTGGCTATTTTTTCCGCATCATTAGGTTCTTGATTACAACCGACAAATAAGGTT
>JAZUKR010000146.1:0-4461 GCA_045643385.1 Christensenellaceae bacterium | reverse complement strand
GCTCGCTTTCAACAGGCGCTTTAACTACTACGTATACCGCTTCTCAAGGTTTATTGCTTATGATTCCGAATATGTATAAAATCGCAGGCGAACTTATGCCTTCTGTTTTCCACGTTTCGGCAAGAGCCTTGGCTGCTCACTCGCTTAATATTTTCGGCGACCATTCGGACGTTATGGCTTGCCGTCAAACGGGTTTCGCTATGCTTTGCGATTCTTCCGTTCAAGAAGTTATGGATTTGGCGCTTGTTGCTCACCTTTCTACTTTAAAGGCAAAAGTTCCGTTCATTAATTTCTTCGACGGATTCAGAACTTCTCACGAAGTTGCTAAAATCGACGTTTGGGACGAAACGGACAACTACAAAGAAATTAGAGATATCTGCGACAAAGTTGGTATCGAAAAAGATATTTTAGACTTTAAGAAGAGAGCGTTAAACCCCGAACATCCTATTCAAAAGGGTACTGCTCAAAACGGCGATACTTACTTCCAAAACAGAGAAACCGCAAACGGTTACTATTTAGAAACTCCCGCTATCGTTCAAAATATGATGGACGTTGTTTCTAAAGCTTGCGGAAGAAATTATCACTTGTTCGATTACGTAGGTGCTAAAGACGCTGAAGAAGTTATAGTTTGTATGGGTTCTGCTTGTGAAACTATTGAAGAATCTATTAATAAATTAAATGATAACGGCGCTAAATACGGTTTAATTAAAGTTAGACTTTATAGACCGTTCGTTGCAGACGCATTTATTAACGCTATTCCTAAAACGGCTAAAAAACTTGCCGTACTCGACAGAACTAAAGAACCGGGTTCTCTCGGCGAACCTTTATACTTAGACGTTTGTTCGGCTTTAATGGAAAAGAATTTAACTTCTATTAAAGTTTACGGCGGAAGATACGGTCTCGGTAGTAAAGAATTTACTCCGTCTATGGTATTAGCAGTTTATAAAAACTTATTGTCTAAAGAACCTAAGAATCACTTCACTATCGGTATTTACGAAGACGTTACTAATTCTTCTTTGGACTTCTCGGAAAAATTCGACGCTGCACCTAAAGGCTCTACTTCTTGTAAATTCTACGGTTTGGGCTCTGACGGAACGGTTGGCGCAAATAAAAACTCTATTAAAATTATCGGCGACCACACGGATAAACACGCACAAGCATACTTCTTCTACGACAGTAAAAAGTCCGGCGGTATCACCGTTTCTCACTTACGTTTCGGCGACACGCCTATTCAAAGTGAATATTTAATCGATTCGGCTGACTTCGTTCAATGCTCTAACCCGTCTTATATCACCCGTTACGATATGACCGGCGATATTAAAGAAGGCGGTACGTTCTTAATTAATACTAACGCAACAACGGTTGAAGCATTAGAAGAATTTTTACCAGCATCGGTTAAACAAGATATCGCTAAAAAGAATATTAACCTTTACGTTATAGACGCAATTAAGATTGCCGGAAAATTAGGATTAAAAGGCAGAACGAATACTATTTTACAATCTGCTTTCTTTAAAGTTAATCCGCAAATTATGCCTTACGATAAAGCCGTTGAATATATGAAATATATGGCTAAAAAATCGTTTGCAAGAAAGGGCGACGCTGTCGTTCAAATGAACTACGACGCAATAGATTCCGCATCTGACGAAAACTTAATTAAGATTAACGTTCCTGCTTCTTGGAAGACCGCAACAACCGGTGCTAAAATGGTTGAAGGTCACTCTGATAAATATTATCAAGAAATCATTAAGCCTATCCTTTACTTAAAAGGCGATATGCTTAAATCTTCTCAGTTCAATGCAGACGGCTCTGTTCCTACCGGAACGACAAAGTTCGAAAAACGTGGCGTTGCAGTTACCGTTCCCGAAATCAACATCGATAAATGTATTCAATGCGGTACTTGTTCGTTCGTTTGTCCGCATGCATGCTTAAGACCTGCTCTCGTTAAAGACGGTGAAAATAAACCTATTTCTTTCGTAGGTAAACCCGCTATCGGTTTACAAGGCTACGAATATAAAATGCAAGTTTCTCCGTTAGATTGTATGGGTTGCGGTGTTTGTGCTACAGTTTGTCCTGTTAAAGACGGCGGTGCTATCACTATGGTTCCTATTTCAAAATCGTTAGAAAACGGCGAAGATAAGAATTGGGAATTTGCCGTTGACCTTCCCGACGTTGATACTTCTAAGTTTAGAAAAGATACCGTTAAAGGTTGTCAATTCTGCACTCCGCTCTTCGAATTCTCCGGCGCTTGCGCAGGTTGTGGCGAAACTCCTTACGTTAAAGTTATTACTCAACTTTTCGGCGACAGAATGGTCGTTGCTAACGCAACGGGTTGCTCTTCTATTTACGGCGGTTCTTCTCCAACGTGTCCTTACACAAAGAACAAACAAGGCAACGGTCCTGCTTGGGCTAACTCCTTATTCGAAGATAACGCAGAATTCGGTTACGGTATGAATCTTGCTTATAAGGCTCGTCGTAATCAATTAGAAGAAGAAATCAGAAAGAATTTAGATTCTGTAAACGAAAAAACAAACGCTGCTTTCTTAACTTGGCTCGATGGTAAAGACGACGCAGAAAAGAGTAAATCTGCTTCCGCTTTAGTTAAAGAAGCATTAAAGACAGAAAAAGCAAGCGGTTTAGACTTCATTAAAGAAAACGTAGATTGTTTAGTTAAACCGTCTATTTGGATTTTCGGTGGCGACGGTTGGGCTTACGATATAGGTTACGGCGGACTCGACCACGTTTTAGCAAGTGGCGAAGACGTTAACGTTTTAGTTTTAGATACCGAAGTTTACTCTAACACGGGCGGACAAGCAAGTAAGTCGACTAATATCGGCGCTGTTGCTAAATTCGCATCCGCAGGTAAGAGAGTTAAGAAAAAAGACCTTGGCATGATCGCTAAATCTTACGGCTACGTTTACGTTGCTCAATGCGCTATGGGTGCTAACCCCGCTCAACTTCTTAAAGCACTTACCGAAGCCGAAGCATATAAAGGACCTTCGCTTATTATTTGCTACGCTCCTTGTATTAACCACGGTATCAACATGACCAAATCTCAATTAGAAGAAAAGGCTGCAGTTGATTGCGGTTATTGGCAATTATACAGATATAATCCGGACGGAGAAGTATTTACTTTAGACAGTAAAGACCCAACCGGAGATTATCAAGCTTTCTTACAAGGCGAAACAAGATATGCGTCCTTAATTAAAACACAAGGCGAAGAAATCGCTAACGAATTATTTAAAAAGACCGAAGAATCTGCTAAGGCAAGACTTAATGGTTATAAAAAACTTGCAGGTAAAGAATAATCTTTATTGATAGTTTAAGGCGAACCCGTTTGGGTTCGCCTTTTTTTTGTCTTATATAATATAATGTTTATACAGCTTCCTTTTATATCTCCCTTTTTATAAAAAAATTGAAAAATTTTTTAAAATGTGCGTTAAAACGCTTTACAACTTTATCGTAATAAAGTATAATGCTGTTATAAAATTACTTTAGCACTTTAAATTACTAAAGCAAATTGACAAAAAGGAGATATAAAAAATGAAAAAGATTATCACGATTATTTTAACACTTATGATAGGTTTAACCGCATTATGTACTTTAACTGCCTGTGGAGGAAATAAAAAGGTTGGTGAACCTGGTAGTACAATTATTGTCGGTGTAACAGATTATGCGCCTATGGATTATTTAGACGAAAACGGGGAATGGACGGGTTTTGATGCCGAACTTGCAACTTTGGTTTTTACTAATCTTGGATATAAAGTAGAATTTAAAGAAATTGACTGGGATACTAAAATTGTTACGTTAAATGCAGGGGAAATAGATTGTATTTGGAACGGTATGACAGTTAACGATGAACTTTTAAATAACTTGCTTTTATCAAACGTTTATTTAAAAAATCAACAGGTAGCGGTTATTAAAACGGAAAATGCCGGCTCGTACACTTCTTTAAGTAGTTTACAAGGCAAAACTATTGCGGTTGAAAGCGGATCTGCGGCAGAAGATGCTGTTTTAAGTATTGAAGGCATAGAGGGAAACAAAGTCAGTAAACTTACTAATCAAGTAACTGCTTTACTTAACGTTTCTACAAGCCAAGCAGACGTTGCTATTATCGACTATGCTCTTGCAAAGGAAATGACTAGTGTAGGCGGTGCTTATTACGGTCAATTAGTTATGAAAGACATCGGATTTGAAGTTGAAAACTTTTCTGCTGCCGTTCGTAAATCAGACTCAAAACTTTTATGGCAAATTAACGAAGAATTATATAATATTGAAAAAGACGGAACGCTTTTTGCAATCGCTACAAAATATGATCTTTTAGGACAACTTCCCGCTAAATGGAGCGACTAATAAATGGCAGGCGTAACATTAACATTATTATCTGGTTTTTTAACAACCTGCTTAATATTTATATTAACGTTGTTACTTTCACTACCGCTGGGGCTTTTGATAGCCTTCGGC
>JAZUKR010000145.1:0-3730 GCA_045643385.1 Christensenellaceae bacterium | reverse complement strand
TATGAGCGGTAATTCAAATGTTACCATTTACGGCGGAAATATAACGGCTACCGGTGGCGATGCTGGTGGAGCCGGTATCGGTAGCGGCTACTTCAGTTCTATGGCAACAGTTACTATACACAGTGGAAATATAAAGGCTTTTGGCGGCAAGTATGGTGGAGCCGGTATCGGCAGCGGGTTTGGATCTGATGCAACCGTCACTATCCGCGGCGGAAATATAGAGGCGCACGGTGGTAATTACGGTGGAGCAGGTATCGGCAGCGGACGTTTTTATAATGCGGCCCGTGCGTATGTTTGTGAAATAAATTTATACGGTGGCAGAATAGAAGCTACCGCTGGTGAAGGCGCTCAAAAGATCGGCGCAGGTAGCGACGCCAGTGCAACCGTTAACGATTATCGAAACGGCTCCGGCACGCTTATGTCAACCGGTTCTATCGTAATAATATGCGTTGTAGGTGGCGTTGCTCTTATCACCGCAGGCGTGTTTATATTCTTGCACGTTAAGAAAAAGAAGAAAAGTGAGTGAGAAGTGAAAAGTTAACTCCTAACTTTAACTAACTAAAAGGAGAAAAATGTTATATTTTGAAATTGCTGCGGAAATAGTATTGCTGGTTGCTTTTTTCTATGGTGCAATTAAGCTGTGGAGAAAGGGTAAACCGCTATATTTCCAAATAATAATTGCTGCGATCGGGTGCTATGCACTTTATCAGTTATTTGTAATAGTAATGACGTTTTGCGAAGTTACCGAAACGTATTTTAATGACGGTGTCTTCGGCCTTTTAGGTTGTTATTTGTTTTTGTTTTGTGCAAACCACGGTGCTGTTGAAAAATTGTTCGATAAACCGAAAGCGAAGTTTACCGCTTTAAGTATTTTAGCCGGAGTATTGATGTTTGTAGTGTCAATAGTCGTCGGAATATTCTATTTTGACGAATTAAAAATCACATTTTTTATTTTCCTCATAGAGCAAATACCTGCGTGCTTGGTCGTTTGCTATAATTTAAGGCACTTGTTTACGCCGGTGGACGAGTTGGGCTTAATTAAAGGGTTAAGGCTGACTGATATTTTTTCAATGACGTTTTGCATAACCAGTATTTTGGATATTGCTTGTTGGATTAACCCCGGCATAATATCCGGAATCGCTGATCTCGTCTTGGCGTTAGTATCTATAGCGTTAGCATTTTCGGCGGTTAAGGGGGCAGAAAAATGGAATTTCTAAATCTGTTTTTGTATTTAAGTATAACCGTACCGCTTTCTATAGTTTTAATTATGAGCAAAAGTAAAACCAAGTCGCTTGTGTGTTTTGTAATTATAGGTTTAACCGTTGCGTTATTTTGTGGAGAGTTAAACGGAGTTATTTTTGGGCTTTTGCCTTATTCTCAAAACGCATACGTTACTACCTTTTCGCCTATGATAGAAGAACTGCTTAAAATCTTACCGATATTTGTCTGCGCTTTTACAATAAAACCGACAAGGCAGGATATTATCGAACGTGCTATAGCTGTTGGCGTTGGTTTTGCAATTTTGGAAAACGCCTTCGTTTTCGCAAGCAGTGTCAATCAAATAGACGTGTTGACGGCTGTTTTAAGAGCGTTTGGTGCAGGTATGATGCACGTTATGACAATGCTCTTCGTCGGGTTCGGGTTATCATTTATTTATCACAAGCGTAAATTGTTTCTTTCGGGTTCGATAGGTCTTATCGCAACGGCAATAATATATCACTCTATTTATAACTATCTCGTTTGTTGCGAATATTACGTAGCGGGATTTTTAATTCCGACTTTGTTATTTATTCCTTCCATGCTATTTATAAAGAAAATTTGCAAAGAAAACTGATTATCATAATTTGATTACGAAATGAAAAACAATGCAATTTTAACTTAAGGTGGAGAAAATGGATAATTTAGTTAATTCTTTTAAAAATAGAAAAGTCAGTTTTGGAAATAAAATAATCAACACTTTGTTTTGGCCCTCTCTTATTATGATGGCACTTGTTTCGGTCGTAGCGGTTTCAAGTACGGTAATCGTTGGCAATATTGTCGGAGAAGACGGTTTATGTGCAGTTAATTTAGTGTTCCCGTTTTACGTCATTGCTAATTTCTTTGGCTGTATAATAGGAATGGGAAGTTTTATTTTGTATTTTAGATATTTAGGAGAAAGCAAAAAAGAAGACGCTGATAAAATTTTTACTCAAGGATTATTTTTATCAATAGTAATTGGGTTATTATTATTTTTGATAATGTTTTTCTGTGAAAACCTGTTCCTTAATAATTTAGATTTAAACGAATCGGTCAGGGCAGAAGTGCAGGCTTTTTGGAAATTTGAAAAATATCTTATCGGCATTGTTCCTATAAACTTTTTTCTTCTTCAAATGATTTATACAGATGCACCGATAAACTTGGCGGCAAACGTTTCGTTATTTGTTTTTGGAATAGGGTTGTCGGTTTTATTTACGAAATTATATGGAACTATGGGTGCTAGTCTTGGTATGTTTATCAGCACGGTTCTTTCTATTTTAATATTATCCATACATTTTTTTACCAAGGAAAACGTTTTTAAATTCAAGTGGCATTTTTCTTGGAAAGACGTCGGAAAAGTTTGTAAATTGTCGCTTGTTGATTCTTCTAAATACCTCGATAGTGGTCTTTTATTAGCATTTATAAATTATTACGTTTTACGTAATTTTTCGCAAACAATGCTATCTATAACCTCGGTTGTTTTATCAATTTTTGATATTTTAGTCGTATTTGATGCCGTTGGCGCAGCGTACACTCCCGTATCCGAAGTTTATCTCGGAGAAGGCAATAATTTAGACCAAAAAAAATGTGCCGAATACTCGTTTTTGTTATCGTTGGTTTTCGGTTGTGTCGGTATGGTAATAATGTTGATAGTTGCACCGTATATTCCTTCGTTTTGCGGCATTTCATTGGAAAGCGATATTGTAATTGCAACTCAATCTATTCGACTATATTCGCTTTGTATGCCGTTTGTATCAATGTGTTTTATGCTGATATCACAATACGTTATCGTCAGAAAAATAGGTTTGGCGGTTATGTTTGAATGGACGATTAATTTCGTTGCTCCTGTGATTTTTATTTTGATATTCGGCAAGATTATCGGTTTCAACGGAATATGGATTGCATTTATTGTTGCGGAAATAATGACTTTAATCGGTTTTGTCGTGGGAATACGTTTTATTGCCAAAAAGCAAAACGTTTTTCTTATTAGCGATTGTGAATTTCCGATATTCAGTCAATCCTATATTGTATCAAAGGAAAATTCAGTTTCCGCAAGAGATGACGTTAAAGACTTTTTGATACTTAACGAAGTGCCGAATGATATCGTGTTAAAAGTAATGCTACTTATTGAAGAAAGTGCAATGATAGTGTTTGAAAAAAACAAAAAGAAAAAAGTAATTATTCAGTTCACAGTGCAAATTCACGATGACGAAATTATAGTTTATGAACGGGATAACGGTATTTATTTTGAGCTTTCCGACACCGATTCAAAATTGAACGATTTTAGACAATATTTTTATAGTAGTCTAATTGATACGTATTTCAATAAAGAATATTTTTTAACGATAAATTATAACAGAAACGTTTATAATTTCAAAAAGTAAATTATTTTTAAGTAAAGATAATTTTTGTTAGTGGGGAAAAGAAATGAAAAAAATAATTGGTATCGTGCTTGTGTTTTGTATGATGACAACCTTATTTGTCGGTTGTAATC
>JAZUKR010000144.1:0-3943 GCA_045643385.1 Christensenellaceae bacterium | reverse complement strand
GCGTTCGAACCGGTTTTAATCGAAGGTAGAGCAATTAAACTTCACCCGCTTGTTTGCGGTGCGTTTAACGCCGACTTCGACGGAGACCAAATGGCAGTTCACGTTCCACTTTCTGTCGAAGCACAAGCAGAAGCATGATTTTTAATGCTTGCATCTAACAATATATTAAAATTATCAGACGGCAAACCTGTTATGAGTCCTACGCAAGATATGGTTATGGGTTCGTATTATTTAACTTTAATACGTCACCATATCGGCGAAAAATATAACGAAAAAGGCCTAAAAGACGAAAACGGTAAAGTATACGGCGAATTTGAATATCAAGTTGCATACTCTTCGCCAGAAGAAGCTATTATGGCTTATCAAACGGGTAAAATTGGTCTTCAAGACGAAATTTATATTCGTAGAACCGTGGAAGTTGACGGCGAAATAGTTACGGGAAGAATTAAAGGCTCCGTCGGTAAGATTATCTTTAACGAAGCAATACCGCAAGATATCGGCTTTACCACCAGAAAAACTAAAGAAGATTACTTAAAATACGAAATAGATAAATTAGTTGGCAAAAAAGACTTACAAAAAATCGTAGGCGCTTGCTTTAAGCGTCACGGTGCAAGTTGCGCTGCGGACGTTTTAGATAAGATTAAGGCGTTAGGTTATAAATATTCCACAATCGGCGCAATAACCACCAGCGTTTTCGATATGCATATGCCTGCTAATAAACCTAAGATATTAAAAGAAGCAGAAACACACGTATTAAAGATAGAAGACCTTTATAAGAGAGGATTTATTACAGACGACGAAAGATATAAAAAGGTAGTTTCTATTTGGAAGAAAGCAACGGACGACGTTACCGAAGAATTAAAAGGTGCGCTTGACGAATTTAACCCGATATTAATGATGGCAAATTCTGGTGCCCGTGGTTCTATCGACCAGATTAAACAACTTGCAGGTATGCGTGGACTTATGACCGACCCTAACGGTAAAACTATCGAAATTCCGGTTAAGTCTTGCTTCCGTGAAGGACTTTCCGTTTTGGAATACTTCATTTCTTCTCACGGTGGACGTAAAGGTTTAGCGGATACCGCATTAAAGACGGCTGACTCCGGTTACTTAACAAGACGTCTTGTCGACGTTTCGCAAGAAGTTATCGTTAAAGAAGACGACTGCTTTGCAGAACTCGGCGAAGCACCTAAGGGTATTAAAGTTACCGCAATTAAAGGTACTAAAGGCGAAATAATTGAAGGTTTAAGAGACAGAATTGCAGGTCGTTTCGTTATAACTGACGTAATTAATCCAACTAATGGAGAAGTTATGGTTAAAGCAGGCGAAATGATTTCTGAAGATATGGCAGACGAAATCGTTAAAGCAGGCGTTGAAGAAGTAGAAATCCGTTCGGTATTCACTTGCCATAGTAAAACGGGCGTTTGCGCTAAGTGTTACGGCAAAAACATGAGTAACAACTTACCTGTTCAAGTCGGTGAAGCGGTTGGTATTATTGCCGCACAATCCATAGGTGAACCGGGTACTCAACTTACCATGCGTACCTTCCATACCGGCGGTATTGCAAGTACGGGCGATATTACTCAAGGTCTTCCGAGAGTTGAAGAATTATTTGAAGCAAGAAGGCCTAAGCACGCTGCAATAGTTTGCGAACATACGGGAACTGTTTCTATTCAAGAAAAAGATAAGATAATTCACGTAGTAGTAAATACCGTTGAAGGCGAAGTAAAAGATTACACTATTCCGTTTGGGACGGGCGTTATCGTTAAAGAAGGCGATAAGGTTGAACCGGGTTCGGTTTTAACTAACGGTGCCGTTTATCCGCAAGACATATTAAAAACCAAAGGTATTAAAGGCGTTCAAGATTATATCTTAAAAGAAATTCAAGCCGTATACCGTTCTCAAGGCGTTGACATCAACGATAAACACGTTGAAATAATAGTTCGTCAAATGATGAAGAAAGTTCAAGTAGAAAACCCAGGAGATACCGATATTCTCCCCGGCGAAAAAGTAGACTTATTCAAGTTTGAAGAAGAAACGTTAAACGCATTAAATAACGGAAAGCGTCCGCCTGTAGGTAAGCGTGTATTGTTAGGAATAACAAAAGCCGCTTTAGCAAAGGAATCGTTCCTTTCTGCAGCGTCCTTCCAAGAAACCGCAAGGGTTTTAACGGAAGCCGCAATAAAGAACAAAATAGACCCGCTTATCGGCTTAAAAGAGAACGTTATTATAGGTAAACTTATTCCTGCAGGAACGGGAATTAAAGACTATAAAAATTTATCTCCGCAAACTGTAACGGGTGCTTCTACAGATAATAACGAAGTAGAATAATTTTTAGTTTTTAGCGTGTATTTATTTGACTAAATATAACGTTAATGATAAAATAAATCTTTGCCGAGCGTAATTTTTTACGCTTAGCAAAGTTAATTTATTTAAGAAAATGTGAATTTCCGAGTCCGTTTTCTGAAATTTCGAAATAATTTAAGGAGGTGCGAAATGCCTACAATCCAACAATTAATCAGACAAGGTAGAAAAAAGATTACTTATAAGAGTAAATCTCCTATTTTAGACGAATGCCCGCAAAAACGTGGTGTTTGCCTTTCAGTAACCACAACTACCCCTAAAAAACCTAACTCTGCATTGCGTAAAATTGCCAGAGTAAGACTTACAAACAAGATGGAAGGTATCGTTTATATCCCCGGTGAAGGTCATAACCTACAAGAACACAGTTCCGTACTTATTCGTGGCGGAAGGGTTAAGGATTTACCTGGTGTAAGATATCATATTGTTCGTGGCGCACTTGATACAGCCGGAGTTGCTAACCGTAAACAGGCTCGTTCGAGATATGGCGCAAAACGTCCTAAATAATTAACATTATATAATTAGATAATTTTTTAATAATTTAATTTTAGGAAATCACCTACTTAAATCGGAATTTCGGAAAATTAGCCCGATTAGTAGGCAGTATGTCGAAAGACAGAAGGTTTGCTACCCGAGTATTCGGGCAAGTAATAGCCGTACGAAAAGGGTTTACCCTTAAAGTGTTTGTGAAATTCAAACACAAAATTTAAAGGAGGATTATAATTATGCCAAGAAGAGGCAATATTGCTAAAAGAGATGTTTTGCCCGATTCAGTTTATAACGATAAAACCGTTACAAAACTTATAAATCAAGTTATGCTTGACGGTAAAAAGGGCATTGCACAAGCAATCGTTTATGATGCATTTACAACTGCAGCAGAAAAGGTTGGAACACAACCTATGGAAATGTTTAACCAAGCGTTAAACAATATTATGCCACTCGTCGAAGTTAAAGCAAGACGTGTAGGTGGTGCTAACTATCAAGTACCTATCGAAATCAGAGCAGAACGTCGTCAAACTCTCGCTATACGTTGGCTTGTTGACGCAGCAAGAAAAAGAAGCGAAAGAGATATGTCGACAAGGCTTTCCGCTGAACTCGTAGAAGCGTTCAATAACGCAGGTAACGCAGTTAAGAAGAAAGAAGATACGCATAGAATGGCAGAAGCTAATAAAGCATTTGCTCATTACAGATTTTAATCGGGAGAAAACTTATGCCAAATAATGATTTAAGTATTACCAGAAACATAGGTATTATGGCTCACATCGACGCTGGTAAAACCACGACAACCGAAAGAATTTTATTCTATACCGGTAAAACCCATAAAATCGGTGAAGTTCACGAAGGTGAAGCAACGATGGACTGGATGGTTCAAGAACAAGAACGTGGTATTACTATTACGAGTGCTGCTACTACCTGCTACTGGAAAGACCATCGTATTAATATTATCGATACCCCTGGACACGTTGACTTTACCGTAGAAGTTGAAAGATCTCTCCGTATATTAGACGGAGCAGATGCAACTTTCTGAGCTAAGGGCGGTGTTGAACCTCAAAGTGAAACGGTTTGGCGTCAAGCAGATAAA
>JAZUKR010000143.1:0-2253 GCA_045643385.1 Christensenellaceae bacterium | reverse complement strand
GGAATCTCCACCGCCTATAATGGTCGTAGCGTCAGTTTCTGCCAAAGCCTTAGCCATAGCGATAGTGCCTTTTGCCAAAATAGGATTTTCGAAAACGCCCATAGGTCCGTTCCAAATAACCGTTTTAGCATTTTTAACGGTATCGGCAAAAATCTTGCAAGTTTTTGGACCAATATCTAAACCTTCTTCGTTTTCCGGAATCTTTTCTACAGAACGCTCAAAAACGTCTATTTTAGCATCAATCGGATCGGGGAAAGATTTAGCGGTTACAGTATCTACGGGAAGTACTAACTTCTTGCCCGTTTTTTCTGCTTTTTCTATCATTTCTTTGCAGTAGTCTATTTGTTCGTTATCAACTAAAGACCTCCCGACTTCGTAACCCTTTGCTTTTAAGAAAGTATAAGCCATGCCACCGCCGATAATAAGCGTGTCGCATTTTTCTAAAAGGTTAGAAATAACTTTTAATTTATCTGCAACTTTTGCCCCGCCTAAAACCGCAACGAACGGTCTTACGGGGTGTTCTAATGCGTCTGCCATGACGGAAAGTTCTTTTTCTATTAAAAATCCGCAAACAGCCGTTTTAACAAATCCGTATTCAACGATAGCGGCAGTCGTTGCGTGTGAACGGTGTGCCGTACCAAAAGCGTCGTTTACGTAAATATCACAATAAGACGCAAGTTTTTTGCAAAGTGCTTCGTCTCTCTTTTCTTCGCCTTCTTCAAAACGGGTGTTTTCGAGTAAAACAACTTCGCCTTCTTTAACGTTTGCAACTGCCTTATCTGCAGATTCACCTACAACGTCGGTTGCAAATACTACCTTTTGACCTAATTTTTCGGAAAGTTTATCTGCAACAGGTCTTAAAGTAAATTTTTCTTTATCTTTTAAAGCTTTCTTTAAGTATTCTGTTTTTGCAGCAGCTTGCTCGCTTTCGGGCAAAACTTCTATTGCTTTCTTTTCCTTTTTGTTAAGTGAAAAACCTTCGGTGAAGATGTTGTGCGGTTTACCCATGTGCGAACAAAGAATAACCTTTGCACCGTGTTCTATTAAATACTTAATTGTAGGTAATGCGCCGTTAATACGTGTTTCGTCTGTTATAACGCCGTCTTTCATAGGTACGTTAAAATCAACTCTGACTAAACATTTTTTGCCTTTTACGTCTACGTCTTGTATTGTCTTTTTATTCATAAAAAACCTCCAATGAAATTTTATGTTAAGTTTTTAACCATATTGCATTATACAAGTATTACTAGTTAAAGTCAATTAAATAATTAATTTATTTAATTTTTATATTGCAATATACTAAACGCTATATTCGTTATATGGTCGCCTACACGCTCTAAATTAGATACGGTCTGCAAATAAACAGAGCCAAGGTCTGCATTACACGTGCCTTTTTTAAGTCTTTCTATATGTTTTCCTTCTAAAGTCCTACTCGCTTCGTCGACTTTTTCTTCTAAAACGTCAACGTCTTGTAAAGCCTTTTTATCTTTATCGACAAACGCTATCATTGCTTTATCAAAAAGCAAAATAACAGTGTTTTTAACGTATTGCAATTCTTTTTTCGCTTCGTCTGAAAAAGAAGTATCAAGTGAAATTAATCTTTCGGAATATTCCATAATGTTTTCACAATAATCGCCTATTCTTTCGATGTCGGAAACGACGTGGAAATAGGTACTTAAAGTTTTTTCTTCTTCTCTCGAAACTTCTTTACTTATTAATTTAGTTAAATAAGCAACTATGCTTTTATTTAAAAAGTTAAGCGCTTCTTCGTTATCTTTTATTAAATCTTGTTTCGACGTGTCTCCCGTAAGCAACATTTCCATAGAAAACGCAATATTCTCTTTCGAAATGTTTGCCATTTTTATTATTTCGTTCTTTGTATTGGCAGCGGCTATCGGTGGGGTTTCTAATAAACGTTCATCAATAAAAGTGAGTTTATGTTTTTCTTCTTGAGCGTCTTTTTTATCGGGAACGATTTTGGTAGCAAGCCAAACTAAAAATTTTGTAAACGGCAAAAGGATTATTGTCGTCCCTATATTAAACAAGGTATGAAAGTTTGCTATTTGCCTTTCCATATTGCCAGAAAAACTTAATAAAAAATCGCTGATTTCGGTATTGAATATCCATAACGGAATTATACAAATAATGCACCCGAATAAGTTAAAAAGTAAGTGAATAACAGCAGTTATTTTTGCGTTTGAAAGACCTCAGGTACTGCGAATGATAGCCGTTATACAAGTAGCTATATTTGAC
>JAZUKR010000142.1:0-12048 GCA_045643385.1 Christensenellaceae bacterium | reverse complement strand
CACGCCAAATCTACTAAAAACCTTACGGCTTAATATAATAATTAAATCCTTTGGAAATTCCAAAGGATTTTTTATTTTTTAAGTAAAATTATATATAAAATTATGCTAAAACCTATTGTAAAAAAACTAAATTTTTGGTATAATTAAATAGAATAAATTTTCGGGGGTTTTGCCTTGTCTAATTCCGATAACAAACAAGTTAATAAAAAGGAAAAATCGTCTGTTTTCACAAAAGAAACTTTAGGGGTAATTTTAATTTTATTTTCTACCCTTATGTTAATTTGTCTAATTTCGAGAGATTCTATTTTTTCTTTACCCGGTAAAATGGTCAACGGATTTTTATTCGGGCTTTTCGGCTACTTTGCTTACGCCGTTATTATTTGGTTGGGTTATTTAGGCGTTTTACTTGTTTTTAACAGAAAAGTTGCTTTTTCTTTTAAAGTTAAAGCGGTATTTACCTTAATGATGATTTTAACGGCTATTTTAGTCCACGCAATTACTATGCGTGATAATACATCTTTATCTTATTCCGATTACATTTCTTTATCTTATACTATGGCAGACGGCGGAATTAACACCTGCTCGGGCGGTGGATTTTGTACTGCTTTAATTACTTACTTTTTTACCCTTATTTTTGAAAACGTAGGCACTTACGTCATTACTTCTTTACTCATTGCACTTTTCGGCTACTATCTCTTTAATAAAGCCTTTAAACTTAAAGGAAAGGAAAAGAATAAAGAAGATTTTAAGTCGTCTTATAAAAAAGAAGAAAACGAAATTCCGGAAATTTCCGGCGTTAAGGATTACCCCGTTGATAATTTAAATTTTAGCGAAGTTAATATAAACTCCGAAAATTCGGGTAAAATAGGAAATCAAAAATTATTCGTTTGCGACGGTGCGGAATTTAGCACTAAATCAAAAAGAGAATTTAAAAACCCCGAATATAACGAAAAAATAAAAATTAATTTTACGGACGGCGGACTTGGGATAGGTACTGTTAACAATACTTATTCCGAAAAATTCGACGAGCAGAAGAAAAAAGATATAGAGTATATCATGACACCGCCACCTATCGATATAGATAAAATCGTTAACGGATATAAAAATACCGATATTAACGGCGAAACTAAAATCTCCAGTCCTATTAATTCCGACGATGATATTAAAGAAAAAGACATTCCTTATTACGAACACGAAGAAAGTACAAAAAAGGAAGATTCGGTGGAAAGAAGAGCGGAAAATTTTGGTAATACTTATTTGTTTAACGACGTTAATACCGAAAACGACCAACCGCAGTTTGATACTAAATTAGAGAGTGAGCAAGTTTACAGTTTTAATGAAGAGTCAAACGAAGGAGTCACCGATTTAAGCGATAACGATTCATCTGATATTCCTTTCATCGAAGAAGAAAAAGAAGAAGAATATAAAAACGATTTTAATCCGAAAGAGTCTTCTATTACTTCGGACAGAAGGATAAGAAGTATATTCGGCGAAGATAAAACGGACAATATATTTAACGAAAACGTAGTTAATTCGGATATTGCAGAAAATAACACTGTAGAAACTGAAATAAAAACATCACGCCGTTCGATTGATATGTTTGAAGAAAACGTTAAAGAGCCGGAAAAAGATTCATTTTCGTTTAACGGCGATACACGTAATATAGAAGAAAAATTTGAAGAATCCGAACAGGAAATTTTTGAAGAAAAAGAAGAAATGCCTATCGATTACGTTTATGATAAACCGCCTATCGATTTACTCGAAACGTATTCTCAAGAAGTAGACGAAGAGGCGGAACATCACAGCGAACGTCAAGCGATCATAAAACAAACGCTTGAAGAGTTTAAGATAAACGCAGAGCCTGAAAGTTATATTCAAGGTCCTTCGATAACAAGATACGAATTTATGATGCCTACCGGTTTAGGCGTATCGGTTAAAAATATTTTCGGGCATGATAAAGACTTGCAAATGCGTCTTGCATCGAGAAACGAAATAAGAGTGGAAGCACCTATCCCCGGAAAAAACCTAATAGGCGTTGAAGTTGCAAATAACGTTCCTATAACGGTCGGTTTAAAAGAAGTAATTATTCAAATGGATAGCGAAAACTTTAAGCCGAACACCTTGATGTTTGCTTTAGGAAAAGATTTAGTCGGTAAGGCAAAGTACGATAATTTGGCAAAAGCACCGCACTATTTAGTTGCTGGTGCAACAGGGTCTGGTAAGAGCGTTTGCTTAAACGTTATGATTTGCAGTTTGATTATGCGATATAGCCCCGCCGATTTAAGACTTATTTTAATAGATCCAAAGCGTGTAGAATTTAGAAAATACGAACATATTCCGCATTTAATGATAGACGAAATAATAACTGCTCCAAAGCGTGTTCTTGCAGTGCTTACTTGGGCTTACGAAGAAATGGAAAGAAGATATTCGGAATTTGAAAAGCACGACGGACTTGTAGTCGATATAGAATCGTATAATTCGACCGTGGCAAATGACGTAATTCCTAAAATGCCGAGAATAGTTATTATAGTAGACGAACTTGCAGATTTAATGGAAACTTGTAAGAGAGATTTGGAAGCTAAAATCAGAGCGCTTGCACAAAAGGCACGTTCGGCAGGTATTCATTTAGTATTAGCGACGCAACGTCCTTCGGTAGATATAATTACAGGTACGATTAAAGCAAATCTTCCGTCTAGGATTGCGTTTAAAGTTATGAATTACGCTGACTCTCAAACGATTTTATCCGAGCAAGGTGCAGAAAAACTTTTGGGTAACGGCGATATGCTTTATAAAAATTCCACTATGCCAAGTGTGGAAAGATATCAGGGCGCTTATATAAGTTCGAGAGAAGTAAATAACGTTGTAAACTACATTAAAGAAAACAACAAAGCGTATTACGACGACGAATTATTAAAGTATTTAGATAATCAAACTAAAGACCCTATTGAAGAAAAATCTTATGACGATGATTCTCCTAGCGTTGATAACGGCGAAGTGGATATTCTTTACAAAAAGGCACTTTCGCTTGCCGTTACAAGCGGTTCTATTTCTATATCTCAAATTCAAAGAAGATACGCAGTAGGTTATCCGAAAGCAGGAAGAATTATAGATAAAATGGAAAGAGACGGGTTTATTTCTACTAACGACGGGAGTAAAGTTAGAAAAGTTTTATTAACAAGGGAAGAATACGAAAGAAGATTCGGCCCTATAATGCCCGATTAAAGGATAATTTATGGCTAAAAATAAAAAAATAGGCGTTGTATTTTTGGGGTGTGACAAAAACAGAGTCGATTCCGAAAAAATGCTGTTTGAATTAAGCAAAAAGCACGTTTTAACAAAAGACTTAAACGACGCCGAAATTATTATAATTAATACTTGCGCTTTTTTAAAGTCGGCAAGGGAAGAAGCGGTTTTTTCTATTCTTTCTAATAGCGAATATAAAAAATACGGCAAGTTAGAAAAACTTATAGTAACGGGCTGTTTACCGCAAAAGTTCATTGGTGAAATTTTTAACGAATTAGTTGAAGTAGACGCATTTTTAGGCGTATCAGATTATGACAAAATAAACGATATTATAGACGAGTTATACGTTGAGAATAAACGTTTAAATTGCGTGGGAGAGCCTTCTAACGAAAAGATATTTAACAGGGTTTTATCTACTGAAAATTATGCTTACTTAAAAATCGCAGACGGTTGTTCTAATCATTGTACGTATTGTTTAATTCCTTATATTCGTGGGAAATATAGGTCGGTAGAAAAAGAAAAGTTAATTTTAGAAGCAAAATCTTTAGGTAACGTAAAAGAACTTATTTTAGTAGCGCAAGACGTTACGAAGTACGGACTCGATTTAAAAATCAAATCGTCTTTACCCGATTTAATACGTTCCCTTTCGGCACTTAATAATATTAAGGGCATAAGGCTACTTTATTGTTATCCCGAAAATATAACCGACGAGTTAATAAGAGAAATGTATTCTAATGCAAAAATGATTAGATACATAGATATTCCTCTTCAGCATGCAGACGACAGAATACTGAAGTTGATGGGAAGGAAAGGAACGTTTGATTCGTATATTGAACTTATTGAAAGGCTAAAAAGAGAAGTTAAAGGTATTGCAATTAGATCTACTTTTATTACGGGTTTTCCACAAGAAGACGAAGAAGCGTTTAATAATTTAGTAGAATTTTTAAAGAGAGCAAAACTGTTTAACGTTGGATTTTTTAAGTACAGCAGAGAAGAGGGAACTCCTTCTTATAACTTAAAAGGGCAAGTGCCTTATAATATAAAAGAAAAGCGTTTAAAAAAACTTTATAGAGTACAAAAAGAAATAGTTAAAGAAAACATGAAGGAGTTAATAGGCGAAACTTTTAGCGTTTTAGTAGAAGGTTTTGACCCTAATATGTTAACTTATTACGGAAGAGCGTATTTTAACGCACCCGAGATAGACGGAAAAATTTATTTCTTTTCGGGTGAAAACGAGATAAAAATAGGCGAAAACGTAAACGTTAAAATACTAAAAGCAGAAGGATACGATCTTTACGGAGAGATATTATGAATTTACCAAACAAATTGTCTTTAATAAGAATTTTATTAGTACCCGTTTTTACGGCTGTATTTTTTATAGATTTTATTCCTTATAATCACGTTATTTCTGCGGTTATTTTCGCTATTGCGAGTTTAACCGATTTTTTAGACGGATTTATTGCGAGAAAATATAATTTGGTTACTAACCTTGGTAAATTTTTAGACCCGATTGCAGATAAAATTTTGGTTTCTACGGCATTAATTATTATGCTTTCCGATTTTAACGGAGTTTTGATTTTGCCGTGGTATTTTTCTATAGCAGTTGCAGTCATTTTAGCAAGAGAACTCATGATTAGCGGATTTAGAATAGTTGCGGCGTCTAAAAACGTTATTCTATCTGCGGACAAATCGGGAAAAGTTAAAACGTTTTCTCAAGATATAGCTATTTTAGTATTATTATTCGGTGCAGATTTAGATATGGGGCTTTATTCGACCGTTAATATAATCGGTTTATCAATTTTGGCTTTAGCAACCGTTATGACTATTATTTCGGGAACTCTATATCTTGTTAAAAACAAAAAGGTTTTAAAAGATTAATGAAAAACGCACTTATGATAATAAAGGACGACAACGAGCCTTTCGATGCAAAAAAATATTTAGAAATTGAAGAACTGTTTAATAAAAACGGTATTTTGTTAAACAGTGCCGAAATATTATCTAAAAGCGATTTATCAATAAGTAAAAATATAGAAAATTCTTTGGATTTTTTTGATAACTTAATAATTTGTACTTGTGATGACTGTAAAATAATTAAAGACGAAATAGTTAGCGTTTTAGATACCGTTTTAATAGAAAACGACGTTGCGGTTTCGGTGTTAAATAATTTAAATAACTTTAATAACGAAAATATAAACGATTATTCGCTTTTGCCGTTAGATTGTACGGTTATTCCGAACAGGAAGGGATTACTTCAAGGCTTTATGTCCGAAAGTGTTGAATTTACTCTTGCGTTTTTACCAAACAACTTAAACGAATTAGAGAGTATGGTTAAAGAATTTTTAGCGCCTTACTTTATAAATAAATACAACCTTTCGATTGAGAGTTTAACGCTCAAATATTTCGGAGACATAATTAGGTTAAAAGAAGTGTTAAAAAAAGCAGAAGATATTTACGAAAAGCCTTTTAATAACACGTTTACGATAGAAAACAGAGATATAACAGTTAAATTTTTATTTGAAAGTTTAGACGAAAAACAAAAAGCAAAAGACGCAATAAGATATCTTGTCGGCGAATTAAAAGACGATATTTATGCAGAAACGGATACTTGTTTAGGTGAACGGGTTTTTGATTTATTAAGGTTAAAAAATAAAAAAATATCTATTGCAGAATCGTTTACGGCAGGAAGAGTGGTATCGGAAATTATTAAAAACCCCGGCTCGTCTTCTTTTGTTAACGAAGGAATTGTATCTTACAGTAATTTAAGCAAACATAAAAGACTCGGCGTTATAAACGACGATTTGATTAATTTAGGTGCGGTAAGTTCTAAAGTTGCTTACGAAATGGCGTCGGGATTACTTAAAACAGGAGATTGCGATATAGCGGTTGCAACAACGGGAATTGCAGGGCCAAACTCCGACGATACGTTAAAGCCCGTAGGTTTATGTTTTATTGCTGTAGGCGATAAAGAAGGAATACACGTTTATAAGTACAACTTAAAAGGCGATAGAGAAGAAATTACTGAAACGGCAAAAAATATAGCGCTGTTTCTTACTATAAAAAACTTAAAAAAGAATTAGGAGAAAAGTTATGGATGAAAACAAATTAAAAGCATTAGACGGCGTTATGCTTCAAATTGAAAAACAATACGGCAAAGGTGCAATAATGCGTTTAGGACAAGACGCAATAAATACCGATATAGAAGTTTTGCCTACTGGCTGTTTATCGCTTGATTTAGCGATAGGTGTCGGCGGTTTGCCACGTGGAAGAATAGTAGAAATATACGGACCCGAATCGTCCGGCAAAACTACAGTTGCTCTTCACGTTATAGCAGAAACGCAAAAATCGGGCGGAATTGCTGCGTTTATCGATGCAGAACACGCTTTAGACCCTAATTACGCTAAAAATTTAGGAGTAAATTTAGATGAATTATACGTTTCTCAACCGGATACGGGAGAACAGGCATTAAACATAGCGGAAGCGCTTGTAAGCAGTAAGGCGGTTGACTTAATAGTAATAGACTCTGTTGCAGCGTTAACGCCTAAAGTAGAAATAGAAGGCGAAATGGGTGATTCGGTTGTCGGCGCACAAGCTAGACTTATGAGTCAAGCGTTAAGAAAATTAACGCCTATTACCGCAAAATCAAAAACTTGTATAATTTTTATTAATCAATTACGTGAAAAAGTCGGCGTTATGTTCGGTAATCCCGAAGTAACGACAGGCGGTAAAGCATTAAAATTCTATGCGTCCGTTAGAATTGACGTAAGAAAGTCAGACGCTTTAAAAGACGGTGCGGAAGCTTACGGCAATCACACGAAAGCAAAGATTGTTAAAAACAAGGTTGCACCACCATTTAAGACGGCGGAATTCGATATTATTTTCGGTAAAGGTATAAGTAAGGGAAGTTGTATTGTAGATTTAGGCACCGAATACGATATAATAGTAAAAAGCGGTGCATGGTTCTCTTATGACGGCGAAAAAATTGCTCAAGGAAGAGAAAAAGCAATAGAATACTTTGAATCTAATCCCGATAAATACGAAGAAGTAAAAAATAAAATTATGGAAGCATTTAAAAACGGCAAAGCGTCCGATTAAAAGAATTGACATAACTTTATAATTAGTATATACTATATATAGATATCAAAGGTGCATAAGCGCCTATATATTAAAAAACAGGAGGGCATTTTTATGCAAAATTTAAATTACGGCTCCCTGTTCTTAGCCTTAGACGGAACGGCTGTTGCAATAATTGCTGTAGCTGCAGTCGTTGGGATTGTTTTAGGATGCGTTTTAGGCTGGGTTTTAAAGAATCAATCTTTCAAGAAAAAACAAGGCGACATTAATAAAGTTACCGAAAAAATGCTCGACGACGCAAGAGAAGAGAGCAAACAAATTAAGAAAGAGGCTATTTTAGAGGCCAAAGAACAGGAATTAAGACTCCGTAACGATTTCGAAAAAGAAACTAAAGAAAAACGTGCAGAGTTAAAAAGCCAAGAGAACAGACTTAACCAAAAAGAAGAAGCAATAGACAAGAAAGAAGAAAGTCTATCAAAGCGCAACGAAGAAACTACTCGTCAACAAAATGCGTTAAAAGAAAAACAAATCGAACTCGATAAAAAAATAGAAGATATATCTTTGCAACACGAAAAGATGATTCAAGAGTTTGAAAAAGTTTCTCAAATGAGTAAGGAAGAAGCAAAAACCGAACTTATTAACGCTATTACGGACGAGGCTAGAAGAGAAGCGGCAGGTATCGTTAAAGATATCGAAGCAAATGCAAAGGAAGAAGGCGAAAGAAAGGCAAAAGAAATTGTAAGCCTTGCTATTCAAAAATGTAGTACCGATCAAGCGTCTGATATAACCGTTTCGGTTGTTCCCCTTCCGTCCGACGATATGAAAGCAAGACTTATCGGAAGAGAAGGAAGAAACATAAGAACGTTAGAAAACGCAACGGGTATTGAATTAATTATAGACGATACGCCTGAAGTTGCTATC
Source organism: Christensenellaceae bacterium (assembly GCA_045643385.1). GTDB lineage: Bacteria > Bacillota > Clostridia > Christensenellales > Borkfalkiaceae > UBA1259. The sequence continues at coordinate 3,813 of JAZUKR010000142.1, read as the reverse complement.
GTATCTGGATTTGACCCCGTTAGAAGAGAAACGGCAAGAATCGCTTTAGAAAAATTAATTCAAGACGGAAGAATTCACCCCGCAAGAATTGAAGAAACAGTTGAAAAAGTTAAAAAAGAACTTGACCAACAAATTAAAGAAGCAGGCGAATCGGCAACGTTTGAATGCGGTGTATTCGGGCTTCACCCCGAACTTGTTAAAACATTAGGTAGATTAAAATTCCGTACGAGTTACGGTCAAAACGTATTAAAACACGCTATAGAAGTATCGCATTTAGCAGGCGTTATGGCAACCGAATTAGGCGTAGATTCTGCACTTGCAAAAAGAGCAGGATTACTTCACGACTTAGGTAAAGCGCTTGACTATGAACAAGAAGGAACGCATATGCAATTAGGTGCGGACCTTGCTAAAAAGTTCAGAGAAAATCATATTGTTGTTAACGCTATTGCGGCTCACCACGGCGACGTTGAAGCTAAATCTATTGAAGCAGTATTAGTTCAAGCGGCAGACGCTATTTCGGGTGCAAGACCCGGAGCAAGAAGAGAAACTACTACTAATTATATTAAACGTTTACAACAGTTAGAAGAAATCTCTTCGAGTTTTAAGGGCGTTGAAAAGTGCTATGCTATTCAAGCAGGTAGAGAAGTTAGGGTTTTGGTTAAACCCGAACAGATAAGCGATGCGGAAACTTTATTCTTAGCAAAGGACATTGCTAAAAAAATTGAACAAGAAATGGAATATCCAGGTCAAATTAAAGTTAACGTTATTCGTGAGTGGCGTGCAACCGAATATGCAAAATAATATTTAAAAAAAAGGAATTCCCCGAAAAATATTTCGGGGAATTTTTTTGTTTATAAATTTTTCAGCGATTTATACGAGCTTATTATTAAATAAGAAAGAGTAGCCTTTTCTATATCGTTAAGCGGTTTTTTACAATATTTAGTTAATACGCTTTTTATATTAAAAAAAACGGTTTCTTCTTTTAATCCTAAAATATAATCGTTAACAACGGAATTTTTAATTTCTAAAACAGTTAAATCCAAATCGTCTAAGTCGACGTAATCTTTAATTATTCCTTCTATCGAAAGAGAAAAAGCGTCGAAGTTATAGGCGGTTTTTTTATTTATAAAAACTCTATTTATAAAAGTAAAAAATGCCGTTGATAGAGAACCGCATAAAATTCCACCCGAAATTAAGTCTTCGGACAGATTTATTTTATGACTAATAAATAAGGTATCGTATAAAAAAAACAGTATTATTCCTAAAATAAAAGGAACGTACCCTTTAATAATAAAAGGTAGTTTGTTTAATATAAATCTATCGAAAATAAAAGTTAAAACAGTTATTAAAATAGATATTATTATTGTAGGAACAGAGTAGTTAGTTAAAAAAGTTACAACGTTATTAAAATCCATAAAACACCTTCTTTTAAGGAAGGAAATCAGAAACGTCCCTTATTTTAACGGAGCTAACAAGCCTTAAATAATAGGCTATTTTATATAGTTTATAATAATTTTTTATTCTATTTTCCCTCCTTATTTTTTTACCAAACGCCGAATAAGAGTTTATATTAAATTTAAAAAAATAAAATAAGTTTATGACAAAAAGTAGGACTTGCAGTAAATTATTTTTGTATATTTATTCGCATATATTTAGAAAAAAAGGAGATGAATTATGTTCTTAGAAAGTTTATTGTTTTTATTGGGGAAAATTACTTTTTTTGCGGGCAGTATAGTAAACGCTAAAAGTTCGTTTTTAAAACCGTTATCAAAAGAACAAGAGAGCGAATACTTAATTAAAATGAAAAACGGCGATAAAAACGCAAAAGACGAATTAATTAATCATAACATGAGATTAGTTGCTCATATAGCCAAAAAGTATGCGGGCAGTATGGAGCAAGACGATTTATTATCGGTGGGAAGTATAGGATTAATTAAAGCGGTAAATACTTATGAAATAGATAAAGGGACTTGTCTTGCTACGTTTGCCGCAAGGTGCATTGAAAACGAAATACTTATGTTACTTCGTGCAAATAAAAAGTTTAAGAGTGACGTTTCTATATATGATTCGGTCGGAAACGATAAAGACGGCAACGAATTAATGCTTTTAGATTTATTGTATGAAGAAGGCGATTCTGTTTTTTCCGAAGTAGATAAATCTATAGAACACAATAAATTTATCGAATTTGTTAAAAAGAATTTAACCGAGCGTGAATTTACTGTCATTAATTTAAGATACGGATTAAAAACAGGTAAAAACTATGCACAAAGGGAAGTTGCGAGATTCTTGAAAATTTCTCGGTCTTATATATCGAGAATAGAGAAAAAAGCAATAGAAAAATTAAAAGATGCGGTTAAAAAAGAAAATTTCTATTGCTAAATATAAAAAAAGATGTTAAAATAAAATAAAGGTGAAAATATGGAAACAAAAATTGCTATAATCGGAATTATAGTTTACGACAGAGATTGCGTAGATTCTATTAATTCTCTTTTACACGAATATAGAGATTATATAATAGGTAGGCACGGTCTTCCTTATAAGCAAAAAGACGTTTCGGTTATAAGTATCGTGCTTGACGCAAGTATGGAAATAATAAACGGGCTATCTGGCAAACTAGGTATGATTAAAGGTGCAACGAGTAAGGTTTTAACTACGAAATGAGTTATACTTTTATTAGCGGTGCGACGGGCGGAATAGGTAAGTCTTTTTCTAAAATTTGCGCTCAAAAGGGCTATGACCTTTTTTTAACGGGCAGGTCAAAAGAAAAATTAGAAAACTTAATAGTCGAACTAAGAATTATTAATCCTAATATTGAAATTTTATATTTCGCCTGCGATTTATCTAATGAAGACGAAAGGAAGAATATGTTTTCGTTTGTAGATAAAAGCGGAGTTCTGTTTAACAGAATTATTAACGTCGCAGGGGTAGATACGCAGAAAGCGTTTAATGAGTATACGGACGAAAAGGTTTTGTTTCAGTTAAGGGTAAACGTTGAAAGTACGATTATGGTTACTAAATTTTTATTAACTAAAAAAGATAAGGATTTAGAAATTATAACTATAGGGAGTATGTCGGGTGTTTCTCCCATGCCATACTTTGCAATTTATTCTGCGACTAAATGTATGTTACTTAACTTTTTTACGGCACTATATTATGAACTTAAAAAAGACAAGGTTAAGATTACGACGGTACTTCCCGGTGGCGTCTATACAAGACAAGATATTTTAGAAGAAATAAAATCACAAGGTTTATGGGGAAAATTAACGGCAAAAACTCCCGATTACGTAGCGGAAAAATCTTTAATTGCCGTCAAAAAGAACAAAAGAAAATATATCCCCGGTTTTTTTAATAAATTATTATACTTTTTAATTTTAGTTGCGCCGAAGGGTATAGTTTTAAAATATATTGCAAAAAGATGGAAAACCCACAGTAAAGACGCATTTATATAAAGGAGAAAATTATGAGTTACGCAGATGAAGTTTTTATAAAAAACTGCACGGACATTATCGAAAACGGGTTTAGCGATAAAGATTTAGACGTTAGACCCCGTTGGCTTGACGGAACGCCCGCACATACTGTTAAAAAGTTTTGTATAGTTAATAGATACGACCTAAAAAAAGAATTTCCTATATTGACTTTAAGAAGAACCGCCTTTAAATCCGCAATAGACGAGATTTTGTGGATATGGCAAAAAAAATCTAATAATATTCACGACTTAAATTCTCACATTTGGGACAGTTGGGCAGACGAAACGGGTTCGATAGGCAAGGCTTACGGCTATCAACTTGCGCAAAAACACAAGTATAAAGAAGG
>JAZUKR010000141.1:0-2258 GCA_045643385.1 Christensenellaceae bacterium | reverse complement strand
AAAAGTGGATTCTATTGTTAATATTACATTTTTGAATTCTGAACAGATTGACGGGTTGACCAATGGTGAAAATGATATAACTGACGGTGTAGTCGGTGTATACAACTTGAAATACACGCAACCGAATTATTCCGATTTCTTCGGGTTTATACCGAAAAATAATAAATTGTATCAGTATCCATATTGTTATTTAGAAGTATCGAACTTACAAGGTCAACAACAAGAATACTACTTTGAAGATTTCCCTACACCAACGGGTGCAACTAAACCGAGTGTCACGTTTGCCGGCTTCATGGACATTAGCCCGAATTCTAGCACCTTCATCGCACCGAATTTATATAGACAAGGTGGACAAGTTTCTGATATCTATGTGCTTAATGATATTGGTGATGATTTGAATCTAACCGCAAATCTTGATTACAGGATTTCAATTGAAAATAATGTATTTGCTAGTTATGCGGTTGATACATACAAAGCATGGTTAGCACAACAAGGTGGCATGGATTATCTGAATTCCACATACGCAAGAAAGCAAAATCTATTGACGGGAAGTGCTGAAATTTCCCGTGAAAAGACTTCACTTTCTCAGAAAACGGGACTTGCCAATTCTGTAATTGGCGGTGCTTCATCTCTTGCCGGTGGACTTGGTAATGCGTTAATTGGCGGTGCTCTTGGTGGTGGTATTGGTTCCATGGCTCTTGGAATCGCCGGAAGCCTAGCCGGTGGTGCTCAAACTGCTATTAGTGGTTACAACGAGTACAAACAAGCCGGATATGACATGGATTTAATTGATTTGCAAACCAATTCACAATATGCCCAAAATGAAGCCGATTATAATAATATGTTGCGTGTTGCCGAATCTATGGGCGATACTGCTGTTATTGGGAATCCGTGTACCAACCTTTCTTATGGTATTTTTGGATTCAAGTGTACTACGAAATGTATTAGAACTGAATTTGCTAGAATCATTGATGATTATTGGACTAAATTTGGGTATCCGGTTCATAGGGTTATCCAACCAAATATCCACAACCGTGTAAATTGGGATTACATTCAGTTGAATGACGGTAATATTAGCGGAACTATTCCGGATAGCGAACGTCAAGGAATCCGGGATATTTTCCAAAATGGTGTAACCATTTGGCACAACATTAATACGTTCATGGATTATTCGCAGAACAATGGAATTGTAGGTGGTTAATAAATGTATAAGCAAGATAATAAGAATTATGATATCAACAAATGGCGTAGATGGTCATACCGTGACCGACTTAAAACGCTTGCGGTATGTTCTAAGGAATTCACGTTTGAAAGTGCTCCGTATATTGATTCATTGATGATTTGTCAAATGCTGTTTGAAGAAAACGCATTTGTAATTACAAAAGATGAACACCGTAAAGACATGCCGTTTATATGCGGTAGACTTTCGGGGGTATCGGAATTTGATGAATATTATCGCCCGACTCGTTGGGGTATGGTAACGATGAATGGGAAATATAATAGAACTGATTTGACTAATGACAATTCAGTTATTTGTTATGCGTCCCCGGTTAGGTATGGATTAGATTATAACCCAACTTTGAAAGAAACTGTATACCTGTATGCGGATAGACTTGCAACCATTGATTCAGTTATCAAAGTTAATATTGAAACACAAAAAACACCGTATATTGTTCAGCCTACTCCGGAAAACGGAATTAATTTGAAACATGTGATTTCTAATCTTCAAAATGCAAGTGAATTAATTATTAATTCCGGTGCAAAGGATTTGGATGAATTTATTAAGGTTGCTGAACTTAAATCCCCTTGGGTTGCTGATAAGTTAACGGAAATTAAACATGAAACATATAATGAATTCTATACGTTTCTTGGATTACAAAATTCTAATGTTGAAAAACGTGAACGGTTAATTACAGCAGAAGCAGAAGCGAATAATGGCGTTATTGAATTGTATCAGTATTGTGCTATGAAACCTTTAGAAATTGCAGTAGATAAAATGAATTCTTTGTGGCCGGAATTGGGTGTAACCGTTAAACCTACTGTTAGAGTCGAGAAACTATCTGTAAATGCTGATGATGGCGGTGATATGAATGGGTAATTATTCCGTTGATGTGAAACGAATTGTTGACGGATATTCGGGGCGTAAATCTTATTCAAAGAAACCATTAGCGGATTATGTTGAAATTGCTAGACATGGTATCTTTGATTTTGATTACGGTTTAAATGCTTGGGATAATGAACAAGTTGAAGAATCTAAA
>JAZUKR010000140.1:0-5673 GCA_045643385.1 Christensenellaceae bacterium | reverse complement strand
TAATGAAGCGAAGTCGCCCACATTTCTCCCGTTCTCCCATTTTCATTTCTTCATTAGCGAAGCGTCTTCATTCCTTCATTAGCCCACTTGTGGGCGACTCCATTCAAAAACCGCACTTTGTCTTGGTAGCCAAAAGTGCGTTTTTTGTTGGTGGGAAGAGGTGGATTCGAACCACCGAAGTCACTGACGACAGATTTACAGTCTGTTCCATTTGGCCGCTCTGGAACCTTCCCATATTAAGTTAATTTTTTTGGAGCTGGTGACTGGAATCGAACCCGCAACCTGCTGATTACAAATCAGCTGCTCTGCCAGTTGAGCTACACCAGCAAAGATTGTTGGTGCCTCGGGGCGGAGTCGAACCACCGACACGGGGATTTTCAGTCCCCTGCTCTACCTGCTGAGCTACCGAGGCATCACATCCTTTTGAAAATGCTTGTTAAAAAAACAAGCATTTTCAAAATTGGCGACCCGAAGGGGGCTCGAACCCCTGACCTCAAGCGTGACAGGCTTGCGTACTAACCAACTGTACTACCGGGCCGTATTAAATTTTGATGTATTTGGTGGGCCTTCACGGACTCGAACCGCGGACCAATCGGTTATGAGCCGACCGCTCTAACCAACTGAGCTAAAGGCCCTTTATTAAAGGATTTGCGTTATGGTCGGGGTGAAGAGACTCGAACTCCCGACATCTTGCTCCCAAAGCAAGCGCGCTACCAACTGCGCTACACCCCGAAACATCGGACGCTTTACTATACTATAATAAATAAAAAAAAAAGTCAAATAAAATTGGGTAAATTTTTAAAATTTTTTTTACTTTATTATTTTTTGTTCTTTCCTTAACTTTTTTGACAAAATATTATTATTTTTTATATAAGGTTGTATTAATCGACATTGCCGTTATGTTATTTTATTTTTGTTAAAGGGGGCTATTATGAATATCAGTTATAAAAAAAGCGGAAGCCTATTAACAATTTACGTAGAAGGGGAACTCGACGAGTATTCTTGTAGCAGAGTTAAATCTGCATTAGATAAAGTTTTAGACGATAACTCTAATTCTTCTAAAGTTATTTTTGATTTGTCGGGGCTTTCTTTTATGGATAGCACGGGAATAGGCTTACTTATAGGAAGATATAAAAGATTAAAACGTTTTAACGTAAATTCTTATATATCGGGTGCGTCTGTTTCCACGGAAAAGGTTTTGGAACTTTCTGGGCTTTATAATATTATGCCTAAAATTTAGAGGTAAAAGATATGAGTGATAGTAAAATTTATTTGCGTTTTAATTCTTTATCTATGAACGAATCTTTTGCAAGAAGCGTTATTGCTTGTTTTGCTTTAAGATTAAACCCGTCGCTTGCCGAAATGGACGATATAAAAACTGCGGTATCCGAAGCGGTTACAAACGCTATCGTTCACGGGTATCCAGATTCTAAAGGTGATATTGTTTTAGAAGCAGAAACGGTCGGTAATACTTTACATATTAATATATACGACGACGGAGTTGGCATAAAAAATATAGACGAAGCATTAGAACCGTTTTATTCTACTGCAAAAAAAGAAGAGCACTCGGGGCTTGGCTTTACCATTATGCAGAGTTTTATGGACGACGTAAAGGTAGAATCAAAGTTAGGTTGCGGTACTAAAATTTTTATGAAAAAGCAAATTAAGTCCGTCGTTTAAAGGACGTTTATGCTAAATCAAGAACAACAGATTTATTACATTAGAAGAGCAAAAAACGGAGATGAAGAAGCAAAAAGAATTATTTATGAGCAGAACACACCGCTAATTAGAAGTATCATTAATAAATTTAAAAATAAAGGCGTTGAATACGACGATTTATTTCAGATAGCGTCTATAGGATTTATTAAAGCGATAAATAATTTCGACGAAAGTTTTAACGTTAGATTTTCTACCTATACCGTTCCAATGATTATAGGTGAAATTAAAAGGTATATGAGAGATAACGGTGCCATAAAAGTATCGAGAAATTTAAAAATATTAGCGAATAAAATAAATAAGTATATAGACGAATATCAAACCGAAAACAGCGTTGAACCTACAATAGAAATACTTTCAAAAGAGTTTAATATTTCGGAAGAAGAAGTGGTGATAGCATTAGATTCAAATAAAATGCCATTATCAATATTCGACAAATTCGAAGACGAAGAAGATTCTCAAGAATTAATAGATAAAATTCCTTATGACGACAACGAAGATAAACTTTTAACTAAAATACACGTTTCAAACATTTTGGAAGCACTTCCCGATAGAGAGCGTAAAATTGTCGAATTAAGATACTTTAAAGACAGAACACAAAGCGAAATCGCAAATTATTTAGGAATATCACAAGTACAGGTTAGTAGACTTGAAAATAAAATAATAGAAAAAATTCGACTAAAATTTTAGTCGAATTTTTATTTGCTATTGTAATTTTTTATTCAATGTGTTAAAATATAGATATTGGTTTGGTGGATATATGAAAAAAATTTTTAAATTTTTAATTTTATTATTAGTTTTCCTTTCTTTTTCTTTGGTTATATTTTCTTGCGGTAACGAAGAAAACGAAAACAAAGATTACGTTAGCGTATCTTTTAACCTTAACGGCGGAAAATTAGACGTTGGGTATAATACTTTTACTTATAAAATAGGGGAAAGTTTTACCGTTCCCGTTCCGACTAAAGAAGGAATGGATTTTGACGGGTGGTATTATAAGGGGGAAAAATACGTTTTTCCCGAAGTATGGAATATAAACGATAAATACGTTACGTTCGACGCTAAATGGAAATATACTTTAACGTTTAGAGAAGACGGTTTTGAAGACGTATCTTTTACACTTTTCGAAGGTGAATATCTTAATATAAAAAACGTTCCCGTAATTAAAACAGTTAAAAGAGAAAGTTATTTTCATTGGTCCGTTTTAGATTTTTCGGAACTTAACTTAAATACCGTAATCACATTAAGAGAAACACCGAAGCCATTTTTTACTTTAACTTTTAAGCAAAAAAATACAGATGACGTAAATATTAAAGTTTACGAAGACGAAGTTTTAGATAAGAGTCAAATACCGCAACTGTTAAGCGTTTCGGGTTACGACGTGTCTTGGGACGTGGCCGACTTAAACTTAATAAAAAACGATAAAACTATCAATGCGGTTTATACGCCTAAAACGTATAAAATTTATTATTCGAATATAGAAGGTGTTAAAAACTTAAACGAGATATCTTTTGACGGAGAAAACTATTATCAAGAAGTAACGTTTAATGCTTCTTATAATTTGTTTGCACCCCAAAAGGAAGGTTTTGAATTTTTATATTGGACTTATAACGATAATCCGAAAATATCGGGAGCTAACTGGGATATAGCAAACGACGTAATGTTAAAAGCGGTATGGGGAGAAGGTATTTCGGTAAGTTTTATATGTGATGGGCAGTTAGTTAAAACAATTTTGCTACTTTCCGGAGAAGACGTAGAAGAATCTGATATTCCTTTGCCGATAGAAAAAGACGGGTACGATACTTATTGGAATAAAACGGCAAACGAATTAAAAAATATTACCGAATCTTTGGTCGTTTATTTGGTAGAAATTCCAAAAACTTATACTATAATTTATAATATACCACAGTTTAGTTATACGTTTAGCGGTTCTATAACTTACGGCGAACATTATGTATTAGATTTCCCAGACTTATCGAAATTTGGAAACAATTTTAAATTTAGTTGTTGGTTATATAAGGGTGAGACTATGTCGCTTTCGGGTGAAAAGTGGAATATTATCGGTGATGAAAATGATAAAATAGAGTTAACCGCAAAGATAATGGTGGGGCACTTATTTAAATATATTGAAACAGGCAAGGCAGACGAATACGTTTATAAAGAATTAGGTTTGCCGTTAGAAGAAAGCGACTATCCTAAATTTGAAAAAATACATGGTAAAAATGTTTCTTGGTTGTATGCTCAAAATTACGGTTATTACGTAGAGTATATTACAAGCCATAAATATACAATTTGTTTTGATTCTAACGGTGGCGAAAACACGGGAAATAAAGAACAGTATTTCGGATTGCCGTATGAACTTCCTAATATTTCGCACCCAAGCGGGTATCACGTCGTTTGGTGTTATAACGGTGAAGAAGTACCTATAAAAGGCGATAAATGGAGTATTTATAACGAAGAAACTAATACGATTATCAATTTAACCGCCAAATGGCAATATAACGTTACGTATAAATATGCAGACGGAAGTATATATAAAACATTAAAATACGACGTTAATACGTATCCTTCTAATATAGAAGTTTACGTAAAAGAAGGCTATAACGTTTCTTGGGAAGATAATTACCAAACCGTGCTTAATTCCATGAATAAAGACATGGAAGTAAAGGCTACGGAAAATGTAAAAACTTTTAGAGTATATTACGTATTAAATTATGGTAAAACACTTTCTGATACTAGCGGATTAAGTTATGATTCAGAGAGAAAACTATATTATCAAAACATTACGTTTGGTCAAAAATATAAGATTAAATCCGCTCCAAAGTATGATGAAGACGGGGTTCCCGCAGAGCAGGCAAATTGGTATTATTACTGGGTATACGATAATCATATAATAGCTAAATCCGGAGTGTGGAAATACGATAGCAATATAGATTTTATAGATTTGATTTTAATGAAAGGCAAATCAGAATTTTAAAATTTAAGTCCGAACATAAAACGTTCGGACTTTTTGTATAATTTAAATTTTATTCCTCATAATAGTTTTATGAATAATATTAAAAGTTTCGAATTTATGAAAAATATAGAAGAAAGGGAATCTGCAATTAATAAATTCGAAAAAAGGACAATTAAAAATGAAAACTGTTAATGACGTAAAAAACGAAAACTTTTTAAATTACGTACATCTTGTTTCGCCAAAGACAAAAGAAAAAAGAACGCTTATACGTGCGTTTTGGGTTGGCGGATTTATTTGCATGATAGGTCAAGGAATAAGATTTTTATTTCAATACGGATTAGGATTAGAAGGTGATGAATTAGCGTCTTACGTTTCTATGTGTATGATATTTTTAGGTGCGTTATTAACGGGACTTGGCGTGTACGATAGAATAGGAAAGTACGCAGGCGGGGGTTCAATAGTCCCTATTACTGGTTTTGCAAATTCGGTCGTATCACCCGCAATGGAATTTAAAACTGAAGGTTTTATATACGGCACGGCGGCAAAGATGTTTATTATAGCAGGACCGATTATAGTATTTGGCGTAGCAAGTAGCGTTTTGGTAGGATTAATTTATTACGGCATATACAATATATTTTGATAAAATTTAAAAACGTCGAAATATTCGGCGTTTTTATTTTGCATTTTTAAAAAAATGTGATAAAATAAATTAGAATTTTGCGGGTATGGCGGAATTGGCAGACGCGATAGACTTAGGATCTATTTCGAAAGAGTGGGGGTTCAAGTCCCTTTACCCGCACCACATGAAATCCGTAGGCAATTAGCCTACGGATTATTTGTTTGATTGAAAGGGACTTGAATGCGGAGACACGTAGTGCTTTTTGCGTTGCAAAAAGTTGACAGTGGACACCCACTGTCAATCGGGGAGGGCGCACAGGCGCCAAGTCCCTTTACAGGCACCACATGAAATCCGTAGGCAATTAGCCTACGGATTATTTGTTTGA
>JAZUKR010000139.1:0-3262 GCA_045643385.1 Christensenellaceae bacterium | reverse complement strand
TTAATTTTTTCGCTTCGCTAACAGAAGAAATTTCTTTTAAAGAAAGCATTTGTGCAACTATATTACCTACGGCAGTCGCTTCCGACGGCCCTACTATAACATTTTTACCTGTATACTCTTTGGTAAGTTCGTTTAAGTATTCGTTTTTACAACCACCGCCTACGATATTTATCGTGTCGAATTTTTGATTAGTTAATTTTTCTATTGCCTTAATTGCGTCGTCATAACTTTTTGCAAGGCTTTTATAAATACAAAGCATTATTTCGCCAACGGTATTCGGAACTTTTTGATTAGTCTTTTTGCAATAATCTTTTACTGCTTCTATCATACTTTTCGGTGAGAAGAAGGATAAATCGTTAACGTCTACAATACTGTCAAAATCTCTTACTTCCCTTGCCAAATTTACAAATTCGTTAAAATCGTATTTATCGTTTAATTCTTTTTTTACGCTGGACACCATCCATAGTCCCATAATATTTTTCAAAAATCTTACGGACTTATTATATCCGCCTTCGTTAGAATACCCGTCGTTTAACGCTTTAACTGAAGTATTTTCTTTCATCGTTTCAGTTCCTATTAAAGACCAAGTTCCGCTTGAAATATACAAAGGATTACTATCTTTAGGAACAGCCAAAACGGCAGACGCCGTATCGTGCGTTGCAGGAACGCAAACTTTAACGTTATAACCTATTTCTTTGGCAAGTTCGGGTTTAATATCGCCTATAACGGTACCTGCCGTCGTTAGTTTATTAAATAACTTTTTGGGATAACCTAATTTATCTATTAATTCAAAATCCCACTCTCTTGTTTTTTGATTTAATAATCCCGTTGTAGAAGCGTCTGTATACTCGTTAACTTTAACTCCGGTAAGTAAAAAATGTAAGTAATCGGGAACCATTAAAAATGACTCGGCCTTGTCTAATTTCCCACTCTTTTTATCGCACCATAATTGGAATATCGTATTATATACAAGCGGTTGTGTACCCGTGCGTGAATATAAACTTTCCTTACTTTCTACCTTATAAACGTCATCTATTATAGGAATTGTCCTTTGGTCCCTATAAGCAAAAACGTCGCCTATCAATTTATCGTCTTTATCTAAAAGTGCGTAATCTACCCCCCAAGTATCTATACCGACACTCTCGGGGATTTTACCTATTTCCTTACACTTTTTTAATCCTTCGACAATAGATTTATATAAACCTTCTATATCCCAAACGAGATTATCGCCTTTTTCGCTTACCCAGTTTTTAAACCTAAAAATTTCTTCTAAAACTATTTCTCCGTTTTTAACAGAGCCTAAAATGTGTCTACCGCTAGATGCCCCTATATCAATTGCCAAAAAATATTTTTCCATAAAACTCTCCGAATCTTATTTATACATATAATTATATAACTAAATTTCGGAAAAATCAATATAAAATTAAATAAAAACTTTATTTTGGAATTACTTTAAAATCTTTAATTCTTATTGCATTACACTCTATTGTTATTTTGTTCTTGCCGTTTTCTTTATTTATCGAAAGTAACGGTGTATTCTCTAAGTCGAAATAATCGGATAATAGATTTTTTAAATCGTTAATTATTACTTCTAAAAATGCGTCGTGATTATCTAATCTGTCGTTTTCTATTAAATTTTTAATGCGCTCTAATTCGGTATTTTTATTCATATACTCTTTTTTATACTCCTTCTTATACTTCCGAAAAACCCCGAATATTTATACGTGGCGTTAAATATTTTTTTGGATCCGTTTATGATATTTTCAGCAAGTAGTTTATATGCCTTAAAAGAATCACACTTTTTAGGTAAGTTTTGTCCGCTAGATAAAAATACTTCGTCTTCTTCGGGGAGTACCCCTATTAATTCGGTATTTAGTAAAGATTCTATATCTTTAGGAAACATCATTTTATCGCTTAAAATCAAATCTCCACGTACCCTGTTTATTACAAGTCCCACAAAATCGAGTTTATAACTTTTTAGTATATTTATAACCTTATCGGCATCTCTTAAACTTGAAAGCGAAGGCGTTGTTACAACTAATGCGTCGTCCGCACAAGATACCGCACGATGAAAACCTATATCTATTCCTGCCGGACAATCTAATAAAACGTAATCGAAAATAGGCGATAAATTATCAATTAAAAGTTTAACGTTTTGACCTGTTATTTCCGAAGAAGAGCTTAAAGAGTCCGACGGCAAAACGTATAAATTTTTATAATCCTTGTCTTGAATTAATGCTTGTTTTAACCTACACCGTCCGTTAAAAACGTCTTGCAAATCATAAACCACTTTATTTTCTACGCCTAAAACAACGTCTAAATTATTAAGTCCAAAATCTATATCGCATAAAACCACGCTAAACCCAAGCTTTGATAGTGCTTTGCCTAAATTTACGGTAACCGTAGTTTTACCTACTCCGCCTTTACCCGAAGTTATAACGATTTTCCTTGCCAAAATACACCTCTTTTTATACTCGGCGTAATTTTAACATAAAAAAAATCATACTTTTTAACTAATAAAGGAAAAAAGTATGATTTAATGTCGTTTTAATACTAAAATCAATAATTAATTCTTAATTTTTTTAACAAATCTTTATCGCCCACAACAACACCACCACCGATGCAAACGGCTTTATCGGGATATTCTTCTATATTAATTTTAATTCCGAATTTATTTCCGTAATATTTTTCTAAATTATATACTTTAGAAGCAACGCCTAATACGTAAATACCCGAACGCCTGATTTCTGCCGAAACTTCGGGTGGAAGTTTTGTTAAAACCGAAACTGCGATATCAAATATACTATCGTAATAATCTTTAACCGGAACTAACAAATCCTTTGCTTTTAAGTTTATAGATTTCGGTTTTCCGCTATTTATATCCCTACCGTTAATAACAGTCGCAAGAGTGTCCGTTTCAGAAAGACTTCCTATCTCGTCTTTTATTCTCTCGGCAGTTAAAAGTCCTATTTGAAGTTCATATTTTTCAGCAATATAATCAATTAAATCGGTAGTGACTTTATTCGCTCCGCAATTTACCGACAATCCGCCTATAATACCGTCTAACGAAACAGCTGCAATATTTGTCGTTCCACCTGCCATATCGATAACGAAAATTGGGTTTGAACCATTTAAAGGAACTTTTAAAGACGCAGCCGAAAGTAAAGGCGATTCAACGAAATTAACCTTGTTAATTCCTGCCCCGTAAGAAACCTTTTCAAGTTTTTCTAAACTTTCTCTGTTTACTCCACAAGGAACGGAA
>JAZUKR010000138.1:0-12100 GCA_045643385.1 Christensenellaceae bacterium | reverse complement strand
CGGGGTACAATACCAACCTTCGTAAGAGCCTTTATATATATCCCCTTGTTCGTAAAGTTTTTTAAATATCTTTTGAACTTGTTTTTCGTGATAACTATCGGTAGTTCTAATAAACTTATCGTAAGAAACGTCCATTAAATCCCAAATATTTTTTATTTCACCGGCAACGCCGTCAACGTATTCCTTGGGAGTTTTATTAGCATTTTTTGCCTTTTCTTCTATCTTTTGACCGTGTTCGTCAGTACCCGTTTGAAAAAATACGTCGTAATTTTGAAATCTTTTAAATCTTGCAATACTGTCCGCCAAAATCGCTTCGTAAGTATTTCCGATATGCGGTTTACTTGAAGTATACGCAATAGCAGTAGTTATATAAAATTTTTCCTTATCCATAATGCACCTACCTATATTTAGTATTTTATCATATTTTCTTTTCATATTCAAGAATTTTTAGGCATAATGTTTAATATGAACGTTATTTTCACAATATCATTTGTTTTATCTACCGTAATATTGATTTTTACCGACCCCGAAGGCGTTTTATCTTCAATGATAAGCGGTGGAGAAAAAGCTTTTAATTTAACCATAAAAATGGTTGTAATCTACGCAGTTTGGCTGGGTGTATTTGAAATTATGGACAGGTCTAATTTATCTAACAAATTTTCAAAAATTCTTAAACCGTTTAATAAATTTTTATACGGTGTAATCCCAGAGTCTTCTAATAATCTAATATCACTTAATATGTCCGCCAATATTTTAGGCATGAGTGGAGCGACTACGCCTTTTGGAATTAAAGCAATAGAAGACTTGGAAAAATACCCTAATACCGACTACGCAATAACTATGTTTTTTGTAATTAACGCAACGAGTATTCAAATTATTCCGTCTTCGGTTTTAGCATTAAGATTATCGCTTAATTCGTTATCTCCGTCAAGCATAATACTTCCGACGATTCTAACTACCCTGTTATCGACTATACTCGGGGTTATAATGGTAAAAACTTTTATAAAGAGAAAATAATGATATATTTAATTCCCGTTCTTTTTTTAGTTATTTTTATTTACGGCATCATTAAAAAGGTCAAGCCTTACGAAGCGTTTACTTTCGGAGCAAAATCGGCAATTCCGTTTGCGTTTAATATTTTTCCGTTTTTACTTGCCATTTTCGTTTTATGCGAACTGTTTGATAAAAGCGGTCTAACAGAAATTTTAACAAAACTTCTATCTCCCATTTTTTCTTTTCTCGGCATACCCAAAGAAGTCTATAAATTAGTTTTAATAAAGCCTTTTTCGGGAAGTGGTGCTCTTGGCGTTTTATCCGACATATATATTAAAAACGGAGTAGACAGTTACGTTTCAAGAGTGGCATCGGTAATTTACGGCTCAAGTGAAACGGTTTTTTACGTTGCGAGCGTTTATTTTGCTAATGCCAAAACCAAAAAATTACTTAAGCCCATTATTATATCTTTAATAGCATCGTTTATTTCTTGCGTTTTTGCTTGTTTTATTTGCAAAATACTATAAAAAAACGACGATTAATATCGTCGTTTTTTTTATTAAACTCTTTTATTAACGTTTTCGTCTACTAATTTAGAAATTAAATCATCCAATTTCATTTGACCCATATCGCCGTTTTTACGAGAACGAACGGAAACTAATTTTTCTTCCATTTCCTTATCGCCTACGATTAACATATAGGGAATTTTATCAAGTTGTGCTTCACGGATTTTATATCCTATTTTTTCGTTTCTTAAATCCGCTTCGGCTCTTAATCCGTTTTGTTTTAAAATGTCTACGATATTTTTAGCGTAATCAGCCGTTCTGTCGGTTAAACTTAAAACTTTAACTTGAGTAGGACAAATCCAAAGTGGGAACGCTCCGGCATATTTTTCTATTAAAAGTGCAAGAGTCCTTTCGTAGCACCCGATTGAACTTCTGTGAATAACAAACGGATACTGTTTTTCACCGTTTTCGTCAACGTAAGTCATATCAAAACTTTTAGATGCCGCAAAGTCTAACTGAATAGTTATTAAAGTATCTTCTTTTCCGTAAACATTTTTAATTTGAACGTCTAGTTTAGGTCCGTAAAAAGCCGCTTCGTCGTCTGCTTCGACGTAATCTATGCCGATGTCGTCTAAAATCTTTTTCATTAACCCTTCGGTTTCGTTCCACGCTTTGTCGTTATCTATATATTTAGCCTTATTAGATTTGCCACGTTTAGAAAATCTAAACGTAACGTCGTCTTTCATTCCTAAACATTCTAGAAAATAATAACTTAAATCTAAACAACGCTTAAATTCGTCTTCTACTTGGTCGGGTCTACAAACTATATGACCGTCTGATAAAGTAAATTGACGAATTCTTATAAGTCCGTGCATTTCACCGCTTGCTTCGTTTCTAAACTCAGTTGCAGTTTCGGAATATCTGCAAGGCAAATCTCTATAACTCTTTAATCCGTTCTTATAAATTTGATATTGGAAAGGACAAGTCATAGGTCTAAGCGCCATAGCCTCAGGAGAATTTTCGTCTCCTATAATAAACATCTTATCACGGTAGTGATCCCAGTGTCCGGAAATACGGTATAAATCGTTTTTTGCCATATTAGGAGTTTTGGTAATCATAAAACCACGTTTCTCTTCTTCGTCTTCAACGAAACGTGATAAAATTTGCAATATTTTTGCACCTTTCGGCATTAATATAGGAAGTCCTTGACCTATAACGTCTTCAGTCATAAATATTCCGAGTTCTCTTCCTAATTTATTATGGTCTCTCTTTTTTGCTTCTTCTAAACTCAATAAATATTCGTCTAACTCGCTCTTCTTTTCAAAAGCAGTTCCGTAAATACGGGTAAGCATCTTGTTGTTTTCGTTTCCTCTCCAGTATGCACCCGTTATAGAAGTAAGTTTATAGGCCTTTATTTTACCCGTAGAAGGCAAATGCGGTCCACGGCACAAATCTACGAAATCACCTTGTTTATAACAAGAAATAACGCTCTCTTTCGGTAAATCGTTAATTAATTCTATTTTATATGGTTCGTTAAAGGACTTAAAGAGTTTTAACGCTTCTGCCTTAGTATACGTAAAACGTTCAATCGGTAAATCGCTTTTTATTACTTCCTTCATTTCAAGTTCGATTTTATCTAAATCTTCTTGAGTTATAGGCGTTTTGAATTCTATATCGTAATAAAAACCGTTTTCGATAGTAGGACCTATAGACAATTTACAAGTCGGAAAAATGTTTTTAACCGCTTGCGCCAAAACGTGCGAACAAGTGTGTCTATAAACGTTTAAGCCTTCTTTGTCTTTTAAGGTTATAACCTTAAAATCGCAATCCTTTTCGATAACAAAAGACAAATCTTTTAGTTCACCGTCTATTTCTGCGCAAACGGCATTTCTTGCGAGCCCTTCTGAAATTTTCATCGCAACGTCAAATGCAGTAACTTTTCCGTCGAAAGATAATTTCGAACCGTCTTTTAAAGTAACTTCCATAATATTTTCTCCTAAAAATTATAATAAAAAATCCTTATGCAACAGCATAAGGACGAATAGATTTCGTGGTTCCACCTTATTTGCCGAAAAAAATCGGCCACTTAATTACCGTTTTAAAGACGGTGCTTTACACGATATACTCGGCGGTTTCGAAAAATTATCCGTTTTATGGGCTTACACCTTACCCCACTCTCTATAAAAACAAATAAAGTCTACTTGTCCGAACGTGTTATTAAAGTATAAATATAATATACCCACAAAAAGAAATTGTCAACTGTTTTAACTATAATTACTTTCGGAAAAAATAATCTTATCTCCGTAATACTGTTTTAAATAAAATTCGTCTTCTTCGGGAATATTTCCGGATATTTCGACTTCTTTACAATTACTCAATAAAACTTCTCTAACCACCTTTAAGTTTTCACCACCTAAAAGGTCGCATTTTTTAAGTCTTTTAAAATGATAATCGTAAACTTTTCCGTTATCTATATATACCCTTTTACGTTTATTTTCGAGTAAATAGGAAATAAAATCTTTTAATTGTGAATTTATAAAACAAGACGGCATATAAGAAACTATATCAAGCCATTTTTTCTTTAAAGGTTTTAATCTGAAATTATATATTCCGTCAAGAGCAAAATCGTTTAAATTTTTAAGTTTATCAAAAACGTATTTTTTATCGTCGTCAAGATCTGCCGCTATTAAACTTGCCATCAATATCTCTTCTTCGGATTTAGATAGCCCGTTTACGAAAATATTTTTCTTAAAAAAATCGTATTTGTAATTTATTGCCACTATATCGGATAGCATATCTAATAATTCAACCCTTAAAATCTCTCCGTAATAATCGTCGCAAGAAACTTTTAATAAACTTCTACTCCCCGCATCTATATTTTCTAACTTTCCCCCCATTTTTTCGGTTATCTCCGCTATTCCCGTTTTAACGTAATAAAGGTTAGATTTGTTATAATCTTTCTCCGATACTTGAATCTCTATCATATAGTTTAGTTTATGCTCCCGAAAAAGTTTTATTTACGTTTCAAACGTTTTTTTAATTTACTAATTTTTTCCTTTTAATAAACCTATAAATCAACTTGTATATCTCTGATATTAGAACAACCGAAAATGCCAAGCATAAACATCTAAACCAAACACAAAATCTTAAACTTGAAATCATAAACAGTTTATTGCCTAATTCTACGATAATTATATGGATTATAAAGGTACACAAAAAAGTGTATAACATTACTTTATTTTTAGTAAAATCTTTAAATATGCTTTCAGCCCCTAGTTTTTTACAGTTAAATGCATTAAATAATTGGAAAAGAATAAAAAGTGTAAAAACCGTTCCTGATCTTTCTTCTTCTAAAACTCCCAAAAAATTATATTTATATTGAATTATCATAATACTCGCCATATAAATTCCGTTAAAAAGTATTCTTAATAGCATTTTTAAAGTGATTATGCTTCTGTCCTTTTTAACAGGTTTAAAAGTCATTAATTTTTCACTTGCCGATTCTAAACCTAACGTTAAGGCAGGCGGACCGTCCATTATAACGTTTATCCATAAAAGTTGCAAAGTATTAAACGGCGCAGAATAACCCAAAAAAGAAGATAACGTTACAAATAATAATGCAGATAAATTTACCGATAACTGAAATATAATAAATCTTTGTAAATTACGGTAAACGTTCCTTCCGAAACTTATACACTTAACTATAGTATTAAAACTGTCGTCTAAAAGTATTACGTCTGCCGACTCTTTTGTTATTTCACTACCGGTTATCCCCATCGATATTCCAACGTCTGCTTTTTTTATTGCAGGTGCATCGTTTATTCCGTCTCCCGTTACTGCAACAACTTCTCCTAATTCTTTTAAAAGAGTTACTACCCTTAATTTAATAAACGGCGTGCTTCTTGCAATAACTTTGATTTTGGGAAGAATTTTTTTTAACGCTTCGTCGCTTAAATTTTCTATATCGTTTGCAAGGATTACTTCTTGTTTTGAATGAGTTATGTCTAATTCTTCCGAAACGGCGTATGCCGTAACAAAATTATCGCCCGTTAAAACTTTAACGTCGATACCCGCTTTTTTGCAAGATTTTATAGCGCCTTTAACTTCAGGTCTTATTGCGTCGGCCATCACTACGTAGCCGTCGAATAAAACTTCTTCCTTATCTTTATGAGCAAAGCATAAAACTCGCCTTGCTTTACTCATTTCTCTTTCTATATTCTCCATATAGAAACGTTTTTTTGCTTCGGTTAAATCACATAAAGATAAAACAATTTCGGGTGCGCCTTTAATCAATTCTCGTTTTTTATCTTCATACTTAATAGTAGAACTCATCATTTTTCTGTCACTGGAAAAAGGAATTCTGTCTAATAAATCAAAAGCATTTCTAAATTCTTCATACAAAGGTTTTTTATATTTCGATACGTAATAATCTAAAAGTGCGCACTCAGTCCCGCTACCTATGTATTCGGTTTTATTGTTATACACGATGTTACAAGTAGTATTTAATACGAAATTTTGCAAAATAACGTTATTAAAAGGATTTTCTTTTTCGCACGACTTATCCGCATAAAAAACGTCTAAAACTTTCATTTTGTTTTGTGTTAAAGTACCCGTTTTATCAGTACAAATAACACTAACCGCACCTGCAGTTTCCGTTGCTATCATTTTTTTAATCAATGCGTTTTCTTTAGAAAGTTTAATCATATTTAAAGCAAGCGATACTGCAACAATAGTCGGAAGTCCTTCGGGAACGGCGGCAACGATTAAAATTATTGCCGAGACAAAAAAATCTTGAACTTTTGAAAAAGTTAATTGGCTATTATTTATACATCTTACTAAGGAAAGAATAAACGTTAAAACTGCAACGCTAACGCCTATTAGGGTTATAATCTTACCTAATTTATTCAGTTTTAGTTGAAGCGGTGAATCTTTAACGTCGTTTTTTTTCAGTTCGCCTGCAATTTTACCTATTTCAGTTTCGTCGCCTACTCCCGTTACGATCATTTTACCCGTTCCACTAGTTACGAAAGTCCCCGAATACACCATATTCGTTCTTTCTGCTAAAGTAACGTCTTTAGGTAAAACTACTAAATGATTTTTTTTAGAAGAAATACTTTCTCCAGTTAAAGCCGATTCGTCTACCGATAATAAATCGGAATAAAAAAGTCTACCGTCGGCAACGATTTTATCTCCACTTTCTAGTAAAACAATATCGCCCTTTACTAATTCTTTTTGGTGGATTAAGGTTACAGTACCACTTCTTATAACCTTAACGTAAATATTATCGTATATTTTGTTAAGCACTAAAAACGCTTTTTTAGAACTGCCTTCCATTATTAACGTTATTAAAGTAGAAACGCTAATTGCAATTAAAATTCCCAAACTTTCGGTAAAGTCTTTCTCACCTGTTTTAAAATATTTACCGATAGCAACCCCAAACGCTAATATAAAACTGAATATTAATATAAGCATCATGGGTTCTTTTAAAGAATCAAGTATTCTTAAAAACAGATTTTTATCTTTTTGTTTAGTTAAAACGTTCTTTCCGAATTTTTCTCTGTTTAGTATAACCTGCTTTTCATTTAGCCCGTTTTCTAAATCAGAAAAAAACGTATTTTTTATTTCTGTTACCGATAATTCGTGATAGTCCATATTCACCCCTCGACATTCAATAAAAAATATGCAGAAAAATCAGAAAATATGAATTTATTATGGACAAAACGTTAATTATGTGATAAAATTTTCATTGAGAAAAAAAGAGGTTAAAAAATGAATAAATTTTTAGATTTAGAAATTAAAGGCAAAAAAACAAGTTTACCTATATTGGCGTTACCTAGCGGAATTAAAATAGCGTTTTTTAATTTACACGGAGATCAAGAATTAACCGAACATTGCGGAAAAGAACTTGCTAAAGAATTAAAAGGTTGCGAAGTAATTATTACGGCGGAGTCTAAAGGTTTACAATTAACACACGTTATTGCAAGAGAACTTAATATGCCGTTTTATGCCGTTGCAAGAAAACAGAAAAAATTATACATGCAAGACGGAATAGAAGTTAAATACGGTGCGTCAATTACTACAGGAACTTTTCAGGAATTCTTTTTATCTAAACACGACGTAGATTTAATTAAAGGTAAAAAAGTAGGAATAATAGACGACGTAGTATCGACCGGCGAAAGTCTTAAAGGCTTAGAACAATTAGTAGAAAAGGCAGGCGGAGTTATTTATAAAAAAGCTTTCGTTTTGGCTGAAGGCGACGCTTCAAAAAGAAAAGACATCATCTTTTTGGAAAAAATTCCTTTATTATAATTTAAGTAAAATTAAAAGCGGGTTGCAATTTTGATATGCAACCCGCTTTTTTTAACAAATTATTTTGCTTTCCACGTAGACGGTGAAAATAAAATTATAATGGGCAAAATCTCAAGTCTTCCGCAAAGCATTACTATTGACAATAAAATCTTAGAATAATTTGAATATATTGTATAGTTACTAAAGACATTTTCCGTTAGCCCAGGCCCAACGTTTCCAAGGCAAGCAAGCGTTGCGGAAAAATTTGTAAATAAATCATTAAAATCAATACTTAATAAAACCGTTGTAAATATTAAAATCCCTACCCAAATTAAAAAATAAGTTTTAACGTTAAAAACTGTTTCTTCGGACAATAATTCGCCGTTAAGTCGCAAAGTGTAAACGGATTTAGGTCGAAGAAGTTTTTTGACGTCTCTTTTAGAAGACTTAAATAAAATCATAAGTCTTGCAACTTTTATTCCGCCACCCGTAGAGCCACCACTTGCACCGATCACCGTTAAAAATAATAAAATAGCCTTTGAAACTGCCGGCCACTCGTAAAAATTAGCGGTAGTTAAACCCGTAGTTGACGAAATCGAGCAAGTTTGGAAATAAGAATACCTTAATGCTTCGCCAAAATTTAACCCTAAAGATAATAAATTAACGGCAATAGCGAACATAGAAACAACTATTATAGAAATATAAACGTAAAATTCTTCGTTTTTAAAGGCTTTACCGACTTGGCCTATCAGTATCAAATAAAAAATATTAAAGTTTATTCCGAAAATAAACATAAAAGACGCAACGACCATTTCCACGTACACGCTATTATAAGCCAATAGTCCTGCGTTCGTAATAGAAAATCCGCCTGTTCCTGCCGTTGAAAAAGAATATAAAAGCGCATCGTAAAAAGGCATTTTAAACGATAACATTATAGTTTCTAAAACGGTAAGTAAAATATAAATAGAATATAAAATCCTTGCAGTAAAACTCATTTTACTAACGAGTTTTCCAACCGAGGGACCCGGTGATTCCGCTCTAAAAATATGCATAAAACCGGAAGATTTATAACCCGGTAAAAATGCTAAAACAAAAACTAAAACGCCCATGCCACCTATAAAGTGAGTGAACATACGCCAAAACATCATACTTTTAGAAAAACCGCTTAAATCGGAAAGTATAGAAGCACCTGTTGTAGTAAAACCCGAAACGGTTTCAAATAAAGCGTCTATATAATTTGGAATTTCACCGCTTATAGTAAAAGGTAAAGCACCGAAAACAGACATAAATATCCAAACGAAAGCAACTATTACAAAGCCTTCCTTGGCGTGAATAGTCTTATCTTTAGGTCTTAAAAAAGAAAAAATCAATCCAACAACTAAAAGTATGCCTATAGTCAATAAAAAGGCAAAATAGTTATTTGTTTCGGAATAACAAAACGCAATAATAAAAGAAATTGTTAAAAATCCCGCTTCGAATATTAACGTTTTTCCCAAAACGTTTAATACACATTTATAATTCATAATTACTTAAATACCTGTAAAAATTCGTTAATTTTATGAGCCTGACTTAAAACAATTACAGTATCGTTTTCTAAAAATACCGTGTTGCCCGTTGGAACAATAAATTCGACGCCACGAACGATACCGCCTATTAAAACAGTATCTTTGATTTTTAAATCCCTTATAGGAACGTTGAGATATTCGTTATTCCCTTTTATATGGAATTCTATCGCTTCGACTTTGTTTGTTAGAGTATAAAGTTTGCGTATTCCGTCAGAACTTTCAATCATTTTACTTCTAACGTATTTTACAATGTAGTTACAAATAATAGATTTAGGAGACGCAACCGAATTTAACCCTATTTTTTTTACCATAGATATAACCGATTCTCTATCTACTTTTGTAATAACTTTTGCAGAGTCGCTTAATTGTTTTGCATATAAAGATATGATTACGTTTTCTTCGTCGTTTTCGGTTAACACCACGCAAGCGTCGTATTTATTAATTTCTTCTTCGTTTAACACTTCTTGGTCCGTAGCGTCACCAACGGTAATATTTACACCTTTAATTAGATTTCCCAAAGTCTCGGCTCTTACACGGTCTTTTTCTAAAATTTTAACGCTCTCTCCGTCTTGAATTAACAGGCTACTTAAATAATATCCTATTCTACCGCCACCTATAATGAATACGGATTTTGCTTTAGGTTTAAATATGCTAAGTTTTTTTGCGAAAGAATTAATATTTTCTTCATTTCCTATTACGTGAATTATATCGTCTTCTTTTATAATAAAATCACCTTTAGGTAAAGAATATTTACCGTTTCGGTTTACAAGACCTATTAAAACGTCCATACCGAAAGTCACAGAAATATCTTTTAAAGATTTACCTATTATAGGATTCTTTTTTGAAATTAAAAATTCAACAAGTTTCGCTTTACCGTCGGCAAAACTTTCTACGTTAACAGCCGACGGGAATTTTAGTCTTTCTATTATTTCTTTCGCCGTAATATTTTCGGGGTTAAAAACGTGGTCTATATTTAAATCGTTTTTAACCGTGCTTCTTTCTTTATAATATTCGGGATCTCTTACTCTTGCAATAGTACAACTTGCACCTAGTTTTTTAGCAATTACACAAGACAAAATATTTACTTCGTCTTGCGATGTGCTTGATATAAAGAAGTCTGCAGTTTCGATTCCCGCATTAATAAGTGTTTCTCTGTCACAACCGCTACCGACGTAACCTATTACGTCGTATTTGTTAACCAGTTCTTCTACGGCCTTTTCGTTTTTATCGATAATAACAACGTCGTGATGGTCTTTAATAAAATTTTCAATTAAATTGACGCCTACTTTACCTGCGCCCACAACTAAAATTTTCATACATTATATATTACCCATATTTTATAAAAATGTCAAATAAATATAAAGTTAGTTGATTTTCTTTAATTTAATTTTGACTTTTAAATCTAATCTGTTATAATAAAATTATGATAAAACATGTTTTAATAGACGTTGACAATACGATTTTAGATTTTGACAAATGCGCAAAAGAAGCATTGAAAATTTTATTCAAAAAATATAATCTGCCTTTTTGTGATAAGACTTTTAATGTATTTACCAAAACAAACGACGAATATTGGGCGAAAGTTGAAAAACGTTTAATTACAAAAGACTATTTACATCTTCACCGTTTTAATACAGTCTTTGAAAGATTAAAAATAGATTTTGACGGAAGAATAATAGAAAAGGATTTTAAATTAGAACTTAAAACTATTGCGATAGAAGTAGACGGAGCAAAAGAAACACTTAAATATTTATCGGATAAATACAACGTATCTATAGCAAGCAATTCCTTTTTAGACCAACAACAAAAGCGAATAAAAACTGCGGGGTTAAGTGATTATATATCTAATTATTTCGTTTCGGAAGTTATAGGTTTCGATAAGCCTGACCCGAGATTTTTTGATTACGTGTTAAAGTTTTTAAAATTAAATAAAGACGAAATAATTTTTATAGGCGATTCACTTTCTGCTGATATTAAAGGCGGAATAAACTCTAATATTAAAACAATTTGGTTTAACCCTAAAAATAAACCACGAGGTAAAATAATACCCGATTACGAAGTAAACTCACTTTTAGAAATTAAAAAAATATTATAAATATTGCTAAATTTTAATATAAACTTTTAATAATATAAAACCATTGCCATTTTTAAAAATTTTGACAATGGTTTTTTTATTATTCAAATTCGTAAGTTGTTATAGTATGATACGTTTTCCCCTTTTTAAGCAAACAGTTAGGATAATTTTTGCAATTTACTGCATTAGGAAAATTTTGTGTTTCTAAACAAAAAGCGTCCCTTTTATTATAAATTCCGTTTTTACCTTTTAAGTTTTTAATAAAGTTACCGGAATACAACTGAATACCTTTTTGATCGGTTAAAACGTTCATTTTAATTCCCGTTTTATCTGAAATTGCTTCGGCAACCTTTCTATAACCTTTACCGTCTAAAACAAAGTTAACGTCGTATCCGCCACAATTATACAAAACTTCGTCGTCTAAATCTATTTCTTCACCTATTTTTTTAAATTCGTTAAAATCAAAAGGCGAACCGAACACTTTTAAGTATTCCCCGTGCGGAATTAATCTATTATCCACGGGCGTAATATATTTTGCTTTTATTTTTAATTTTGTATCTAAAATATTGCCGTTCCCTTCACCCGACAAGTTAAAATACGTATGATTAGTTAGGTTAATAGGCGTTAATCCGTCGGAAGAAGCAAAATATTCTATATTAAAAGATTTTCCAAGT
>JAZUKR010000137.1:0-1995 GCA_045643385.1 Christensenellaceae bacterium | reverse complement strand
GTCAGGGCTAAATAACGAAAGAATTAATGTTTCGCCGTCAATTTTATCCTTCCATATTTTTTTATTAAACCCGTTTATTCCGCCGTGTAAAGAATTGCCGTTATCGTTAACCGAAACTTTAAATTCTTTTCTTTTAATCTTAAAAGTTCCGTTTTCTATTCTGTTTCCTACTCTTCCTATTAAAGCGCCCAAATACCCGTCGTTTACGGTATATTCTTCTAAGGAATTATATCCTAATGCAACGTCAACGTTTTTACCGTTTTTATCAGGGACTATTATGCTTCTTACTACTCCGCCGTACGTTAATATTTCAACCGTAATTAAACCGTTAGAAAGTGTATATTTTTTAACGTCTTTACCGTCTATTTTGCCAAATATTTCACAATTCATATTATCTCCGTATTTATTATATTAATAATTATAGTACAAGTTAATGATTTTTAAAAAACGCCTTAAAAGGCGTTTTATTTGGTGGGGGCGGTAAGGCTCGAACTTATGACCTCATGCATGTCAAGCATGCGCTCTAACCAACTGAGCTACGTCCCCGCATTTAGCGCTAAAAACGCTAAATTAAAAATTATAATATTTATTTACTATTTCGTTCATTTTAGGAAGCGCTTTTTCCATATCGGAAACTAGTTTAAACTGTGTTCTTGCACGATCTAAATTTTGACCTTCCCTTTTTCTCTTAAAATATACGTCCCCGTCAAGGTAGTCCGCTAAAAATCTAATTCCGCATTCATAAGTCATCATTATAGCGCCTATAGAAAGATTTTCAGCCTCGGATTTAATCATAGAATTTTTTAATACGGACATATATCCTTTAACGTATTCTTCAAATAATTCGATATCGAAGTTAACTTTAGATAAATCTTTTTCGTCTTCACTTGCATGATTACATCCAAATCTTATAGAATCGCCGAAGTCGTAAATAATAGTACCGGGCATAATCGTATCTAAATCTATAACCGCAACGGGTTCACCCGTAACATCGTCAAGCATTACGTTATTTAATTTAGTATCGTTATGAGTAACTTTTGTTGGAATTTCTCCACTTTTTAATTTATCGACTATAACGGAAGTAAAACTTTCCCTTTCCAATGCAAATTTAATCTCTTTTTCAACAAGTTTCTTTCTTCCGCATTTATCTTCTTTTATGGAATTTAACAAATCGTTAAATCTCTTTTTCGTATTATGGAAATTAGGAAGCGGTTCATATAATTTTGTTGCATCGAATTCAGCAAGTAAGTTCGCAAAATTACCGAACGCAACTGCGCTAAAATAAAAATCTTTGCCGTTTCTTACCGTTTGGAAACTCGTAGCTCCTTCAATAAAAACGTATACTCTAAAATAGTTTTCGCCGTCAAAATAGTAAGTTTTATTATCTAAAGTATTAACTATATTAAGCGTTTCTCTATCTGGATTTCCTCCACGCTCAATTATTTTAGTTTTTATAAACTCTGTAACGAGTTTAATATTATTCATTAATTTCGGAACGTCTGTAAAAAGTTCGCTGTTTATTCTTTGAATAATATATTTAATTTCCTTACCGCAAGATTTTACTTTAAGTAAAAACGTTTCGTTAATATGACCTTCTCCGTAAGGTTCTGCAGAAATAAAATCTCCGTCTATATTAAATTTTTTATAAATATTTTTAAAATCGTACGTCATAGTTTAATAAAACACTCCGGTTTGTGATAAAATGGCGCTTTTGTCGGCGATAAAGCAAGTAAATTTTTATTAGTAATACCGCCTTCTGTTTCTATTCTAAAAGCGTTAAAACGAATTCCGATTTTTTTATCATATCCTATAAAATCAAGCGGAACGGAAAATTTAACTTTATAATCGTTACCAACTATCTCTACTTTAGATTTAACTTTGTTTTCTATCTCGCTTGCGGTGATTTTATAATCCCCGAAATTTTTAATCTTTTTAAAAAATACCGTGTTGTTCGGCGCTACTTCTATTTCAAAATATTCGCTTAAATCATTACCT
>JAZUKR010000136.1:0-6667 GCA_045643385.1 Christensenellaceae bacterium | reverse complement strand
ATTGATGTCCGTCTCTTAAAGACGTTTCACAAATTCTAACTGCCATTTTAATTCTCCTTATTTATATTTAATAAAAACGGTTACGAAACAACGTAGCAATATTATTTTTAGCGTAAAACAGATTGCAATTTTCCAAAAACGTTATAAACTTTTTTAAGAAAATATTATAAACTATTAAAAAATATACATCATACGCCAAACAATAAACGTATTGAAATTTTGCCCCATATTCCGTCAGTATAAATTATATGACCAAATAAAATAAAAGTCAAACTCTTTTAGTTATTTTATTGCATTTTTTTACAAAAAAAGAACGCTTTTGAAGCGTTCTTAATTTCCTATTAAATTTATTATTAAAAGTTTTCGTTTTTAATTTCGAAATAACTTTGTGGGTGAGAGCAAACCGGACAAATTTCCGGTGCTTTTTCTCCGACTAAAATATGACCGCAATTTCTGCATTCCCAAATTTTAACCGAAGATTTTTTAAACACTTCGTCGTTCTCTATATTTTTAAGTAATTTTCTATATCTTTCTTCGTGGGCTTTTTCTATTGCGCCTACCATACGGAATTTTATAGCGAGTTCTTTAAAGCCTTCTTTTTCTGCCGTTATTGCAAAGTTTTCATACATATCAGTCCACTCAAAGTTTTCGCCGTTTGCAGCAGCGTTTAAGTTTTCCTTAGTGTCGCCGATACCGTTTAATTCCTTAAACCAAAGTTTTGCGTGCTCTTTTTCGTTGTCTGCGGTTTTTAAGAAAAGTTCGGATATTTGCTCAAAACCTTCTTTCTTTGCCTTAGAAGCAAAATATGTATATTTGTTTCTTGCTTGCGATTCACCGCTAAATGCTTCCATTAAGTTCTTTTCCGTTTGTGTTCCTTTGTATTTGTTGTCCATAAATAAAATCTCCTTTTATTTTTTTTTATAATATAACATACAATGACAGTATCCTTCAAAGTTTTCATCTTTAATTTGATTTCTAAACTCAAGACACATACATTTGTTTTCAGGTATTTTTTGTGGTCTGCATGGGCAATATCCGCCTGTTTTTTTAAGCCCTTCTTTTAACATTTTAACCGCCTCTTTATCAGGATTTAATAATATTTCCATAAGATCACCTTATTATATTTTAATACAAAAAAAATAAAAGTCAAGTATCAGAAAATATTTTTAGCCTCTATATTCTAAATCGGAATAACAATACGGGCAAATATTTTTTGTGATTTTAGCACAAGAAGTGCATATAAGCGCACCACAGTTTTTGCACTCCGTTAAGTTTCCGTCTTTAATTTCGTTTCTACAATTTTTACATTCCATATTTATACTACCTCTTATTAAAAATTATGTCTATTTTTGGGCAAATTATACGCCTTTTTTTATAAATATTCGTTCAACATATCAATATAAAGGATTAAAACTATTTAATTTATTAAATAGTTTTAAAAGTTGTAAAAAAACGCTTGTTTTTATAGTAAAAATATGGTATAATTTTTATATAAAATTATATAGGGTTTTCGGGTGAAAAAATGGAAGAAAACGATAAAAAATTAGGTAACTATGGCGAAAGCCAAATTCAAGTTTTAGAAGGGCTTGACCCGGTCAGAAAAAGACCCGGCATGTACATCGGTTCAACCGACGTTAGGGGGCTTCATCACTTGGTTCAAGAAATCGTAGACAACTCGATAGACGAAGCGCTATCCGGCTATTGTAATACGATTAACGTAATATTAAATAACGACGGGTCTTGTACCGTAACCGATAACGGAAGGGGTATTCCGTGCGGGATACACCATACCGAAGGGATATCTGCAGTAGAAGTTGTTTTAACAAAACTCCATGCGGGTGGTAAATTCGGCGGTGGCGGTTACAAAATTTCGGGCGGACTTCACGGCGTAGGATTATCCGTTGTTAACGCTTTGTCTTCTTGGCTTAAGGTAGAAGTATATCAAGACGGCAAAAAACACGTTCAAGAATATAAACGTGGTATTCCGCAAGGGCCGTTAGCCATTGTTGGCGACGCTGATTTTACGGGAACGTTCGTTACCTTTATGCCGGACGACGAAATATTTGAAACGACAGAATTTAATTACGACACGATAAAAACACGTTTAAGGGAACTTGCCTATCTTAATAAGGGACTTAAAATTATTATGGAAGACAGGCGAGAAGGGAAAACGCAAAAAGACGAGTTTATTTATGAAGGCGGGATTGCACACTTTGTTGAAGATTTAAGTAAGAATAAAATGCCTATTTTCGAAAAGCCCGTTTATTTCGACGTGTTTTACGGCGATACGGAGGTAGAAGTTGCTCTTCAGTATACCGACACTTATAACGAAACCATTTATGCCTTTGCAAATAATATAAATACCGAAGAAGGGGGAACTCACTTAGAAGGGTTTAAGGCATCTTTAACGAAGATAATAAACGACTTCGGTAAGAAATTAAACATATTAAAGAACGACGAAAAGGTTTCTCCTGAAGACGTAAGGGAAGGGATATGTGCGGTTGTATCCGTAAAACTCACCGAACCGCAATTTGAGGGACAAACAAAAACTAAACTCGGTAATTCGGAAATGAGAAATTTCGTTTCAAAAGCAATGACCGAATATTTAGGAACGTATTTTGAAGAAAATCCCGACAAAACCCGTGAAATTATAATGAAAACTTTAACGGCGCAAAGGGCGAGAGAAGCTGCAAGGTTAGCCAGAGAAAATACGAGAAGAAAAGGTGCATTAGAGTCGACGACTCTCCCCGGAAAACTTGCCGATTGTTCAGACAAAAACCCCGAATTTTGCGAAATATTCCTTGTTGAAGGCGATTCCGCAGGCGGAAGTGCAAAACAGGGAAGAGATAGGCGTTTTCAAGCGATTTTGCCTTTAAGGGGTAAAATATTAAACGTAGAAAAAGCGAGAATAAACAGGGTTTTAGAAAACGAAGAAATAAGGGCTATGATAACTGCGTTCGGTGGTGGCATGAAGGAAGAATTCGATATATCCAAAATCCGTTACGACAGAGTTATTTGTATGACCGATGCCGATGTAGACGGAAGCCATATAAGAATTTTACTTTTAACTTTCTTTTTTAGATTTATGAAACCGCTAATAGAACAGGGCCACGTATATATTGCGCAACCGCCACTATACAAAGCGACTAAAAATAACGTAGATAAATATTTTTATTCAGACAAAGAGTTAAACGATTATTTGGCTGAGGCAGGCAAGTGTAGTATTCAAAGATATAAAGGTCTTGGTGAAATGGATCCAGAGCAACTTTGGGAAACCACAATGAATCCGGAAACACGTACGATGATGCGTGTTACTATGGAAGATGCGGTCGAAGCGAACGAAACGTTTACGAGATTAATGGGCGACGATCCCGAACTTAGAAGACAGTTTATCGAAGAAAACGCTAAACTTGTTACAGATTTAGATATATAAAGGTAGGAAAAGATAATGAGTAAAAGAGAAGCGCCTGCAGAACTTTCTGCAAACTTTAAAGAAACTCTTGATAAAACAAAATTAATTAACGTTGAAGTTAATAACGAAATAAAGAAATCGTTTATTGCATATGCTATGGCAGTTAACGTTTCACGTGCTATTCCGGACGTTAGGGACGGATTAAAACCCGTTCACAGACGTATTTTGTATGCAATGCACGATATGGGGCTTACGAGTGATAAAGCGTATAAAAAATGCGCTAAAATCGTCGGCGAAGTTTTAGGCAAATATCACCCGCACGGCGACAGCTCGGTTTACGACGCATTAGTAAGGTTAGCGCAAGACTTTTCTATTAACTTCCCACTTGTAGACGGACACGGAAACTTCGGTTCGGTCGACGGCGATCCTGCCGCTGCGTATAGGTATACAGAAGCAAGGCTTTCTAAACTCTCTAACGAAATGTTACGGGAAATAGATAAAGAAACGGTAGATTTTTATCCTAACTTCGACGATACGGAAATGCAACCTGTCGTTTTGCCGTCGAGAATACCTAATATTTTAGTAAACGGGTCTGACGGAATAGCGGTAGGTATGGCTACAAATATTCCACCGCATAATTTACAAGAGTGTTTAAACGCTTGTATCGCTATGCTTGATAATCCCGATATAACCGACGATGAATTGTTTGAGTATATTCCTGCTCCCGATTATCCTACGGGCGGTGTTTTGATGGGGAGATCGGGAATTAGAGAAGCGTACAGAACGGGTAAGGGCGGTTTCGTTTTAAGAGCAAAAACCGAAATAGAAGAGTTTAATAAAGAAAGAGAAAGGATAATTATTACCGAAATTCCTTACCAAGTTAATAAAGAAGAACTTATTAAGACCATAGCAAGTATGGTAAACGATAAAAAAATCGAAGGCATTTCTAATTTAAGAGACGAGTCTGATAGGCACGGTATGAGAATTTGCATCGAACTAAAAAAAGACGCCAATTCTCAAGTTGTGTTAAATATGTTGTTTAAGCATACTAACCTTCAAGTCAAAGACGGAATAACGCTTTTAGCGTTAGTTGACGGCGAACCCAAGATTTTGCCTTTAAGAGAAATTTTAATTAAATATCTTGCTCACCAAGAACAAGTTATTATAAGAAGAACGAAATTCGATCTTAATAAAGCAGAAGAAAGAGAGCATATTGTTAAAGGTTTAGTTATTGCATTAAACAATATAGATAGGGTTATAGAAATAATTAAAGCGTCTAGCGATAAAGACGACGCATGTAATAAATTAATCCAAGAATTCGGGCTTTCGGATAAACAGTCAAATGCGATTTTGGAAATGAGATTGCAAAGATTGACTGCTATGGAAGTTGAAAAACTCAACGAAGAATTAAAGGACCTTGAAAAAACCATTTTAGACTTAAAAGATATTTTAGCAAACGAAAGCAGAGTTAAAGACATAATAAAAACGGATATGGAAGAAATTAAAGAAAAATATCCTTCGCCTAGAAAAACGGAACTTTCTTACGATTACGGCGATATAGATATGGCAGATTTAATTCCTAAAGAAGACGTTGTTGTAAGTATGACTAACTCCGGCTACGTTAAACGTATTCCTATAACCGAATACAGAACGCAAAGACGTGGAGGCAGGGGCGTTACTGCTCATAAGCCTAAAGAAGAAGACTTTATAGACAATATGTTCGTTACTTCTACTCACGACGATATATTGTTCTTTACCGATAAAGGTAAAGTGTACAGTTTAAAATGTTTCTTTATTCCGGAAGAACAAAGGACGGCACGTGGCAGAGCGGTTGTTAACCTTATTCAAATAGAAAAAGACGAAAAAGTAAGGGCAATGATTCCGTTAAAAGAAAATACCGAAGGTTATATTGTTCTCGCTACTAAAAACGGTTTAATAAAAAAGACTGCTTTAACGGAATTTGCAAATATCAGAAAGACGGGTAAAATAGCGATAAATATTTTAGACGAAGATAAACTTATATCCGTCGGTTTAACAAACGGTCAAAACGAAATAATAATGGCGTCTCACGACGGAAAGTGCATAAGGTTTAGCGAAACGGACGTAAGACCTACTGGAAGAGATACGCAAGGCGTTCGTGGTTTAGATATTGAAGCCGACGACTATTTAATAGATATGTCAGTAGTAAACCCCGATGCGGAAATAATAACAATGACCGAGAATGGATACGGAAAACGTAGCGATTTAGAAGATTATAGACTTCAAAACCGTGGCGGTAAAGGTATAAAGGCGGGAACGTTTAACGAAAAAACGGGTAAACTTTGTAGCCTTAAATTCGTAACTGAATCAGAAGATATTATGATAATTACGTCAAGCGGAATTATAATAAGAGTTGCGTCCTGCGATATAAGTAAAATCGGCAGAGATACTCAAGGCGTTAAAGTTATGAGAATTGAAGATTCGCTTGTTTCCCAAATTGCAATAACTCCTAAAAGCGAAGAGTCAAGTGAAGAAGAGGAAACTTTAGAAACGGAAACTCCCTTAGAAACCGAATAAAATTAAACAAGTAAAGAAAAAGCGTTGCTAAAAAGCGCTCTTCTCTTAGGGATTTTTTGAAATATTAAAAATTTATAGGAAATTGCACTTTCAAGTGGAGAAACAATCAGATTCCAATTTGGAGTCTGATTTTTCTTTTAAAAATTTTTATAAGATTTTTTCAAAAACACCCGTTTTCCTATTGACAGGTATCAATGTGATGTGTATAATAATATTGACGACAATCAATGTGAGGTGCGTATAATGGAAAGAGAAGAATGTACTAAAATCTTAAAAGCGTTAGCAGACGATACCCGTATGCAAATATTTGAAATGTTACGTGGCGGTACGCTTTGCGGTTGTAAAATCTTGGAGCAACTCAATATCACGCAGCCCACCCTTTCTCATCATATGAAAGTGCTTTGCGATTGCGGTTTGGTAAAAGCGGAAAAGGATTGGAAATGGACTTATTACACGCTTGCTTGTTGTAAACTTAATGAAATGCTTGATTTTCTCGGCGATACAAAATGTAGAACGGGAAGAACAAACGAAGATACTTGCAAAAAAAATACGTGCGATTAAGTTCGCATATATTTTTTACTTATCATATAGATAATTGTCTATATAGATAATTGTCTATATAGATAAAAATAAATATTATAGGAGTTATATTATGGAAACTAAAAAACGCAAATGGTTATGGTTGCTTATAGGCATAAT
>JAZUKR010000135.1:0-10834 GCA_045643385.1 Christensenellaceae bacterium | reverse complement strand
AATGTTTTACCTGTTCCCGGAGGACCTACTAAAAGCACGCCTTTAGGAATTCTTGCACCGAGTTTGGAGAATTTTTGCGGAGATTTTAAGAATTCTACTATTTCCGCTAATTCTTCTTTTTCTTCTTCAGCGCCGGCAACGTCGGCAAATCTTTTTTTGGTATTGTTTTGTAATTTTGCATTTGTCTTTGCAAAATTCATAGCGCTCTTCGTTCCGCCTTGCGTACTCGTCATTAAAATAAAGAATATAACGGCAATTATCACCGTTCCCACAATCGGTAAAAGCGAAGACCAAATAGAACCGGCATTCGGGTCTGTAAAATCGTAATTAATTCCTTTTTCACTTAAAACTGTTTTAAGATTATATATTTCCGTGTCTGTTCTGGAAAATACCGTTTTAAACTGAATATATCCTAATTTTTCCGTTCCCTTGTATAAATCAAGTTTAAAAGTAACGTTATAAACGTCGAAAACTATATCGTAAATTCTAACGCTATCGTATGAATAACCGGCAATTCTTTTACAAACTTCGTCTGCGCCTGTGTTTTTTAAATTCTCTTTTGAAATAATGCCGTCTTCCATTAGGTGTTCGGAATAAACAATGTTATCAAAATCGCTATCGTTTACTTCGGTTTTTCCATTGCAAGATGAAAATAGAGATAACGCTCCAACGATTACAATTATTGCAAGTACAATATATAATAATGTTTTGTTTCCTTTTTTCAATTTTATTTCTCCTTGGTCCTTTTATTAAAGTCAAATCGTTTCAATAAAACATATTTTTCCTTTTATCAATAAATAGTATACTACATAAACAGAAAAAAAACAATAGATTTTATTATTTATTTTTATATTTGTCTTATATATTTGTGTAGGCGCATAAAATTATAAAATGCGCCTTATATTAAAATATACAAAAAATACCTAAAATATATTAATTTAGTCAATGTTTACATATAAATATTATAAATTCAAGAATTTATTATATTTACAATCCTTTGTTTTATTGATTTATCATAAAATAAATTTATAAATAATTTTTAATGTTTCACGTGAAACAAAGATGAACAAAAAAAGTTTCACGTGAAACATTGTTATTTTAGTGTTTCACGTGAAACAATTAATTTACTTTATAAAACCTATAATATTTGCAGGATTTGAAATAGTATTTAGTACAATATTAAAGATATTTATATTATTTAAGAAAGAAGTAATCGGTGCGTCTGCAATTTCAATGGATAGGTTTTGGAAGAACGCAATTGGGATTATATTAATAATGCTTGTGATAAGTGAAATTATAAAAATTCCTCGAACTAGTCCTAAAATCGAACCCAGTATTGTGTCGGTTTTTTTAACCAACTTAAATTTTCTTATTTTGCTAAAAATCTGTCCCAACAAGAAAAATGCAATTCTGAATAAAATATATAGCACGACTGCGCAAATAATTATAGATAAATAGTAGGAGAACGCAGGTGTAATAATTTGATTAAGTGTTAAACTTTTATCAATAGTGCCGTCATTTTTTGCGTTAATAATAAGGGTTATAATCCAACTTGTTAAGCCACTATTTAATAAAGTTGTTTCCGTTGCTTCTTTAATAGACGTGTTCATAATGGATTCGCCGAATATATCCGTTAAAAGTCCTGACAGTTTTTCGGCAAAGAAATCTACTATTCCGATTTTACTTTGTAAAAAGTTAAGCATGCTTACGGCTAGTAATGCCGAAAAGATAATGCTTAAAATGGTGCCGAAAGACTGGACGAATGTTTTAACGAATCCTTTAATTAGCCCTATTAAAGTAAATAGCGTTAGAATTGCAAGCGCCGTTAAATTAATTATAGCGCCCATGTTGGAACTTAATAATATATTCATATTTTTAAATTCCTTTTATTTATTAGATTTTATCATATTTAACGTGTTTTTACAACACATTTTAAAAATTAGTATAAATTTTATTAATTACGTTAAAAATTGTATTTATAATGGATGAATACATTGTAAATGCTTTTAATGAATATTCAAGCGAATTTATTAGTGAATCGTTAAAAAAATTAAATATAAAGAATAAAAGACCTATTTTTTGTTGTATAGGGAGCGATTTGGTTTTAGGCGACAGTTTAGGGCCTTTAACGGGGACTTTTTTAAAAAAAGAGAAAGTAAATGCTTATATATACGGAACGCTTAATTTTCCTATAACGGCAAAAGAAGTTGAAACGGCAGGCGAGTTTTTAAGAAAAAGTCACCCAAATTCGGTTATTATATCGATTGATGCGGCAGTAGGCAACGAAGATGACGTTGGACTAATTAAAATTTTTAATCACGGAATTAAGCCCGGACTCGGCGTTAATAAAGATTTAAGAGAGATAGGCGATATCAGTATTATAGGAATAGTTAGTAAAAAAACCAAAAATAATTTTGAATTATACAATTTAACAAGATTAAATTTAATTTATAAAATGTCAGAAAAAATTTCAAAGGGAATTTTAGGCTTTGTAAATAATAATCACAATTTAACTATTGAATTTAATAATTTAAAAAAGGCTGAATAAATCAGCCTTTTTAAATGTTTATGTAATAAAATTATAATAAACTTAAAGAAAAGTTAATTCTATAAAGCGTTTCTTCTTTGCCTATTAATTCGGCAATTTCGGTAGCACCGCCGGCTGTTGATTCTAGGCCGGTTAAAGCAATTCTCATAACCCACAAAAGCGCTTGTTTTTTAATACCTAAATCGTTAGATAATTTAACTAAATTTTCAAACAAGTTTGCGTTAGAAAAATCTTTAATAGAGTTTAATAAATCGTAAATTTTAGGTAAAATATCTTTAGCTAAAGATAAAGACGTTTTTTGTTTTTCGTTAACGAATAAATTAACGTCGAACTTATTAAAGTTAACTAAAAATTCAAGTTTTTCAGGTATTTCGCTTAATATTTGCACTCTGTTTTTAACGAGATTTAATAACTTATCCGTATCGAATTTATTATAAACGCTACTTTTACTTAAAAAAGGTATTGCCAAAATTTTAAAATCTTCGTAAGGCATTTCCTTAATGTATTCACCTGAAAGCCACTTCATTTTAGTTTCGTCGAAAATAGAAGGAGATTTACTTATTCCGTCTAAAGAAAAATTAGAGATTAACTCGTCTAAACTCATTTTTTCGACGTTTGACTTAGGGCTCCAACCTAAAAGTGCAATATAGTTAACTATCGCTTCCTTTATATAGCCTTTATTAACGAAATCTTCGTAACTTGCATCTCCGTTTCTTTTAGACAGTTTATGTTGAGAGTCTTTCATAATAGGGGGTAAGTGTATATAAGTAGGACGTTCCCAACCGAAAGCGTCGTACATAAGGTTATATTTCGGGGTAGAAGAAAGATATTCCGTACCACGAATAACGTGAGTTATGCCCATAAGGTGGTCGTCAATAACGTTTGCGAAGTTATAAGTCGGCATACCGTCGCTTTTAAGTAAAATTCCGTCTTCAATATCTTTGTAATCGACTGAAATATCGCCGTAAACTAAGTCGTGGTAAGTTCCAACGCCGTTTTCGGGAATATTTTGACGTATTACGTAAGGTTCGCCGTTTTTTATTTTTTCTTCTATTTCTTCTTTAGAAAGTTTTAAACAATGTTTATCGTAACGGACGTTGCCTTCTTCGTCTTTAAGTGAATTAATACGTTCGGGCGTACAAAAACAATAGTATGCGCCACCTAATTCAACTAATTTTTCCGCATATTTTTTATAAATATCTTTACGCTCGGATTGAATATAAGGTCCGTAATTTCCACCAACGTCCGGTCCTTCGTCGTACATTATTTTAGAATCACGCATAGTGTCGTAAATAATTTGAACGGAGCCTTCTACGTATCTTGCAGTATCGGTATCTTCTATTCTTAAAATAAAATCGCCGTTATTCTTTTTTGAATATAAAAATCCGTAAAGCGCTGTTCTTAATCCTCCGATATGTAAATAGCCCGTAGGACTAGGCGCAAAACGTGTTCTTACTTTATCCATTTGTCTACTCCTTTAAAATCTATATTGTTTATTGACGAATCAATAGAATATTCTTCTTTAATTTTTTGTAATCTTCCCGAAGCGTGATAACTAAAAGCCTGTTTATCGCAAACGATAACGTGGTCTAAAAGCGTTACGCCGTGAGATAAACATAAAAGGTGAATTTTTGCCGTCGTAATGTCGTCGGAATTACTCGGCTCTAAAATTCCCATCGGGTGATTATGGCACATTATAAGATAAGTCGGTTTATTTATGGCAATAGAATTTGCAACGTCTTTTAAATTTGCCGAAACTTCTTTTTTATCGAAGTTAGAAAAATCCATTTTAATAATGGGATTACAAAATTTATCTAACAGAATAAAAAAAGCGGTTTCTACGAATACGCCGTTAAAGAGTTCTAAAATTTCTTCTTTGTTCTTTTCGAAAGAAAATTGCATTTTTTGTTTTTTAGTATTAGATTCTGAAGAAATTTTATTAAAAATTTTGCCGTATAAAGAAAGGTTTTTAGCGGTAACTATTCCAACACCGTCAACAGACATAAGTTCGCTAATAGAAGCGTTAAACACGCCTTTTATACTTCCGAACGTATTAATAAGTTTATGTGCTAAAGGATTAGTATCTTTGCGTTTAATAGAATCATATAAAAGTATTTCTAAGAGTTCGTGTTCGGGAACAGAATCGGGATTAGATAAAAACTTATTTATCATACGTTCCCGATGCCCAACGTGGAAATTTGTGCCATCAACCATAAAAACATTTTAACATAAAATAAAAAAAATGCAAATCAAAAGTAATATTTTTATAGCAAATATTAAAATTTTGCTGTATACTGTATATGTAAGGAGAGTTAATAAAGTAAATATGAAATATTTTTCCGAATATATAGACAGTTTAAGTAAACTAATAAGTTTTAACAGCATAGAAACAGAAAAAAAAGATAATATGCCGTTTGGAAGCGAAGTTTATAACGCTTTAAATTATTTTTTAGATTTAGCAAGCAGTTTCGGGTTTAAAACGGTTAATTACGATAATTATATAGGCGAAGTCGTTTACGGAGAAGGTGAAGAAATAGGAATAATAGGTCATTTAGACATTGTGCCCGCAGGTAATAACTGGGAAACTCCGCCGTTTACTTTAACTTTAAAAGACGGCGTTTATTACGGTAGGGGAATTTTAGACGATAAAGGACCGCTTTTAGCTTGTCTTTACGCATTAAGGGAGTTAAAAGAAAGCAATATTAAATGTAATAAAAAGTTTAGGCTTTTCGTTGGAACAAACGAAGAAACGGGTTGGAAAGACGTAGAATATTTAAAAACAAAAACGGTTATTCCCGAATACGGATTTTCGCCCGACGGCAATTTCCCCGTAAGTTATGCGGAAAAAGGCGTTCAAGTAGTAGAGTTTAAGACAAAAAAACTTAAAAACTTTTACGGAATTAAAGGCGGAACGGCTATAAACGCAGTATGCGATAGGGCGGAAGTTTACGCTTTAGATTTAGGCATTAATAAATCGCTTTTAGATAGACACGGTTTAATTCTTGACGGAAATAAAATTATAAGTATAGGAAAATCCGCACACGGAAGTTGTCCTAAAGACGGAATAAACGCAATTAAAAAATTATACGAATACTTTTTAGACGTAGGCGAAGACGTTAAAGACATTTTAGATTATTTGTTTTTAGATACTAAAAAAATTATGGAACTTAAAAACGAACAAGGAGTCGTTACGTTTTCTCCCGATTTAATAAGCGAAGAAAAAGATTATATAAGTATAAAGTGCGATTTTAGAATTCCTGCGCCATTTACTTGTAAAGAAGTAGTTAATAAAATAAATACGTTTAATATTCCGTATTCTTTATATAAAACCAAGCACGAACCTTTTATGATAGCAAAAGACGATAAGTTTTTATTAACTATGCTTGATTCGTATAATAAAATAACGGGTGAAAAGCGTTCGCCTATAAGTATGGGCGGAAGCACTTTTGCAAGAGTATTTTCTAAAGGCGTTGCGTTTGGACCTGAGTTTATAGGAGAGGACGCAAGTATTCATCAAGCGAACGAACACGTTAGAAAAGAGTTATTAGAAAAACTCTGCGATATTTATACTTTGGCGATATTAGATTTGGCAAAAAATTAAAAAAGGTTGAAAAAAAACGTTATCTATGATATAATCATAAAAGTATGATAAAAGTAGGTAACGTTTTTTACTTTTTAGAAATAATAGTTTTAGCGACGATATTTATTGCATTATATTTTATATTAAAAAACAAAAACAAAAAAACTCAATATAAATTTTTATTGATTTGGTGCTTTGTTAATTTTTCAGTTCATTTTTTAAAACAGTTAGTTTATTTAGACGTAAACAGTTTTTATAAGTCTTCTTTTGAAAATATTTGCGCCGTATCAACGCTTGTATTTCCGTTTATAATGCTAATTAAAAAAGACAGTATTTTTAAAGACTTTATGTATTTAATAGGTGTTTTAGGCGGATTTATAGCAATTTTTTATCCGACTGAAGCGATTAATAGAAATTTTTACGAATTTGAAAGCATAAGATTTTATTTTTGCCATTTCTCTTTATTCGCTATTCCGCTTTATTTAGCGATATTTAATATTTATAGGCCGAGAATAAACAAGTTTTATTTAATTCCGTTGGTGTTTTTACTTTATGAATTATTAATTTGTTTAAATACGGGTGTTTTGGTATTTACAGGCGCTCTGCAAAGAGAAGGTTTTAGTAAGGCGGAATTATTTTTTAACGCACAATATTATAATAATTCTTTTACTTTCGGCCCTACTCCGGATATGGGATTTTTTAGCGACTTTATGAGCGCATTGTGTCCGTCGTTTATGAAAATAGACGTATTTAATCTTAACGGCGGAAACGTAACTTATTGGCCTGTTATTTGGCTACTTATTCCGTCTTACGTTTTATTTGTGCCTTTATATTTATTATTGTGTTTACCGTTTTACAAGAAAAAAAATAAATCCGTTAATTAAGTTAACGGATTTTTTATTT
This sequence comes from Christensenellaceae bacterium, assembly GCA_045643385.1. Classification (GTDB taxonomy): domain Bacteria; phylum Bacillota; class Clostridia; order Christensenellales; family Borkfalkiaceae; genus UBA1259. Next base: position 3,803 of record JAZUKR010000135.1, on the reverse strand, counting down.
TAAAAGTATTTTTGTTAAATCTTCAACGAATTTATTTAGTAAAGAAACTATTTCGCCTGTTTTTTGTATTTTTATATACTCCTTGTCTTTTTCTAATTTTATAGATACGATTCCGTTTTTAACCCGTCTACCCTTTTTTGTAAAACTAGGTTTAACCTCACCCGTTTCTATCTTGATTATTTCGGATATCAAATCTTCCTTTTTTTTTGAAGTGGGCGAATTAACGCCTATTTGCCTTCCATAAGTTCTTAGCGCTTGCAAACTGTACTTTTCATAATCACTTTTCATAATATTCTCCAATAAAAAAATGCCGTTATAAGTAACGGCATCATAGAATACACCGTTTCTCTAATTGCAAACTTCAATTTAACTACACAAGGGTACGTTAAAAGAACGAGATAGGCATAATTCTATTTTAAATATGCCCCTTGCTAAAAAAATGTTAAATTAAAGTTTGCATTTTTTATTTTAGCAAATGTTTATGTATTTGTCAAGAAATAAAAAAATGCCGTAAACTTACGGCATAATATTTTCCTAAAAAATGCCGTTATAAATAACGGCACTATAGAACGCCGACCAGTTTGCAACACTAAACATATTAGGAATTCCCCATATATATAGAAAGGTAGGCGTTGCTACCCTTATAATATGAGAAATAAAATTTTTGATTTTATAAACCACCTAATAAGTTTATGTTGCAAGGATATTTTAGCAAAAAAAGATTTAATTGTCAACACGAATAAAAAATTAATCTTTTTTAACGGCAAAAAAGCCTTGATTATGAGAACAAACAGGGCAAGACGTGGGCGGAGTTTTTCCTTTAACAATATGCCCACAGTTTAAGCATTGCCAAGTTACTTCGTCTAATTTAACAAAGACTTCCTTGTTTTTAACACTTTCTAAAAAGGCCTTATATGCTTTAGCGTGTTCTCTTTCTACGTTTGCCACTTTATCGAAAAGCGAAGCAATATCCGTATAACCTTCTTTTGTTGCGACTTTAGAAAATTCACTGTACATAACGTCGCTTTCGTAATTTTCTAAGTCAAAAGAATCTTTTAAGTTGTCTAAAGTAGAAGATACTCCGTGAAAAAGGTTAAACCATACTTTAGCGTGTGCTTGTTCGTTTTTTGCGAACTTATTAAAAAGATTATAAATTTCCATATATCCTTCGTCTTTTGCTTGTTCGGCGTAAAAGGTGTATTCGTTAAAAGCACCCGATTCTCTTAAAAACGCCGTCATTAAGTTTTGTTGTGTTAAACAGTTTTTATCTTTCATAATTTTCTCCTTTTTTTAATTTTTTCCAAAAATAACAGAAATATTACTTTTATGCTTGTAATTATCTAAAAAATTTAATATAATTATTTTTAAGGTGAAAAATTATGAAATTTGACGTAGAACTCGTAGGCAAAATCGGTTCGATGGCACTGATTAGTAAAGAAAACAATATTTTAGATTACACTTTAATCGCAAGACTTTCTAAAGACTTAAAGCCGGGGTATATTTGGGTAACTTCGGGTGCGGTAGAAACGGGAAGGCTTGACTATATTAAAAGAAACGGCAAAGAATTAGAAGGCTCTATAGAAGACGTAAAAACCGATTATTCGGCACAAGGGCAATCTATTTTAATGTCTACTTATAGGGAATTTATCGATTCAAAGTATTCTATTCGTCAAGTGCTTGTAGAACATCAGCATTTTAACGACGAAATCAAAAGAGAACATTTAAGGCAAATGCTTCTTCGTGCAAAAGAACAAAATGCAATCCCCATAGTAAATTATAACGACGCCGTATCAACGGAAGAATGTAGAAGATTAGAAATTCAAACGTTAAAATCGAGCAAAAACAAAGTAGTTGAGTGCGTAGATAACGACGAAACGGCAACGCAAATCGCTTGCCTTGTTAAAGCAGAAACACTTTTAATTTTAACAAGTAGCGAAGGGATATATAAAATTCCGAACGACGCTACAACGTTAATAGAAAAAATTAGCGGTAAAGACGTTTACGAAGTGTTAGACAATATAACCGAGTGTGAAAATTATTGTGACGGTGCTTCAAGAAAAGGAGCAAACGGCGCTAAAGCGAAATTAGAATATATTAAAGACGCAGTTAAAATAGGAACAAAAGTTATAATCGCATCTTCTAAGTATTCCATTAAAAATATTTTAAACGGAACTGTAAAAGCAACGAGAATAGGTGTAGAATAATGTTAACCTTAAAAGAGTATTTAGATATTAAACGTGTAGACGATAAGGCAGAAATAACTTATATTCCGTACGATTGTTTTTATCATACGGGTGCAATGAAATATTCTTTTTTAACTAATACCGGCAAAAAAAGTATTTATGCGTTTATAGCCTATCCCGATACCGAAATGCCAAAAAACGGCTATCCCGCAGCATTAGTTATTCACGGTGGTGGCGGAGAAGCATACTTAGAAGTAGCAAGAGAATATCAAAAACAGGGGTTTGTTACTATCGTTCCCGATTTTAGCGGAAATATGAGAGAATCTCGTGAATCGGCTTTAGTTAAAAATCCCGATGCAGGCCCTATCGGATACGGTACGGAAATAGAATCGGACGACCCTTGGAATTATTTTTCCGTTTTGCAATCAATTAAGGCGATAGACCTTTTATATTCTATAGACGATATTAAAATAGATAAGAATAATATTTTTTCCATAGGTCTTTCTTGGGGCGGAATAGTTAATTTGGCACTTTTGTCCGTTGAAAAAAGGATTAAAGCAGGGGTTATGATTTACTCTTCGGGATACACCGAACTTAATCCTTGGTGGGGGCATTTTTACGACCCGCTTAACGAACAAGAAAAGAATGACTATTTAAATTATTTAGAGCCGAAAAACTTTTTAGATAAAATAACCGTTCCCGTTTTATTCTCCGTTGGGGCAGACGACCCTGCTTTTACACTTAAAATGCACTATTTAACGACGGATAAAATTAATTCCGATAAATATTTTTCTTACAGAAAATCTTTTCCGCACGGCAATTTGACGGGATTTTCGGACTATACGACGTATGACTTTATAAAAGCATTATCAAGCGACAAAGAGATTAAAAAACTTTCCTTTAGCGTAAAGAAAAACACGGTTAAGGTTAAAAGGGCGTATAAAAAATCCAAGATTAAAATTTGCTATACTTTTGAAGATATAAACGAAAAAGAAATCGTAGAATTTAACGAAGAAATAATTGATAAAAAGTTTACGATTTACGATAACGTTAAGTATTATTTTATTTTAGAAGAAAACCTTTCGGGCGCTATCTATTCAACGGATATAATAAAAGCGAAATAACAAAAATTTACAGTATATATTTATTAAAATTTCTCATAATAATCTTTGAGGGGGAAGTTATGAGAAATAGTAAAAATACAAAAGCATGCGGTAAAAATAAAGCTTGTACTAAATCTTGCACTAAAAATTGCAAATAATGAAAGATAAAAAACCTTTTAATAAAAGCAAGCAAGACGTGTACGGTTCTTACACGGGAGTAGATTATTTCGATGAATACGAAACGCCCGTTCAAGACGCAGACGATTTGTAAAATTTTGAGTAAAAATTAAACCTAAAAGAAAAGAACGGAAAATTTTTCGGTCTTTTCTTTTTTTCTTGACAAAATTAAATAAATATTATAAAATACATACACTTTTAAGTGAGTTATGCAGTTGCGGGGGCGGAGCAAAACCGTCAATGAGGAAAGTCCGAGCGTTTCAGAAACAGGGTGCCGGAGAAATCCCGGTGAAGGCGACTTTAAGGAAAGTGCAACAGAAAATTACCGCCTATTTTAGGT
>JAZUKR010000134.1:0-5165 GCA_045643385.1 Christensenellaceae bacterium | reverse complement strand
GAAGCGGTAAAACAACTCTTATGAACATGATTTCGGGTATATATTTTCCCGATGAAGGTCAAATTTTCGTTAACGGGAAAGAAGCGGTTATTGCTTCACCTAAAGACGCATTTAAATATAAAATTGGTATGATTCACCAACATTTTAAGTTGGTTGACATTTTTACTGCGGCTGAAAATATAGTTTTAGGACTTGATAAAAGTACTTTCGATTTAGATTCTGCGGTAAAAGGATTAAAAAAGAAATTTAAGGACGCTAATATTAGCGTTAAAAATATAGATGATTATCTCGATAAGACTGTAGATTTTTACGACTGTAAATACGTTAACGGTATATTAAAGGTCGTTAAAACCTATTTGAATATAAATATTGAACCTTTTAATGAAACAAAAGATTTAGAAGAAGTTAAAAAATTAATAATAGAAAAATATTCTGAATTAAATATTGAAATTTTAAATTTAGACGATTATTTAAAGTCTTCGACTTATACTTATAAAGACGTTCAAAAAGTTATTAAATTAATTAATAAAAACGCTAAATTTTCTAAATTTTATAACAGATTTAACAGTAAAGAAATCAACTCTCGTGTAGATAAATTGTTAACAAGATACGGATTTAATATTGATCCTAAAAAGAAGATATACGATATGTCCGTATCCGAAAAGCAGACGGTAGAAATATTAAAAGTATTATATCGTGGTGCAGATATTTTGATTTTAGACGAGCCGACGGCAGTTTTAACTCCGCAAGAAATCGAAAAACTTTTCGACGTTTTGCGTATAATGAAAAAATACGGTAAATCAGTAATAATAATTACACATAAACTTAATGAAGTTATGGAAATATCGGATAGAGTTGCAATACTCCGTAAAGGCGAATACGTAGAAACCGTTAATACTAAAGATACTAACGAAAAAGAACTTACCGAAATGATGGTGGGTAAAAAAGTTGATTTAAAAATAGATAGGCCAAAGGTTACTATAGATAGACCGTTACTTGAAATAAGAGATTTAAATATTTTTGGGGACGACGGAACAAAAAAGATAGAAGACGTAAGTTTTTATATCCGTGGTGGAGAAATTTTGGGTGTTGCAGGCGTTGCCGGTTGCGGTCAAAAGGAACTTTGCGAAGCTATAGCGGGACTAAGACCTTTAGAAAGCGGTTTTATTATGCATAAAGGGGAAAACATCGTCGGTCTTCCCGCAAAAGAGATTATTAATAAAGGCGTTTCAATGAGTTTTGTACCCGAAGATAGACTCGGTATGGGGCTTGCTCCTTCATTTTCTATTTCCGATAACATGATATTAAAAACTTATGGAGAAGGAAAAGGGTTATTTGTCGATAGAAAAATCGCGAAAGAGAAAGCGAAAGCTTTGATAGAAAAACTTGATATTTCTACTCCTTCAACCGAAATACCCGTCAGAAGGTTATCCGGTGGTAACGTTCAAAAAGTTTTAGTAGGGCGAGAGATTGAATCTAGTCCTAACGTTATTATTACGGCGTATCCCGTTAGGGGGCTTGATATTAACTCTTCCTATGCTATTTACGACATATTAAACGAGCAAAAGAAAAACGGTGCAGGTATTTTGTTTATCGGCGAAGATTTAGACGTTATGCTTGCCCTTTGCGATAAAATTTTGGTTTTATGTCACGGTAAAAACATGGGTGTTGTTCATGCCGATAAAACTACTAAAGAAGAACTCGGCTTGATGATGACCGGTTCCCTTGATTTAACCGAAGTTAAAAAGGATAAAGAATACGGCAAAGCAAAAGACTCTAACCTTTCTAATGAACAATGGGAAGAAGAAAAGAAAAAACAAATAGAAGAACAAGAAAAGGAGGGCAAATAATATGGCAACGGAAATTCAAAGCAAAGAACGTTTGTTTCATATCGCTAAAAGAGATGTACTACCTAAGTGGAAAGTTGCAATTATTTACGTAGTTGCCGTAGTTATTGCTTTAATACTTTCTTCGTTACTGTCCTTAATACTTTTCGGTGCAAACCCTATTACCGTTATTAAAGAAATATTTATGGGCAACTTTGGTACGGAACAAAACCTTTGGCTATTATTACAAGACATGTCTTTACTTCTTTTAGTGGGCCTTGCATTAGTTCCTTCTTTTAAAATGAAATTTTGGAATTTGGGTGGAAACGGCCAAATTTTAATGGGCTGTCTTGCTTGCATTGCGTGTATGTATTATTTTGGTGGGAAGTTGCCTGATGCTGTAGTTTGGTTAATGATGCTTGTTTCAAGTATTTTAGCCGGTGCAATTTGGGCGGTTATTCCTGCGATATTTAAGTCTAAATGGAATACCAACGAATCTCTTTTTACCCTTATGATGAACTACATATCAGAGTATATAGTTTTGTTTGTTATTGGTAAATGGGTAACGGACGGCTCAGGTACTCTTCAAGCAGGAAGACATATTAAAGATGCTTACCTTCCTAAAGTAGGTAATAGTTATTTATTGATTATTATAGTTGCGGTGATAATAGTTACTTTTATGTATTTTTATTTAAAAAAGAGTAAACACGGCTTTGAGGTAAATCTTGTAGGTGAAAGCCAAAATACCGCAAAATACGTTGGTATTAACGTTAAAAAAATAATTATAAGAACGCTTATACTGTCCGGTGCAATTTGCGGGCTTGTCGGATTGCTACTTGGCGGAGCAAAAAATCACACTATTAATAACGGCTCTGCAAAGAATATGGGCTTTACGGCAATAATGGTCGTTTGGTTTGCTAAATGCGATCCTTTACTTATGATAGTTTCGTCTTTTGGCGTTACTTTTTTAACTAAAGGTATGGATCAAGTTAAAACGACTTTCAAATTAACAAACGACGCACTCCCCGGGGCTATTGTAGGGTTTGTATTTTTTATTATAATTACTTGTGATTTCTTTATAAATTATAAAATTACGTTTAAGAAAAAATCTGATAAAAGGTTAAGTTCGGATTTTATTAATAGCGATAAAACTGACGTTAAGGAGGAAAAGTAATATGGATATGTTCTTAAACGGTGCTATTGCTATCGGCGTTGTAATGCTTTTAGGTTGTGTAGGTGAAATTATAACCGAAAAATCAGGGCATCTTAATTTGGGTATTCCCGGTATTATGTGTATGGGTGGTGCAGGCGGAACGATAGGTGTTTCTATTTATTTTACTTCCGTAAGCCAACCACAATGGATTTGGGTAATTTTAATAGGTATATTCTGCTCTATAGTTTTCTCGCTTTTAGCAAGTTTTATATACGGATTTTTAACCGTAACTCTTCGCTCAAATCAAAACGTAACAGGTCTTGCTTTAACGACTTTCGGTGCGGGTTTTGCGCAGTTTGCTATAAAGCAATACGTAGATTTGGATATTTTGCGCACAAACGGGGCTATATTTAGATCTTCTCTTTCGTTTGCCGGTGATTTAGGTTGGTTTGGAAACGTCTTTTTAAATCATGGAATTTTGGTTTATATCGCAGTAGTTATTGCAATACTTTCTGCTGTAGTGCTTAATAAAACGAGAGCGGGTTTAAAGTTAAGAGCTGTTGGTGAAAATCCCGCAACTGCAGACGCAGTTGGCATTAACGTAACAAAGTATAAATATTTTGCTATTTTAATAGGCGGAGCGATTGCAGGCCTCGGCGGATTACTTTACGTTATGAATTATCAAAAGGGTTCTGATCCCCTTGGCGGTTGCACAGATGTTCAGGCTTTCGGTTGGCTTGCTATTGCGCTCGTTATATTTACAGTTTGGAAACCGAATTTATCGATTTTAGGGTCTTTTGTATTCGGTGCTTTATATATCCTTGCATATCAAGGATTAAAATTTGATACTAACTTATTAAAACTTTTGCCTTACGTTATTACGCTTATCGTTTTAATTATTACGAGCATAACGGGTAGTAAAAACATTCAACCGCCTGCGTCACTCGGATTAAATTATTTTAGAGAAGAAAGATAATAAAAAGGAAATTATTAAAAATGTATGACGTTATTATTATAGGGGCAGGTCCCGGCGGTATTTTCGCCGCTTATGAATTTGCTCAAAAAAATAGCGGATTAAAAGTTGCCGTTTTTGAGTCGGGGTATCCGCTTGAAAAAAGAAAATGCCCTATAGACGGCGAAAAAATTAAATCTTGTATAAATTGTCCAACCTGTTCTATTATGAACGGTTTTGGCGGTGCAGGAGCGTTTTCTGACGGAAAATATAATATAACTAATCAATTTGGTGGAACGCTTCACGAGTTTATAGGAAAAGATAACGCAATAAAATTAATGCGTTACGTCGATAAAATAAATATCGAAAACGGCGGAGAAGGCTCTAAACTTTATTCTACCGCTAATTCCGAAATTAAAAAACTTTGTTTACAAAACAAACTACATTTGTTAGATGCGGAAGTTAGACATTTAGGAACGGATAAAAACTTTATTGTTTTACAGAATATTTATAATAAATTAAAAGATAAAATAGATTTTTATTTTAATTCGCCTGTCGATACTATCGAAAAGACGGAAAACGGCTTTAAGATTACAGTAAAAAATAAAGATTATCCATGTAAAAAATGTATAATTTCCGTCGGCAGAAGCGGAAGTAAATGGATAGAAGGCGTTTGCAAAAAACTTGATATTCCCACGCTTTCAAATAGGGTTGATTTAGGTGTTAGGCTTGAACTTCCGTCTGAAGTTTTTGCCCATTTAACCGATAAACTTTACGAAAGTAAAATAGTATACAGAACTGAAAAATACGGCGATTTAGTCAGAACGTTTTGTATGAATCCTAACGGAGCAGTCGTTACCGAAAACACGAACGGAATAGTTACCGTTAACGGGCATTCTTACGAAGATAAATCTAAACATACTAAAAATACTAACTTTGCACTTCTTGTATCAAAGCATTTTTCTAAACCGTTTAACGACAGCACGGCTTATGCAGAAAATATTGTTAAATTGTCTAACATGCTTGGCGGTGGAGTAATGATTCAACGTTTTGGCGACTTAATAAGAGGACAACGCAGTACTGAAGCCAGAATTGAAGAATCTTTTGTTGCGCCTACGTTATCTGCCACCCCAGGCGATTTAAGTTTGGTATTACCAAAACGAATTTTAGACGGGATTATAGAGATGATTTACGCACTCGATAAAATTGCTCCGGGAACAGCCAACGATGATAC
>JAZUKR010000133.1:0-3777 GCA_045643385.1 Christensenellaceae bacterium | reverse complement strand
GCGGAAGATGTCCGCACGGTGGCGGTTCGTTCTCTGGTAAAGACGCAACTAAGGTTGACCGTTCGGCCACTTATATGGCGAGATATATTTGTAAGAATTTGGTTGCATCAGGTCTTTGCGACGAGTGTCAAATTCAAGTTGCATACGCAATAGGCGTTAGCAAACCCGTTTCTGTTATGATAAATACTTTCGGCACGGGGAAACTGTCTGACGACAAACTTGCCGAAATAGTAGTTAAAGAATTTGATTTAAGACCTGCCGCTATTATTGAAAAGTTAAATTTGCAAAGTCCGGTATTTTTCGAAACGAGTACGTATGGACATTTCGGTAAAAAGGAATTTAGTTGGGAACAAACCGATAGAGTGGCAGACTTAAAAAAGTATTTAGAAAAATAAGATGCGATTAATAGGCAAATTTAAAGAATTTTTAGATAAATACTTTTTTAATTACAAGTGGAGATGTTTGTCTTGCGGAAAAGAGATTTTTAAAGAAGAATTATTTTGCGAAGATTGTTATAAGAGTTTACCTTTTAACGATAAACACATTTGCGAACACTGTGGAAGGCAAACTAAAAATCCCGAAAATTATTGTTTAACGTGTAAAAATAAGTTGACGGAAATTGATATAGGAAGGTCGTGTTTTGTTTACGATAAACCTATTAGCGAACTTATTCAAGACTTAAAATACAATAATAAGCGTTATTTAAAAGACGTGTTTTCTAAATATCTTTCTATTACGTATTTTAAGTATAGGCTTTCGGCGGATTTAATCGTATGCGTTCCGATGGATAAAAAGTCTATAAAAAAGCGGGGATATAATCACACTAAATTATTGGCCGAAAGTTTATCAAAAATTATAAACGTTAAATTTTGCGATTTAATTATAAAGAAAAAAGAAACCTTAAAACAAGTAGGGCTTAACAGAGAACAAAGATTAAAAAATTTAAAAAGCGCATTTAGGATAAAAGATAAAAATTGCGTTAAAAATAAAACGGTATTAATTGTAGACGACGTTACGACTACCGGAGCAACGGGCGAAGCAATAGCAAGTACGTTAAAAAAAGCAGGTGCAACAAAGGTAATTTTGCTTACGATTGCAAGTGTTTCATTAATGAATAAAGGAGTATAATATGGGATTATTTAGGTATATTTTAGGTGGAGAAAGCAGAAGGAACCTTAAAAAATTGTCTTCTATGGCAGATAAGGTTTTAAGTTTAGAAGGAAAGTATGCGTCTTTAAGCGATAAAGAATTAATAAGTCAAACGGACGTTTTAAAAGAGAGATTAGGTAAAGGCGAAAGTACCGACGATATTTTGTTCGACGCATTTGCGGTAGTTAGAGAGGCGGCGTGGAGAGTATTAAAAATGCGCCACTATAAAGTTCAAGTTATGGGCGGTATTTGTTTGCACCAAGGCAGAGTAGCCGAAATGAAAACCGGTGAAGGTAAAACGCTTGTAGCAACGCTTCCCGCATATTTAAACGCATTAACAGGTAAAGGCGTTCACATAGTTACGGTTAACGACTATCTTGCTTCCCGTGACGCAGAGTGGATGGGTAAAGTTTATAAATTTTTAGGTTTAACCGTGGGCGTTGCAATATCCGGTATGGATGACGACGCTAAAAGAGAAGCGTATGCAAAAGATATCACTTACGGCACGAATAACGAGATGGGTTTCGATTATTTAAGAGATAACCTTAAATCGAGTATTCCGGATATGGTTCAAAGGGAACTTAACTTTGCAATAGTCGATGAAGTAGACTCTATTTTAATCGATGAAGCGAGAACTCCGCTTATTATTTCCGGGCGTGGAAAGGAATCGAGCGAACAATATTTAACGGCAAACAGATTTGTTAAGACTTTAATAATCGATAAAGATTTTACAATAGATATAAAAGAAAAGAGCGTTCAAATTACCGAACTCGGTGCAAAAAAGGCAGAAAGATATTTTGGTCTTGCTAATTTTTCGGATATAGAAAACGCAGAACTTTCACACCATATTCAACAAGCGCTAAAAGCACATTTTATTTTTAAGCGTGATAATGATTACGTTGTAAACGACGGCGAAGTTATAATAGTAGACGAATTTACAGGTCGTCTTATGATAGGTAGACGTTATTCTGACGGATTGCATCAGGCAATAGAGGCAAAAGAAAACGTTAAGGTTAGAAACGAAAATAAAACTTTTGCAACCATAACCTTCCAAAACTATTTTAGACTTTATAAAAAACTTTCGGGTATGACGGGTACTGCAAAAACCGAAGAAGAGGAATTCCGTTCGATATACGGACTAGACGTTTTGGAAATTCCGACAAATAAACCTGTTTTAAGAACAGATATGCCCGACATAATTTATAAAACGGTAAAGGGCAAAAACCAAGAAATAATTAAAGAAATAGAAGAATGCCATAAAAAAGGCACGCCTGTACTTGTAGGTACGGTTACCGTTGAAAAGTCTGAAGAAATTTCTAAACTTTTAATCAAAAAAGGTATAAGACATAACGTATTAAACGCCAAAAACCATGCAAAAGAAGCCGATATAGTTGCTCAAGCAGGAAGATTTGGCGCAGTAACTATTGCAACCAACATGGCAGGACGTGGTACTGATATTTTACTCGGTGGCAACCCCGAGTTTTTGGCTAAAAGAAAACTCCGTGAAGAGCAATACGAAGATGATAAAATCGAACTTGCAACTTCTTTTATAACAGATTTACCCGAAGACGTTTTGGAACTCCGTAAACATTATCAAGACGTTTACGCAAAATTCAAAGAACAAACGGACGCCGAAAAGATTAAAGTAGTAGAAGCGGGTGGATTAAGAATTATAGGAACCGAACGTCATGAATCAAGACGTATTGATAACCAACTTCGTGGTAGATCAGGTCGTCAAGGCGACCCCGGTTCTTCTGTATTTTATATTTCTCTTGAAGACGATTTGGCAAAACGTTTCGGTGGGGACAGAATGCAAAGATTTTACGACGTGTTTAAAATCGACGAAACAACGCCTATTCAAAGCAAAATGATTTCAAGAAGTATAGAAAATTCTCAAAGGGCGATTGAAGGCAGAAACTTTGGAATAAGAAAACACGTATTAGAATACGACGACGTTATGAATAAACAACGTGAGGTTATGTACGCTGAAAGAAATAAAGTTATTAAAGACGAAGATATTCACGGCGAAGTATTAAGTTTAATTCCCGAATACGTTTCAAGCGTTGTTAATTCTTGTATAGATAATCAAAACAAACCCGAAACGTGGAATTTGGGTGAGTTAAATAAAGTGATTAATCAGAAGTTATTGCCGAACGGCGAAGAATTTGTAACGAAAGAACGTGCCGAAAACTGGGATTACGAATATCTTCTCGAAAAATTAAACGAAGAAGTAATCAGAGTTTACGAAGAAAAAATAGAAAGAACAAAAAATCAAGGCATAGACTTTACAAAATTTGAGAAATTTATTCTTTTACAAAATATCGACAGAAAATGGATAGACCATATCGACGCTATGGATCAATTAAGAAAAGGTATATCTTTACGTGGGTATGGTAACGTTGACCCCGTAATAGAATACAAGAAAGAAGGCTTTGATATGTTCGAAGAGTTAACTGATTCCATTAGGGAAGATACGGTAAATATCTTGCTTTTATCAGACGTTAGAATAAAGCAACAACCTGTAGTTAAAAAGGAAGAACTCGTAACAAACCAAGAAGGTTCGACAGTTGTTCGTCCTAAAGCAAAAACTAAAATCGGTCGTAATGACCCGTGCCCATGCGGAAGCGG
>JAZUKR010000132.1:0-5497 GCA_045643385.1 Christensenellaceae bacterium | reverse complement strand
TATAAGTCCTAACACTTATTTAATATCTGCACATTTTTTATAAATATACGTTAATAAATTTTTATATTTTTTCTACTTCTTCACCGTTTAAAAATTCGGGGATTTCTTCGTCTTCTATATTAGGAAGTTCAAAATCATCGTTTTTATCATTTTCAATATCGATTTTTTCTTTATCTGATTCTTCTGTAAACACATCTTTTTTATACAGATAATCGTCGTTATCGTCGTTTTTATGTAAATCGGTAATTTTATTAATAAGTTCTTCATAGTCAGGCAATTCGTCTAAAGACGAAATCTGAAATCTTTTTAAAAATTCATCAGTTGTTCCAAACATAACGGGGCGCCCAACCGCATCTTTTCTGCCGACAGGTTCTATAACGCCAAGTTCAAGTAGTTTTTGGACAGCGTACTCGCTATTACCTCTTATCTCTTCTAAATCTATTCTTGTTACCGGCTGTTTATAAGCAATTATTGCCGCAACTTCAAGCATACTTTTAGAAAGTTCCTTCTCTTTAATGGGGTTAAGAACGGAAGAAACGTCGTCCGCATATTTCGGATTAGAACAAAATTGTAATTTATTATTAAACTGCAATAAATTTATTCCACAATCGCCCGAATACTTTTCTTTTAATATTTTTATTGCGGAATTAACATCTTTATCGGAAACTTCAAGTTTTTCCGCAATATCTTTTATAGCAATTTTTTCACCCGAAACAAATATTATTGATTCAATTATATTCGTCAATTTCTCCAAGTTCTTCATTTCTATCATCCCTTAATTTTATTGTTATATCTTCAAAAGTTCCCGATTGATCTACGCTTATGTATTGAAGTTTTAGAAGTTCAAGCATAGCTTGAAAGGTTGTTATAAGTTCAGGTTTAGTGTAATAATGAGTAAATAATTCAAAAAAACTCATTTCTTTACGCTCTAAAAGAGAATTACGTATATGTTTAACCTTTTCTGCAACAGTAAATACTTCTTTAGGTATTTCTTTTAAAACGTTTTCTTTTCTCGTTCTATCGTCAACACGCATTAAAAGTTTAGAAAACGCACTAATTAGCCCATCTAAATTAAAATCTGAATAAACTATTTTAACGTCGCCAACGTCTTTATCCGGATCTTTATAAAACCTATCGATATTTTCGTAATCTTTTAATTTTTCACTTGCTTCTTTGAAAAGTTTATACTCTTCTAACTGCCTAATTAAAAGTTGTTCGGGGTCTTCTAAATCGCCTGTTAAATCTTCTTCTATAGGAAGAATAGACTTTGATTTAATTTCTAAAAGCGTTGCTGCCATATTAAGATAATCTGACGCCTTATCTACGTCTAACTTATCGAGCCCTTCCATATACTCTAAAAACTGTTCTGTTACTTTCGAAACAAAAATATCCTTTATCTCGATTTTTGCTTCTTTAATTAAATGCAAAAGTAAATCAAGCGGGCCTTCAAAATTATCAAGTTTTGTTGAATAATCTACTGTAGATTCAAAATTATCCATTAAAATATAAGCCCCCAAAATAAATTTATAGGAATCGCAATGTAATAGGATACTTGCTGAATAAATACCCCTAAAACATCAAGCCACCAAACATTTAAGAGTTCAGATAAAATGCTTAATAAGAAAAGGAAATATAATACGTATATCCCATAAACTCTTATTGCTCTGTAAATTTTTCCACGTTTTTTATTAAAAATATCTATTATCTCGAAACCGGATAGTGGATAAACAGGTAAAAGATTAAAAACTAAAAAGTATAAAGAAGCAGAATAAATATAAGATAAAGTTAAATTAATAACTGTTGTAAAATATCCGAATTGTGGAAGATAGGAATAAGCCAAAATAAATAACGGATAAGCACAAAAAGATAAAACGTAACTTACCAAAATGCCCGTTAAAACAACAATAAACCTATCTAACTTGACTCTTTTAAAATTGTTTGGATTAATAGGTAAATATTTAGTCCAACCGAATCTAAATAAAACCATAAATATTAATCCTAAAGGGTCAACGTGATTAAGAGGATTTAAAGTTAAACGATTATTAATTTTAGGCGTTATATCACCGCACTTAAAAGCGACGAGTGCTTTAAAATAATCTCTAACCGAGAAAATAACTATAAATGCTAAAAATATTGAAATATAATCGATTATTCTTTCAACCATAATTTTATGTATTATACTATAAAATCAATTAAAAATCAACTAAATATCGTTTTTAACTATGTCAGAAATGTCGGAACGTTTTACAATAAGCCTAGATTTTCCGTTTTTAACAAAAACAACGGCAGGTATAATATTTCTATTATAATTACTTGCCATCGAATAGTTATATGCACCCGTAGATAAAACGCATAAAACATCTCCCCTTTTAATATTGGGAAGAGAAACGTTTTCGGCGATTATATCACCGCTTTCGCAACATTTACCTGCGACCGTATAAGCGTCTTTTTTATCTTCTAAATATTTATTAGCAGATAAAACGGTATATTTTGCTTGATATAAAGCAAAACGGGGGTTATCGAACATTCCACCGTCAACGGAAACGTAATTTTTAACATTTGGAATTTTTTTAATAGACCCAACAGTATATAAAGTACAACCGGCTTCGCCCACAATTGAACGCCCTGGTTCTATAATCAAAAAAGGTTTTTTAATTTTATTTTCAATAATTTTAG
Source organism: Christensenellaceae bacterium (assembly GCA_045643385.1). GTDB lineage: Bacteria > Bacillota > Clostridia > Christensenellales > Borkfalkiaceae > UBA1259. The sequence continues at coordinate 2,821 of JAZUKR010000132.1, read as the reverse complement.
AATTTAAGTGATTAAATATAGTTTTTAGAAAATCTTCATAATCTAAAAAATCAAATTTTCTATCGTTATCAGAATACCATATTCCAAATCCGCCACCCAAATTTAATACGTCAAATTCCAAATTATAATTTAATTTAAGATATTTATAAAAATCGGTCATTTTGTCGACCGCAAGTAAAAAGGAATTAACGTCGAATATTTGCGAACCTATATGACAATGAAGACCTACAAGATTAATGTTCTTTTTGGTTTTAACGTATTTTATAAACTTTTCCGCCTCTTTATTGTCTATAGAAAAACCGAATTTAGAATCTACCTTTGCTGTTTGAATATAATGATGCGTATGCGCTTCAACACCGGGATTAACCCTTATTAAAACGTCTTGAGTTATATTTTTTAAGGCAAGTAATTCTTCCAATTTGTCAACTTCTTCATAAGAATCTAAAACAAAATATTTAATTTTGTTATTTAAGGCATATTCTATTTCTAAATCTGTTTTATTATTTCCGTGGAAAATTAACTTTTTAGAGCTAAAACCGGAACTTAACGCAGTGTACATTTCTCCGTCAGAAACAACGTCTGCCCACATTGAATATTTATCTATTAACCTATAAATTTCCTTACAAGAAAATGCTTTAGAAGCGTAAGATACAGCGCCTAAACCGTAATACTTATTAATACTTTCCGTAAAAGTTTGGCACATTTTTTCGATATAGTCTTCGCAAAACACGTAAAGCGGTGTGCCGTATTTTTCTTTTAAAGATAAACACTTTACACCGCCAATGCATAAATCATTATTAACATTTGTTAAAATATCACTCATATTAACCTCTTGTATATTTTAACAAATATTATATTAAATTGTCAATTTTTATTTTATACAATAAAATAATTTTTTATCCTATGATACTCCAATTTTTTGCAATACTTATAATGTTATCAAAATATGATGCTTTTAAAACGTCTTCGTTAATAACTGCGTCTACAGAAAATGCTTCTTTCCCGTTTTCAAAAAGTATAATTTTCCCTACTGTTTCGCCCTTATATATAGGAGCATTAACATAATTATTAGGAATAAAATCTATATCAAAAGAGCGTTTTTCTCCCTTTTTCATAAAAACGTAAAGAGAATTTTTAGCAGAAACTAAAGCGAAATCTTTTTTGCCGTGTTCAACGTCGATTTTATAGTCTAACGGCGTATCCTTATCTATTAAAAGTTTACTTTCAAAGTTATTAAATACATAGTTAAACATATCGGAAACCTCTTTAAATCTAGTTTTGCTATCAGGCGAAGATATTACAACGGAAATAACCCTTGTATTATTCCTAACCGCCGAAGCACATAAACAATGCCCTGCCTCAGAAGTAAAGCCTGTTTTTCCAGAATCGCAACCGTCATAAAATCTAATTAATTTATTTGTATTTGAAATAGTCGTTATTCTACCGTTAGGATGTTTAACTTCATCAACCCAAATTTTTGAAAAATTAAAATATTCTTTGTGCTTAATTAACTCTCTAAACATTGTATAAACGTCTTTTGCCGAAGAGTATTGATTAGCATGCGGAAGACCTGTTGAACTTTCAAAAAAAGTATTTTCCATATCTAATTCTTTTGCTTTTTCATTCATCTTATCAATAAACGATTCTTCGCTCCCTGAAATAAATTCAGCCATAGCGACACTTGCATCGTTAGCAGAAGCTACTGTTATACTCTTAAGTAATTCGGAAACCGAATAACTAGCGTTTTCTTCTAAAAAAACTTGAGATCCACCCATACCGCTTGCATTTTTACTAATAGTTACCGTGTCGTTTAGTGTAAAACTTCCTTTATCTAATTCTTCAAATGAAATAAGCAAAGTCATAATTTTACACATACTTGCAATAGGACGTCTTTCGTTTTCGTTTTTAGCATAAATAACAGTATTTGTGTTAGGCTCACAAACGTATGCGCATTTACTTTCTATATTAAATTCGTCGTTAAATGCGAAAGTATTTTTATACGCACCTTTAAAAAGATATCCAATACTCATTATTAATGCGAGCAAAATAAATAATGCAGATATTTTATTCTTAACCATAAATTTCTCCTTTTTTTTAAGAATAATATCTGCATTATATTAAAAAATATACGTTATGTCTGACATAAACTATTATAAAATTATCAATTAATTATTAATCATATTATATATTGAAATACCAAAACCACGACTTGGGTCATTTATAAAAACATGTGTTACTGCACCAACTAAAACACCGTCTTGTATTATAGGACTTCCACTCATACCTTGTAAAATTCCACCTGTTTTAGATAATAATTCTTCGTCGGTTATTTTAATTACGTAGTTTTTTGTTTCTTTACCATCACCTTCGTCTTTAATTATAGAAATTTTATACTCTTTTGGCAAAGAGCCATCTATAGTAGTATAAATATAAGCGTCACCAAGTTTTGCCTTTCCTATAGAAATCTTTCTTAATCCTAAAGTATCGTAATTTTCAGTCAGTTTTCCATATACTCCACAAATCAAATTAGATTCTATATCGCCAATTTGACCGTTTTTAATAAAAATACCACGAAGTTCGCCTGCTTTCCCTCTTTCGCCTTTAATGTAACCCGTAATATCGCAGGAATATATTTTGCCCCCTTTAATATTTAATAAATCGTTATTTTCAGTTAAAACAGGATGTCCTAAAGTTGCGATTCTTCCGCCCTTAATAAAAGTGACAGTACCTATTCCGTTAACAGAATCTCTTATTAAAAGACCTAATTTGTATTTACCGTTAACGTCTTTTGCGGGTTTTATGTTAAAATAAATCTCTTTAT
>JAZUKR010000131.1:0-1993 GCA_045643385.1 Christensenellaceae bacterium | reverse complement strand
TACCTTCGATTAAAACCGGTTCGAACGCTTGGATAGATAATCTGTGAAGAGTAGGCGCACGGTTAAGCATTACGGGGTGATCTTTAATAACGTCTTCTAATACGTCCCAAACTACCGTTTTTGCACGTTCTACCGTACGTTTTGCGTTTTTAATGTTATGGCATATATTTCTTGCTACTAATTCCTTCATTACAAAAGGTTTAAATAACTCGATTGCCATTTCTTTAGGTAAACCGCATTGATAAAGTTTTAATTCTGGACCTACAACGATAACCGAACGACCGGAATAGTCTACACGTTTACCTAATAAGTTTTGACGGAATCTACCTTGTTTACCACGGAGCATTCCTGATAGAGATTTAAGTTCTCTGTTTCCTGCGCCTAAAATAGGTTTACCACGTCTACCGTTATCGATTAAAGCGTCTACCGCTTCTTGGAGCATACGCTTTTCGTTTCTGATAATAATCTCCGGAGCGCCGAGTTCGATTAACTTTTTTAATCTGTTGTTACGGTTAATAACACGTCTATATAAGTCGTTTAAGTCGCTCGTTGCAAATCTACCGCCGTCTAATTGTACCATAGGACGAAGTTCGGGCGGGATTACCGGAAGAACGTCTAAAATCATCCATTCGGGACGGTTTCCGCTCTTTCTGAACGCTTCGATTATTTCTATACGTTTAACCGCTCTGATTCTCTTTTGACCGGAAACGTTTTCTTCTATTATCTTTTTGGTCTCTGCGCTTTCTTTATCTAAGTCGATAGCCATTAAAAGTTCTTTAATCGCTTCTGCGCCCATACCCGTTTTAAACGAACCTATGCCGTATTGTGCTTCGAATTCTTGCTTTTCTCTGTCGTTTATAACTTGTTTATAAAATAACGGAGTTTTGCCCGGATCTAATACTACGTGACAAGCGAAATATAAAACTTGTTCTAAGGCTTTAGGACTCATATCGAGCATTAAACCTATTCTCGAAGGAACGCCCTTAAAATACCAAATGTGAGATACGGGAGCGGCAAGTTCGATATGACCCATACGGTCACGACGAACTTTACTCTTTGTAACTTCTACACCGCACTTATCACAAATTACGCCTTTATAACGTATTCTTTTATATTTACCGCAATGACATTCCCAGTCTTTAGTAGGCCCGAAAATTCTTTCGCAGAATAATCCGCCCATTTCTGGTTTTTGCGTTCTGTAGTTAATGGTTTCGGGCTTTGTAACTTCGCCGTAAGACCAACTTCTAATTTTTTCCGGAGAGGCAACGCCTATCTGTATTGAATCGAAATTATTAAGTTCAAACATATCACTAATTACCTCCTATTATTCCTTGTCGTTTCCGTCGTCCATATCGTCGTCTAAGTCGTCGTCGAACAAATCACCGTCCGGAATCGTAGTATCGATTTCGTCGTCTTCATCGTCGAATAAATCTTTAGAATTGAATTCAAATTCGTCGATATTAGCGTTTTCGGTATCTTCAAACAACGTTTCTTCTGCTTCTTTATTGTTTTCGTCAAGGCTGACTTCGTCGAAATGTTGTCTTTCGTGTACTTGCGGAACGTCGTCGATATCGCTTTCGATTAAGTCTTTAAGCGCAAGTTCTTCGTGATTCTCAGTCAAAACTTTCATATCGAGCGCTAAGCTCTGTAATTCTTTTAATAAAACCTTAAATGCTTCGGGGATACCCGGTTCGGAAATATTAGTACCTTTAACGATTGATTCGTAAGTTTTAACCCTACCTACGACGTCATCTGACTTAACGGTTAAAATTTCTTGTAAAATGTGAGATGCACCGTATGCTTCTAATGCCCAAATTTCCATTTCACCGAAACGTTGACCACCGAACTGTGCTTTTCCGCCTAAAGGTTGTTGTGTAACAAGACTGTAAGGTCCTGTAGAACGAGCGTGAATCTTATCGTCTACTAAGTGGATAAGTTTTATCATATACATTTGACCAACGGTAACTCTGTTTTCGAAGGGTTCACCCGTTCT
>JAZUKR010000130.1:0-3653 GCA_045643385.1 Christensenellaceae bacterium | reverse complement strand
GGGGACTCGAACCCCGGACACCCTGATTAAGAGTCAGGTGCTCTACCAACTGAGCTAATGGCACATATAGCAAGAAAACTTTTGCCATTTTCTTGCTATATTCGTTTTGGTGCTCCATCGGAGACTCGAACTCCGGACACCGTGATTAAAAGTCACGTGCTCTACCACCTGAGCTAATGGGGCATAATTATTTAATTTTGGCAGGGGTGGCAGGATTTGAACCTACGAATGCTGGAATCAAAATCCAGTGCCTTACCACTTGGCTACACCCCTATTAAATTTATGGGGCGGGAGATGGGAGTCGAACCCACGACCTCAAGGACCACAATCTCGCGCTCTAACCAACTGAGCTACACCCGCCATTTGGTGCGCCTGAAGGGATTTGAACCCCTGACACCCGGCTTAGAAGGCCGGTGCTCTATCCAACTGAGCTACAGGTGCATATTCCTAACCTGTATCAACCCGACGTGTCGCAATTAAAACGAGTTTGGAGCGGGTGATGGGAATCGGACCCACGCTGCCAGCTTGGAAGGCTGGAATTCTACCATTGAATTACACCCGCAAGTTTTTTCTGCGACAACGCTTATATATTCTAACAAAATGAAAATTTAATGTCAACTGTTTGTAAAACATTTTTTAAATTTTATATTAAAAGAATAAAATTTTTATTAAAAGCAAACAAAAAAGTCAAAATCTTTGACAATGGAATTACTTTTATGTATAATGTCATTGTTAATTGTATATTTTATTATGGGTGGAAAATGTATAAAAAGATATATAACGCTTGGAAAGATAGTGAAAAACTTTCTGAAGAAGATAAAAAAGAATTATTATCTCTTAAAGACGATAAAGATATAGAATACAGATTCGGTAAATATTTAGAATTCGGCACGGCGGGTATGCGTGGCAAAATCGGGCTTGGCACGAACATGATGAATATTTATACCGTTAGAAGAGCAACGCAAGGCTTAGCATCGTTTATTAACGGGCTTGGCGATAAAGCAAAGAAAAAAGGCGTTGTTATTTCTTACGATACAAGACGTCAATCGTATGAATTTGCTTATCAATCAGCCGTAGTTTTAGAAAGTAACGGAATAAAAACTTATTTATTTAATTCCGTTCACCCCGTGCCTATGCTTTCTTTTGCGGTGAGAGAATTAAAAACAACGGCGGGCATAATGATTACCGCAAGCCATAATCCAAAAGAATATAACGGCTATAAAGTTTACGGCAAAGACGGGGCGCAAATGTCTCCCGAAGCAACGGCAGAAGTCGTAAGTTACATAGATAAGTTAGACGTTTTTTCGGACGAGATATTAGTTGACGAGAAAAAATCTAAAAACATTATATTATTAGGCAAATCTTTCGATAAAAAATATTATAAAACCATAAAAAAACTTGCGCTTTCTAAAAAGGAAACAAAAAAGCAAGGCAAAAACATTAAATTAGTATATACTCCCGTTCATGGAAGCGGATACGTTCCCGTAACGACTATACTTAAAAAACTTGGTATTAACGTAACTCTTGTTCCCGAACAGATTAACCCTGATACGGAGTTTTCTACCGTTCAGGTTCCAAACCCCGAATTTAAGGAAACGTTAACGTTAGGCATTAAAATGGCCGATTTCAAAAAGGCGGACGTAGTATTCGGAACAGACCCCGATTGCGATAGGCTTGGCGTTGCGATTAGAGACGAAAAAGGCGAATTTGTTACTCTTTCAGGCAATCAAACGGGTATACTTTTATTAGATTACGTGTTAAGAAGATTAAAAGAACAAAATAAATTAACTAAAAAATGTTTTGTAGTTAAATCTTTCGTTACAACCGATATGGCAAAACTTATTTGTGCCGATTACGGTGTAGAATTAATGGAAGTTCCCGTAGGATTTAAGTTTATAGGCGAAAAAATAAAACAGTTAGACGATACGGGTATTAAAAATTTCGTTTTCGGCTTTGAAGAATCTTGCGGATATCTTCGTGGCACGCACGCAAGAGATAAAGACGCAGTAGTTGCCAGCATGCTTTTTGCCGAAATGGTATGCTATTATAATTCTTTAGGTATAGGCGTTTATCAAAGACTAAACGAATTATACGATAAATACGGATATGTTTACGATACAAACGTTTCGGTTGTTTACGAAGGGCTTAATGCAATGAAAGAAATGAACGCCGTTGTAGACAAAATGAAAAAAGTCAAAGTCGAATCTGTAGGCGGAGTTAACGTTGTCGCCACAAGAGATTATTCTTCGCTAATAAGAATTAACGAAAAAGGCGAAAAAGAAAAAATAGAGAGTTCTAAAACTAATGCTTTATATTACGAACTTTTAGGCGGTGGATTCGTTTGTTTAAGACCTTCCGGCACAGAGCCTAAATTAAAAGTTTATTATTCGGTTAAAAGCGAGAATAAGACTAAGGCGGAAAGATTGTTTAAAAAGATTAAATCCGATTATGAAAAACTGTTAAAAGAGTAATATATTATATAATGTATATATAGCCGTTGCAAAAAGCAACGGCTATTTTTTGCCATTTCAGGGAATATTTGGCAACCTTAAACACAATAAAAAAACTTGAAAATTTTAATTAGAGTGTTATAAAATAATAAAAAAACCTTTTTTTCTCCCTCGGAAAAAGTTAATTTTTTAACTAAAAAACAGTTGACTTTTTTCGAGGGAGGAGGGTATAATGCCTATGTTTTTGTTTTAGTGGAGGTAAAAACATGCAAGAAAAAAGTCTAAAAAAATATCAATCCCCAGAAGTTAATATTGCATTTTTTGAAGAGAGTGACGTTTTGGATGTTATTCATTCGTCAGAAGATGTAAGAAAAAATTCAGACTCCTCTAGATGGGATACTGGAAATTAAAAGGAGATTAAAAATGAGTAAAAGATTAAACAGAGTTTTATTAACTGTTTTAAGTATAATGTTTGCTTTTTGCTGTTTTGGTGCGTTACTTAGTGCAACAACGGTTACGGCAGACAAGCCGGCAAAAGTAGAAATTTATGCTTGTAACCTTTCTTATCTTGATAACGTTTACGTTTTATATGCGGTAAAAACAGAAGGATTAAGCGAAGACCCGGAACTTTTAATATGGAACGACGGATTAGAAAGCCATAATACCACAAAAGAAACGGCAAAAACTTTAAAACATTTATATAAAGACAACGTAAACGGAGAAGAATGTTTTATATTTGCGTATAATGAATTATATGCAAAACAAATGGCAGACGTTGTATACGCCGTTGCAACTTGCGAAGGTAAAGAATCCGAAGTAAAAGAATACAGCATTTTACAATACGTTGTAAATATGAATAATAAATTTGGTGGTTCTGTAGATTTAGATGACGTTCGATTCTTAAATATGCTTGACAGCATGTTAAGTTACGGTTATTCTGCACAAATCTATTTTGATTACAGATTAGATAGACCTGCAAAATATTCTTTAGTATCTACCCAATCTGAATTGTTAGAAGCATTACAAAACGGTGGGTATATTAAATTAATTAATGATATAACGTTAGAAAATAACGTAACGTTAAAAGTTGCAAACGGTTTAACGGAGAAGTTAGATTTAAATGGATATACAATTACGGGAACAGACAATTCTGGTAAAGGTTCAGCCTTATTAGAGAATAAAGGTAATTTAACGATTATCGAT
>JAZUKR010000129.1:0-4311 GCA_045643385.1 Christensenellaceae bacterium | reverse complement strand
TTGTTCTTTAGTTAATCCCTTAACGAAAACGTATCTAAACCCGTGATAAGTAAAATTAGGCGTATATTCTTGATAGCCTTCTTTACACGTATAAACGTCGTGTTGATTATATTCCATAGGCGGTCTGTTCCAAAAACCTAAGTTATCGAAAGAAGGCTCACCTTTTTCTAATAATTCAACGTGATAAAGATCTATAACCTGCCCTTTTTTACCGTTTATTTTAAGTTTAGTAAAGCCTGCATTGTTAACACCGAAATCGAACACAACACCGTCTTTAACGACGTTAAAAGTTTTAGGCTTTAAAACTTCAAAACTCTTAATAGGGTCTGTTTCGCATTTTTTATATTCACCCTTAGGTTCGTCGGCATAAATCGGCTTTTTAAATCCTTTTTCCAATTCGGGATTAGTTAAAATACCGTCTATTTCTAAATTTGCGTTATACCTTTCACCGCATCTGTAATCGCAAAAAGTTATAGGAGATTCTATAAACATAAAATCTTCGTCTGTGCTTAAAATACATTTTTCTTTTTCAAATAGACCTAAATAAAATTTAGGAGAAGAGCGAAAAGGCGATTTTTCGAAATCCCAAGAGTTAAAATCGATTGAATTATTAAAAGCATTTCCTAATAAAACACAAATTACGTTATCTTTTTCCTTTAATAAAGAATAAACGTCATATTCGTCATAATAACAAAAATCATTAGGATTATAAATATAAGGCGCTAAATAACCTTTAGTTATATCCTTGCCGTTTACGTAAAGTTTATAAAACCCTACGCACGCAATTTCTATTTTTGCAGACTTTCCGTTAAAATCGAACACCTTTTTAAAAAGAGGCGCTCCAACGTGATTTTCACAAGTATTAAATTCTTTACTTGCCGTTAAAAATTGTCTTTCCATTTCTTTTTCCTTAAATATTTTTACTTTAATTTTTTATTTATTCTTTTTAAAGTTTTATATACTAATTTTGCCATACGGTAAAAACCCAAATCGTTTGGATGACAACCGTCTACAGTACAATTTTCTCTGTCAAATTTTCCAAAGATTTTATGCCCGTCGAGAAGGTATACGTTTTTATCTCCTTCCTTTTTCGCCTTAATATAAGTTTCTTTTATTATATCATATCTTTCGTCTGCCTCTTTATAATATAAATCGGTATCTGGTTTACTTATAAATAAAATGGGCGTATCTTTTTTTACCGCTCTATATCTTTTGTAAAGTTTATAGTGCGTATCTTTTAAGTATTCGGAACTCGGAGCATTATGGTCGTAATCACAAACAAAAACCGAACAATCTATCGTTGTTAAATAATCGACTATATTATCTTCTGCCTTAGCATTACCCGAAAAACCCAAATTTATAAAATCTACGTTATTCCATTTACTTATTAAAGACTGATATGCGTTATCCGTTCTACTTGGACAACCACCTTGCGTTATAGAAGAACCGTAATATAAAATAGGCAAAACGTCTTTATACTTTTTGCCTTCCAACACTTGCGCTTCTTTATTAAAAGCAATTTTTAAACTGTTCACCGTTTGATAACAAGGGAAATACAATATATAATCACGCATTTCTCCGGACAAAGGAAAAGAATCTTTATATCCGTTTTCATCGTTTGTTTGCGGTCCGAAAACGTGCATAAATTTTTTATCTTTTTCATTTGTTTCGTCTATTAAAACAAAGCCGCAAGAACCGAAAAAGCACATATTAGACATACGGCTTAACCCACCGTATTCAACGGAAATTTCTATATATTTTGCGTCTGACTTAAAACGTAATCTTCCGCCTGCCGTATTAGTATTAAGCCACTCAACTCCTTCGCTTGTTTTTTCACCGACCTCGTAAGGCATACGCATAAAAACGTTTCCTATACTTTTATCTTTAGTGTATTCTAAATAAGAAACACCATACATAGAAAAAGGCTTTGAAGGAATTGAATAAGTTATTTTATCCCCTTCGATTTTGCAATCTTTTTTGGCAAAATTTTTGTCAATTTTTGAAATATCCATTTTCTCTCCTTATAAAACAATAGTACCTATTGCTCTCGCCTTTAATAAAATTATATCTTTACTTTGATAATATTTATTTAATTCGTTAACTATATCTTTTACGTTTTCGTTTTTACAAATATGTAAGACAGTACCTGCAAATCCGCCACCGTGAACACGTGTTGCTCCGTTACGGTTTAACGATTTTAATAATGCTATAGCCTTAATTATGGGTTGTATATCGCTACCTGCAACGTAACAGTTTTGCAAAAAGCACATAGAACTTATACCCGATTCGTTTATTGCTGTCAAAAACTCGTTATATTCATTTTTTATAAGTGCATTATAAACAGTATCTACTCGTTTATTTTCGTTATAAAAATGAATTGCTCTTGTTATTTCTCTATCTTTTAATTTATTATAAAACTCGGGTAATTTTTTATAAAAGTCGTCTTCACTTATTTCTATTAATCTTTCGTATCCGTATGCATTTGCAACCTTTTTCATCTCGAGCGGAATAGAAGCATATTCGTCTGTTAAATTCTCATGACTCCCACCGGTATTTACTAAAATAAAACAAAAGTCAGACAAATCATTTTCTATTTTAGTTACGCCGATTTTTTCCGTATCGGAAAAATCCAAAACGTTAAGACCTCCGAAAGATATTGCTGTTTGATCTAAAAGCCCGCACGGTTTACAAAAATATTCACGCTCTGAAAATTGCGAAATTTTTGCTTTTTCTTCGTTACTTACTTTACCGTCGTTATACAAAAAATTAAGTATTTCCGCTATTAAAAGTTCAAAAGACGCAGAACTCGATATCCCTGCACCGCTTAAAACGTTACTTGTTACGGAAGCCTCGAAACCGCCTACTTTATATCCCCTTTTTATAAAGCCTATAATAATCCCTCTAATCATTGCACAAGAGTCGCCATTTTTTCCTTCATAGACATTATCAATATCTATTTCTATAGGTTTATACCCTTCGGAATTAATAAAAACCTTATTGTCTTCCCTTGGCATAAAACAAGCAAGTGTATCTAAACTAACTGCAAGCGATATAACCTTGCCCCCGTTATGGTCCGTATGGTTTCCGCACACTTCCACTCTTCCCGAAGACGAACAAAAATACGCTTCGTCTTTATTAAACTCACTTTTAAAGCGATTAAAAAGATTAACGTATCTTTCTTTTTGGCAGTCGTTTGCCTCACCGTACAACTTAATAAAATTACAAAAAACTTCCTTTGCGTTTTTAATAGGTTTCATATACTAAAACACACCCCTTTAATTTCTCTTAAATTTTAACACATTTATTACGATATGTAAACATAATTATACACATTTTATCTACATTTTCTTGACTTAATAATTTTAATCGTATATAATGTTTATGAAAAAAATAATGGAGTATTATGTATGGACTTAAAACAAGTAGAAAAAAAATGGCAAGAAATATGGGATAAAGAAAAAATAAGCAAATTTAATTATAAAAATTCAGACAAAAAATATTATTGTCTTGAAATGTTTTCTTACCCGTCGGCGGCAAAACTTCACTTGGGACATTGGTACAACTACGGTCCTACCGACAGTTTTGTAAGATACAAAAAAATGAAAGGCTTTGAAGTTTTTCAGCCCATGGGATTCGACGCATTTGGTCTTCCTGCCGAAAACTATGCGATTAAAACGGGTATACACCCAAAAATTTCTACCGAAAAGAACATTGAAAACATGGAACAAACCTTACGTGAAATGGGCGCAATGTTCGATTGGAGTGCCGAAATTAAAACTTGCGAAGAAGATTATTATAAATGGACGCAATGGCTCTTTTTAAAACTTTACGAAAAGGGTTTAGCATACAGAAAAGAAGCACCTGTTAACTGGTGCCCTTCTTGTAAAACCGTTTTAGCAAACGAACAAGTCGTTAACGGCATATGTGAAAGGTGCGGTTCGGAAGTCGTTAAAAAAGACTTAACACAGTGGTTTTTTAAGATTACAGATTATGCAGAAGAATTACTTCAAGGTTTAGATACTATCGATTGGCCGGATAAAACAAAACTTATGCAGAAAAATTGGATAGGAAAATCTACCGGCGGAGAAATTGAATTTACTGCTGAAAGCGGTGATAAATTTAATGTTTTCACTACCCGTGCAGATACTTTATTCGGCGATTCTTACGTGGTTTTAGCACCAGAACATCCGCTCGTTAAAAAGTTAACTTCTAAAAAACAACAAAAACAAGTTGAAGATTATATTTTAGAAACTTCTAAAACAAACGAAATAGAAAGGCTTTCTACAAACCGTGAAAAAACGGGTGTTTATA
>JAZUKR010000128.1:0-1733 GCA_045643385.1 Christensenellaceae bacterium | reverse complement strand
CATGGCTACGATCCGACTTAGGTATTAAAGACGGTAAAATCAAATATATCGGCGATGATAAAAGTAAGATAACAGAAGAAATAAAAATCAATTCTAATCAAGTTATACTTCCCGGTTTTATCGACGAACATATACACGGAGCTGCAGGGTCCGACGCAATGGACGGGACAAAAGAAGATTTATCAATAATAGCAAACGCCATAGCAAAAGAAGGAACTACTTCGTTTTTGGCAACCACTATGACGCAAAGCGTTGAAAATGTTAAAAAGGCGTTATCCGCCGTTAAAGAATATAAAAAGTTAAATAGCGATAAAGGAGCGGAAGTTTTAGGCGTTCACTTAGAAGGACCGTTCATTTCGTTAAAACACGTTGGTGCGCAACCCGAACAGTACGTTCAAAAACCCAATGTTGAATTATTTAAGGAATTTAATGAGGCAAGCGGAAACGCTATTAAAATAGTAACGTTAGCCCCCGAAGAAGAAGGCGCAGATAAATTAATCAAATATTTATCAGATAACAAAATAGTAGCAAGCGTAGGTCATACTGACAGCACCTATTCAGATATAGAAAAAGCATTAAAGAACGGATTATCTAGTGTTACACATACGTATAACGCACAAAAACCGCTTCACCACAGAGAAATAGGAACGGTTGGAAGCGCAATGTTAATTGATGAACTTAATTGCGAAGCAATATGCGACACAATTCACCTATCCGTTCCTGCAATTAAGTTATTAATTAAAAATAAACCTCACGAAAAATTTACTTTAATTACCGATTCAATGCGTGCAAAACACTTAAAAGACGGAATAAGTGAACTCGGCGGTCAAACCGTATACGTTAAAAACGGCGAAGCAAGATTAAAAGACGGCACTCTTGCAGGAAGTATATTAAAAATGAACGACGCCATTAAAAACCTCGTTACAAAATGTGACGTAAAGTTTTTAGACGCTGTAGATTTTGCAACTGTAAATCCTGCTAAAAACCTAAATGTTTTTGATAAAAAAGGTTCGATAGAAGTAGGAAAAGACGCCGACTTTACCGTTATGAACGAAGACTTTTCTATAGCCTTAACAATAAGAAACGGCAACGTTATTTATAAAGCGTAATTATTTAAAATATAAAAAGCACGGCGAAAAATTTTCCGCCGTGCTTTTATTGATAAAAATTAATCTTGAAAGGCTTTAACACCCAAAACACTATCTACGGGTAAAGCAAAAACCGCACCGTGAGCGTCTGTTTTAGCACCTGCTTTTTCCATAATCGAGAGCATTATTTTATCTCTGTCTTTTCTGTCTGCAACAATATATACCATATCTTTTTCTTCAGAAATAGAAACACCGAAAAATTTTGCGATATTTGCACCCGTTCCGTTAACGTGCATAACAGTTCCGCCGTTTGCACCCGCTTCCCTTGCCGAGTCCATAACAACTTCACTGTTTCCTTTATCTACTATTGATATTATTAAAACGTATTTGCTTAAATTTTCACTCATAATTTCGTTCCTCTTTTTATTCATATTTTTCCCAAGCAATATTTCTCCGCTAGAAATTCCGCCGATAGAATCTATCGGAACATAAAATGCTATACCGTTATTCGTGTCCATTATATTTAAGTCTTGAATTAACATTTTTGATAAAGTTTTTTGTTGATCGTTATTTAATAGCGCAGAAAAAATAACCTTATCAGTATTTTCAATGCCCAAAATTTCTCGTTTTTTCTCTTTAGAAGTT
>JAZUKR010000127.1:0-8664 GCA_045643385.1 Christensenellaceae bacterium | reverse complement strand
AGTTATCGAACAGTGGTTCGGTACGGTTAGTAACTGGAATTACGGTTCTACGGTTGCCCTTATACTTCTTGTAATTATGTTTATAACGACTTTTGTTACAGGTAAGTTTTCTAAAGAAGAAATTAATAGGGGGACAAACTTATGAGAAAGTTATTCTCAGTATTAATTATCGTTTTATCAATTTTATTTGTATATGCTCCTATTATTTTACTATTTATATACAGTTTTTCGACCACGAAGATAATAGGAAGTGAATTCGGAGAATTCTCTTTCGACCTTTATTTACATTTGTTTACGGAAACGGAATTAAGTAGTATGATAATCGACACGATAGTTTTAGCACTTTTATCAAGCGTTATCGCTACTATCTTAGGAACTATCGGAGCATTAGGTATTTTCTACAATAAAAAATGGCTTGGAAGATTTACTAAAAGCGCAAACAGAATTCCTATAATAAATGCTGAAATTGTTACGGCAATTTCGTTAGCGCTTGTTTTTGCACTGTTTAATTTAGGTCAAAATTACATTTCACTTTTGATAGGGCACGTAGTTATTTCGATTCCTTTTGTCGTTTTGTCGGTACTACCTAAACTACAACAGATGGACGGAAGTTTATACGAAGCGGCTTTGGATTTAGGAGCAAGCCCGTTTAAGGCGTTAATAAAGGTAGTAATTCCGGAAATCATGCCGGGGATTTTTGCGGGATTTTTACTTGCAATAACTCTATCTTTAGACGATTATATGGTTAGTTGCTATCTAAAGCCACCCGAAATGGAAACTATAAGTACTTACGTTTTCGGCGCATTAAAAAAACCTAAAAATTCTTTCTTGCCGGAATTAAGGGCGTTATCGTCTATAATATTTTTTATTATGATAATAATAGTTTTAATATTAAATTTTAAAAAATCTAAAAATACAAACACTCAAAAGATTTAAGGAGACACAATGAAAAAAATACTTGCATTAATTTGTTGCTTTTGCTTAACATTAAACGTTTTTTCGCTTATGGCTTGCGGAAAAGAACCAGACCTTAGAATATATAATTGTTATGATTATATAGACGAAACGTTACTCGATGAATTTGTTGAATATTATTTCGAAAAAACGGGTAAAGAAATAAAAGTCGAATATTCTTGTTTCGATACACCCGAAGACGCATATAATAAACTTAAGGTAGACCCGACAAAATACGACTTATTATGTCCTTCAGACTATATGATAGAAAAAATGGCAGTAGAAGGAAGGTTAGAAGAATTTTCAATGCCGAGTGACGGAAACTATGCGACTAATTTATCTCCGTTTGTAAAAGAAAGATTAGAAAGTGTAACTTGGGAACAAGGCGGGGAAAAGAAAAATCTTTCAAATTATGCCGCAGGTTATATGTGGGGAACTATAGGTTTAGTATATAATCCCGATAAAATTGATAATGAAGACGATATGAAATCTTTTCAATCTTTATGGAACACTAAATATAAGAATAGATTTACAATAAAAGATAGCGTTAGAGAAGCGTTTTTTATAGGGCTTTCTAATTATCATTATAATGAATTAATTAGTGCTAAAGAGGATTTAAATTATTTAGAAAGAATTACTGCGTTATTTAACGACACGAGTTCTAATACCATTAATCAGGTTAAAAATTCTTTGTTTAAGTTAAAAGAAAACAGTTTAGGTATGGAAGTTGACGAAGGGAAAGACCAAATAGTTTTAGGTCAAATAGACGTTTATCTTGCTTGGAGTGGAGATGCCGTTTATGCGATAGACGAAGCAAGTAATCAAGACGTTGTATTAAAGTATAGCGTTCCCGAAGAAGGTTCTAATGTTTGGTTTGACGGTTGGTGTATTCCGAAAAACGCTAAAAATAAAGACTTAGCAATAGAATTCATCGACTTTTTAAGTAAGCCCACTAACGTAATTAAAAATATGGAATATATAGGTTACGTTAGTTGCATAGCAGGAGACGAAGTATTCGATTGGGTAAAAGATTCTTATGGCGTAGAAGAAGGCGCTTACACCGAAGATTTAAGTTATTTCTTTGGAGATGGCGATTACACAGTTAGTTACGACGAATTAAACGGACAATTTAATGCACAATACCCGAGTAAAACAGTATTAGACCGTTGCGCAATAATGGAATATTATCCGGAAGACGTTAACGATGCAATTATGAATATGTGGATGGCTGTAAAAACTCACTGATAATTGAAATAATAAAACTCCGTTGCTTAAAGCAACGGAGTTTTAATTTTCCTTTTTTAGTTAATAATCCCAAGTGGGGATATAAGACGTGTCTGCAGATTTTCCGTTTTGATAAAAAGCGTTTTTAATTCCAAGCGAAATTGCATAGTCTAAAACGGTGTCATATTCACGAGGAGTTAATTTCCTTTTTAGTTCGGGGAAATTTTCTATTTCACCAAAAGGTGTGTATTGGCTCATTATATTTATATAAGCCTTGTCTTTTATGTTTTTAAAAAACCAGTCTAATATATTTTTACTGTCCGAAACGTTTTGCGGTAAAACTAAATGTCTTACTATAACGCCCGATTTTAGCATACCGTTTTCGTCTAAAACGTAAGGCTTTGAGTTTGCCATAAATTCTATTGCTTTACTTGAAACGCTAAAATAATCTTCTTTACCTGTATATCTTTTAGAGACTTGTGGCGAAAAGAATTTAATATCGGGTAAATAAATATCTACGTACTCATTTAATTCTTTTAATATCTCTAAATTTTCATACCCGTGAGTATTATAAACTATCGGTATTTTGGGTCTATATAATTTTAGCGCTTTTATTATGCCGTTTGAATAATGGGTGGGGTTAACTAAATTAACGTTATGCGCACCTTTTTTTTCAAGTTTATAAAAGATTTCGGAAAGTTCTTCTACGGTAATAATCTTGCCCCTTTTTGCTCTTGAAAGTTCATAATTTTGACAGAAAACGCATTTAAGCGAACAACCCGAAAAGAATATTGTACCCGAGCCGTTTTTGCCCGAAATAACGGGTTCTTCAAAAGGGTGGAGGTAATATTTTGCTATTAAAATATCGTCCGTTGTTCCGCAATAGCCTTTAACTTTAGACTTATCTACTTTGCAGTGATTAGGACATAGCGAACAAAAACTATTCAAGTTCAAAAGCCCCTGTATATAATTGATAATATTTTCCTTTTTTGTCTATCAAATCTTGGTGAGAGCCACGCTCTATTATAACGCCTTTTTCCAAAACCATAATAACGTTTGAATTTTGAACGGTAGAAAGTCTGTGTGCTATAACGAAAACAGTTCTTCCTTCCATAAGTCTATCCGTTCCTTTTTGAACTAATAATTCTGTTCTTGTATCAATTGAAGAAGTTGCTTCGTCTAAAATCATAACGGGTGCATTTTTAACAGCCGCTCTTGCTATTGATAAAAGTTGTCTTTGACCTTGCGAAAGGTTAGACCCGTCCGCCTTAAGCATAGTGTTATATCCGTTAGGAAGCCTTGTAATAAAACTGTCCGCATAGGCGAGTTTTGCGGCTTCTATACATTCTTCGTCGGTAGCGTCTAATCTGCCGTAACGGATATTTTCCATAACAGTTCCCGTAAATAAGTTGGTATCTTGTAAAACAATGCCAAGCGACCTTCTTAAATCGGCTTTTTTGATTTTGTTTATATTAATACCGTCGTAACGTATTTTGCCGTCTGCTATATCGTAGAAACGGTTAATAAGGTTTGTTATAGTTGTTTTTCCTGCACCGGTTGCTCCTACAAAGGCGATTTTTTGACCCGGGTCGGCATATAGAGAAACGTCGTGCAAAACGATTCTGTCTTTTACGTATGCAAAGTCTACGTTAAACATTTTAATATCGCCTTTAAGTTCTGTGTAGGTGATAGTTCCGTCTGCTTGATGGGGGTGTTTCCATGCCCATTTTCCCGTAGGCGTCAAAGACTCAGTTATATTTCCGTTTTCGTCTATATTACAATTAACAAGCGTTACGTAGCCGTTGTCTTCTTCCGGCTTTTCGTCCATCAATTCAAAAATTCTCGATGCGCCCGCTAATCCCATAACTATTGCGTTTATTTGTTGAGAAGATTGTGCAATGCTTCCCGTAAACTGTTTACTTCTAGGTAAAAACGTCATAATTATAATTAAGAAAGTAAACGTTTCGACTACCGTGCCGTTTTCTAAAGTAACTAATTTTGTTAAAGGTTCAAAGCCTGTTATGGTTAGGTTGGGGATATTGAGTACGTAAAGTAATCCGCCTGCAAAGGCGATTAAAACGTATAAAATATTGCCTATGTTTCCCATAATCGGCATTAAAATGTTTGCGTAGGTGTTTGCCTTTGTCGAAACTCTACAAAACT
This sequence comes from Christensenellaceae bacterium, assembly GCA_045643385.1. Classification (GTDB taxonomy): domain Bacteria; phylum Bacillota; class Clostridia; order Christensenellales; family Borkfalkiaceae; genus UBA1259. The sequence continues at coordinate 4,323 of JAZUKR010000127.1, read as the reverse complement.
CGTTATTTTTAACGTCGAAATCTTTTTTAGATTGTTCTTCGTGACAGAAGACTTTAACGACTTTTCCGCCTTGCATCATTTCTTCAATAAAACCTTCTTCGTCGCCTAAAGCGATTTGTTGTGCCATAAAGTATTTAGAAGAGCCACCGCCGACTTTCTTAGTTACGTAAAACATTGCAAGACAACCCAAAAAGATAACGAGTGAAAGCCAAATACTTGAAGTAAACATAATAACGAGCAAGGTAACAACACTTATAACAGACGAAATAAGTTGTGGAATACTTTGAGAAACCAACTGTCTTAAAGCGTCTACGTCGTTTGTATAAACGGACATAATATCGCCCGTTTTATGAGTGTCGAAATACTTAATAGGTAAAGATTGCATTTTGTTAAAAACGTCAGAACGTATTTGATGTAAGAAGTTTTGTGTTAAAACTGCGCCGAGTCTTGTATAAAGATAAGACGCTAAAATTCCTGCCGTGTAAACAACGGCCATAGTTATAATTATTTTAATAATATTACCCCAAACTGCGTTAAGTCCTTTAGATAAACCATCGTTTATTTGTTGTAAAATTTGTTCCATAAAAACGGAAGACATAACAGAGATAACAGAACTTACCAAAATACAAAGGAGTATCGTTATAACAAGTTTTTTGTTTTGTTTAAGGAGCATTTTAACAAGCCTACTAAAAGTGCCTTTTTTTGCTTTTTTAGGTGGCATAGAAGGTTTCCCTCCTTTACTTATAGACATAGTTCTCGGCATATTATTTTGCCTCCTTATTTTTATTTTCCGTATTTTGCGAATAATATAATTCCTGATAAATTGCATTAGATTTAAGTAACTCTTCGTGTGTGCCGAAAGCGGAAATCGTTCCGCCGTCTAAAATAATAATTTTATCCGAATCTTGAACGGAAGCAACACGCTGAGCGATTATTATTTTAGTAGTCGAGGGGATATATTCTTTAAAAGACTTTCTGATTAATGCGTCTGTTCTTGTATCTACAGCAGAAGTAGAGTCGTCTAAAATAAGAATTTTCGGTTTTTTAAGTAACGCTCTTGCTATACATAATCTTTGTTTTTGACCGCCTGAGAAGTTAACACCGCCTTGTTCGACTTTTCTGTCTAATTTCATAGTGTCTATTTGTGCGAGTTTAAGTGCGTGTTCTATTTCATCGTCGGTAGCGTTTTTATCTCCCCATTGCATATTCTCTCTTATAGTTCCCGAGAAAAGTACGTTCTTTTGAAGCACCATAGCAACCGAATCTCTTAAAACGTTTAAATCGTAAGTTTTAACGTTTTTGCCTGATACTAAAACTTCGCCTTCCGTTGCGTCGTAAAGTCTTGGAATTAATTGAACGAGAGTACTCTTACTGCTACCCGTTGCGCCGATAATTCCTATCGTTTCACCCGAATTGATTTTTAAATTAATGTCAGAAAGGGCATATTTTTCCGCCTTTTCGAAATACTTAAACGAAACGTTTTTAAATTCTATACTTCCGTCTAAAATTTCCGTATCTGCGTTTTTAGGAGAAACTATAGAACTTTCTTCGGTTAAAACTTCCGCAATACGTCTGGCGGAAGCGGCACTCATTATTACCATAACCATAATCATAGAAAACATATTAAGCGACATTAAAATTTGGAAAGAATAGGTCATAAAACTTTGAAGTTCCGTCCATTTAAGAAGTTCGTTATTTGAGTCTATAATTAAATAAGCGCCTACAAGATAAATTGCAATAATCCCTATATAAATGCAAAAGTTCATAAGCGGACTGTTTAACGCTACTATTTTTTCTGCTTTAGTAAAATCGTTTCTAACGTTATTAGAAGCCTTATTGAATTTTTCTTTTTCAAAGTCTTCTCTAACGTAAGATTTAACAACACGCATACCCCTAATATTTTCTTCTACGGATTCGTTAAGGGCGTCGTATTTATGGAAAATACGGTTAAAAAACGGTATGGCTTTTTTCATTATAAGAATTAAACCAACGGTTAAAATAGGTGCGGTACATAAAAATATAAGCGCCATTTTGCTGTTTATTGAAAACGCCATAATCATTGAAAAGATTAACATAAAAGGCGATCTTACCGCAATTCTTATAAGCATTTGATAAGACATTCCTACGTTTTGAGCGTCGACCGTTAAACGTGTAACCAAACTTGAAGAAGAAAATTTGTCTATATTAGAAAAAGAAAAATTTTGTATTTTATCGTACATATCTTTTCTTAAATTCGTTGTAAATCCCGTTGAGGCTTTAGCGCAAAACATTCCTGAAAGCGCACCGCATAAAAGGGACAAACAAGCCATAATAACTAAAATCCCGCCAAAAAACAAAACGGTTTTTAACATATTGTAGTCTGTTCCGCCGTTAATAAAATTTAAAATAGAAACTAAAGACGGGTCAACTTTATTTGCAGTTTTAGATATAATTTCAAGTGAGCCTAAAAGCAAGGTCATAATCCACGGTATTAAACACTCTAAAACAACTTCTAAAGCGACGAAAATCGGCGCTAAAATAGAAGGCTTTTTATATTCCCTTATGGATTTGCCTATAATTTTTAACGTTTTTATTAAACCAATTTTTTGTTCTGTGTTTTCCTTGCCGGTATTTGTCATTTATTGTCTCCTTTTCTATATATGTCCAAAATAAAATCTATGTTGGGAAGTTTCATGTTTTTTTGAATTTCTTTGGGCGCAATAGTATACATAAGAGTTGCGCCTTGAATAAGAGAAAAGAAATTCTCCGCACACTCTTTAGCAGTATATTTGTCTGTAATTTCTCCGCTTTTTTGACCTTCTGAAAATAAAGCGGTTAATTTTTCTATAGGGTGAACAGGTCTGTTTTCGTTTTTCGGAACTTTGCATTTTTCTTTAAGAGTAAAACATTGTGAAATAAAAAAGTAAAAGTAATAAGAATATATTTCGTCGTTTTTTATATCGTAGAACATATTTTTAAGTAAAATTCTTAGTTTTTCTATATAAGACTTTTCACTTTCTATTTCTTTTTCAATAGCTTCGGTATTTTTTTGTTTTCTCATTTCTAATACTGCCAAAAAAATATCTTTTTTGCTTTTAAAATAATGATAGAATAGTCCGTGGCTTATTTTTGCTTTTTTAGTAATATCGTCTACGGTAGTTCCGTCGTATCCTTTTTCGCAAAAAACCTTTAAGGCGCAAATAATTATGTCGTTTTTCCGTTTTTCTTTTAAGGATAAAATGTCTTTTTCTGTTTCGTTCATTTAACCTCCGAATTGACGTCAAAGTCAATCTACTATATATTATATCATTATATAATTAATGTCAAATAAATATGCGGTGTTTTTTAAAAAAATTGACGCCAAAGTCAATATTTTTACGTGCGATAAAAAGTCGAATAATTAATTATAAGGTCGATTAAAGTTTATATCAAATTTTACAAGAAAAAAACTTCATTTTTTTACGTATATTAAGTAATAATAACGCCAAAGAAAATTGACATAAAGAATTTAATAGTGTATAATGATTTAGTACGTTTTGAAAAAAATAATAAAAGGGAAATTGTTATGAAAAATTTTTTTACGAGTGAAAGCGTTTGTTCGGGGCATCCCGATAAGGTTTGCGATAGAATTGCAGACGCTATATTAGACGAATATTTAAAAGGCGATAGTAAATCGAGAGTCGCTTGTGAAGTAAGCGTTACTTCAAATTTCGTTTTAATTATGGGAGAAGTTACGTCAAAAGCAAAGGTAAACGTTAAAAAGGTAGCGAAAAAGGTTATTAGCGATATAGGTTACGTAGATAAAAATTTAGGGTTTTCGGCTAAATCTTGTAAAATAATAGTTAAATTAAATAAGCAGAGTAAAGACATAGCACTTGGCGTAGATAATTCTACCGAAGCGTTAAGTGGCGATAGATACGATAAAATCGGCGCAGGGGATCAAGGTTTAATGTTCGGCTATGCTTGTAAAGAAACTGAAGAATTAATGCCACTTCCCATAATGCTTTCGCATAAAATGTGCAAAAAGTTAGAAGACGTAAGAAAGGATAAAATTTTAAGTTATTTACGTCCGGACGGAAAAGGGCAAATAACGGTTGAATACGTAGACGGTAAGCCTAAAAGAATAGAAGCGGTAGTTTTATCCGCTCAACACGACGAAAGCGTAACGACGGAAACTATAAGAAAAGATTTAAAGAAGTTGGTTATAGATAAAGTTTTACCCAAAGAATACGTAGATAAAGACACAAAGTATTTTATTAATCCGACGGGGAGATTTGAAGTAGGCGGACCTAAAGGCGATTCCGGACTTACCGGAAGGAAGATAATAGTAGATACATACGGCGG
>JAZUKR010000126.1:0-3633 GCA_045643385.1 Christensenellaceae bacterium | reverse complement strand
CAAATGTTAACATTTACAACGGAAATATAACGGCTACCGGTGGCGCTTATGGAGCCGGTATCGGTAGGGGATATCATGATTATAGTAATGCAAATGTTACCATTTACGGCGGAAATATAACGGCTACCGGTGGTATAGCTGGAGCAGGTATCGGTAGTGGATGGTATAATAATTCAACCATCACTATTAATGGAGGAAATATAAATGCTACCGGTGGTGATATGGGGGCCGGTATCGGGAGTGGAAATGAAGGTAATGCAACCGTCACTATTTATAACGGAAATATAACGGCTACCGGTGGTGATAATGGAGCCGGTATCGGAAGTGGCCGAAACGGTAATTCAACCGTCACTATTTACAGCGGAGATATAACGGCTAAAGGTGGTCGCAAGGCTCAAAATATCGGTGCAGGTTTCGACGGCAAAGCAACGGCAAAAGGACTCGGCGCAGATTATACCAAGGTTAAACAAGGCACGATGGTAATCGTAAATATTAGCAAAGACTGTGAAATCGATGACATCAGCTTATTATGGACCTTAGAAAACGCATCGTCATGTAATCTCCTTTTAAACGGTCATACGATAACAATAAAAAAGCCCTTTACGATTGGAAACGGTGATTTTTCATTGACTCGCGGGACGGTTAAATATACCGGTGGCGGTACGTTTGGCAGTGTGTGCGGGGGATTATATTTGGACCGCATTACGTTTGACGGTATAGAATGCGACAGATTGTTTAACGTAACCGGTAGTGGCAAAGGAAAAGTCAAAGTTAACGACTGTAGATTTACCAACTGCAAATTTAACGGAAACGGTGCATTTTATTTCAACCAAACGGGCAATTATGAAGTAAGTTTTATTAACAACCGTTTTTATGACTGCATAAACGACGGCGGTACTATAATTTACATAGACAATATTAGCGGTAGTACAAGAAGTTACGAAAATCATGCAAAGTTTAATATGACGAATTGCGTGTTCGATAACTGCAGAAACAACAAAAACGACGGCGGTTGTATTTACCTAAACGCTATGTACGTAGATATCGGCGACTTGGAGGGCAAGGGAAAAAACATTATCAATAATTGTTATGCAAAACAATACGGCGGTGCAATTTACGATAACCACACTTTCGGTTACGGTTCTTTTAAAGGTTTTATATGCTCAAACAATAAAAGCGGTGCGGCCGGTGGTGCAATGTATCTTTCCGCAGGCGGCTTTCATGTAGATGATTGTACTTTCTTTAACAACTCGGCCGGAAATAACGCATATGGCGGTGCTATATATCTCGGAGGACGACAATGTGTCATGACGAACTGTTATTTCACCGAAAACAGTGCATATAAGGGCGGTGCGGTTTATGACGAAAGAGACGAAAAATCGGATACCGCTTACACGAAGTGCTATTTCGTTTACGACAAGGCAACTTGCGGTACTGCAAATGAAATTAACGTGTTCAAAAGTATGAATGATTGTCATTTGTATAATAGTAGCATAGATACAATATTCGATAATACTTGGAAAAACTATTCTTCAAAACAAACCGGATGTTCCGGAAACACCCCGATAAATTTCTTAGGATACGGCGGTGGCGGAGGAAAAACAAACCCGTATACAATATCAAGTCAAAAATTCGTATATTTAACGTACGTTAACACTAAATACGTTAATACGTCCCTGAATTCGGGTAAATTCGCAATTACGGCAAATAACTTGATATGGTTTGCAAAGCTTTCTGGTTTTACGGGATCGATAGACGGACGTGGCAACAACTTATATCTTGTCGGCACTGCGGACGCTATCGCCGACGGCGGTAACGTAAGAAATTATACGATTGAAAACCGTAACGGAACTTATTCTATAGGTATAAGTAACGGTACTGGTACGCTTTTGTCAAGCGGTTCTATTATAATAATCTGCGTGGTAGGTGGCGTTGCTCTTATCACCGCAGGCGTGTTTATATTCTTGCACGTTAAGAAAAAGAAGAAAAATTCCAAGGAGAAATAACATAAAATGTTAAGAACAAAAAAGGTTTATTTAGGCTTAGTATTATGTGCGTTAACGGCAGTATGTGCAATTTTTTGCATAACGGGTTTTGGTAAACCCAAAACCGTTCATGCGGAATCGGTATCGGGAATATCCGGCGGCACGACGTGGTCGTATGATTTTGACACTTGCACGTTTACCGTTTCCCCTTACGCCGGCGGTTATCGGGAAATAGGCTATATGGACGATTACAGTAGGTATGAGGTTACGCCGTGGTATTATGCCGATGTTCCGGAAGACGGAATAAAGACAGTCATTATTAACGAAGGCGTTGTTAAAGTAGGTAATAACGCTTTTGAAGACTGCGGTGGGATTCGTGAAATATCCTTGCCCAAAAGTTTACATACGATCGGATCCTACGCCTTTGATTATGCAGGTCATTCCCATAATGAAGAAATATCAATGGGAACGATAAAATTGCCGTTGGTCGGCGGTTATGCGTTCCGTGGTTCAAAAATAACGGGTAACGTTATTATGCAGGACGGCTGGTATGGACTTGGAGAGTATGCGTTTTCCGGTTCTCGTATTACGTCGGTTTATATTGGCGAACAGGGAAAAGGCGCACAGGGCGAAGACCCTTGGTGGGAAGAATCCGCCTTTGCTAACTGCGATTCTTTGATCGACGTTACGTTTGGCGAGGGTTTAACTTGGGTTCAGGAAGGAACCTTCGAGGGCTGTGATAACTTGCGTTGCGTGGAATTCCCCGAATCTATGCGAACCGTATGTGACGATGCTTTTGATGAATGCTATGCGATACAGAACGTATATTGTATAGGCGAGATCAAATATATCTGGTTTGGAAGTGACAACTGGTTTATAGCTAACCGCACGAATTATCATTTTTGTGAAAATTGGGAACCGACCTACATATATAAAGTCGCAACAATGTCCGTAACGAAGACTTGTAACAATTTTCAAATTCTGTTGCCGGGTAGCAAAGTGATAAACGGTAACGAGTGGCTTGTTCGGACAAATTATGAAATATACAATACCCTTGAAGTTACCGAAGATTCAACCCTCGTTTTACTGAATAATTCCAGCCTTACGGTTCACGGCAATATTCACGTTCACCCGAATAAAACCCTGACTATCGTGTCCGAATCACTGGATGCCGATAAAATGGGATCTCTTAAAACCTATGCACCGGAAAATTATGCCGGTATAGGCAGCGGAATAGGTGAAAGTGGTGCAAAAATCGTTATTTGCGGAGGTAATATAGAGGCAACCGGCGGAATACGTGGAGCAGGTATCGGAAGTAGTGGACAAAAGAATAATACAGATGGTAAAGTAACAACCGCTATCGTTACTATTTATGACGGAAAGATAAAGGCTACCGGTGGATACCAGGCAGCAGGCATTGGAAATGGAAACGACATATCTGACGTAACTGTTACTATTTATGGCGGAGATATAGAGGCTACAGGTGCCGGCTACGGAGCCGGTATCGGAACTGGAGGGGGCGGTGGTGCTAATGTAGCAGTTACTATTCGCGGCGGAAATATAAAGGCTCACGCTGGTAATTACAGTGGAGCAGGTATCGGAAGTGGAGATGGCGATAATGCAACAGTTACTATTTACGGCGGAGATA
>JAZUKR010000125.1:0-16843 GCA_045643385.1 Christensenellaceae bacterium | reverse complement strand
ATGTTAGATAACATGGATCTAATAAAAACGTCGTAAGTTTTATTAATAATTTCGTTATTAGAATTAAATTCTGATAAAACTTTAACTTTAGCGTGTACTACTTGAACGTATTTAGGTATTCCGCCCGTAATTTCGAAATATTGAAAGCCGTGAAAACAAAATTCGGGTTTAAGAATATCGCCTTTTTTAACGTTAATATATTCTTCCGTTTGAATTTGCGTTTTATAGTCGCCGTTAGTTGTAGTAAAAGAAAGTTCGTTATCTATAAACCTTTCGGCATGCCTAACAATAACTCTATCGGAAGTTGCTTTTATTACAACGTATCCCGTCGTGTTTTCTTTGGCGTCGTAAATTCTTTTTTCGCCTTTTTTATAAATAAGTATAGGTTTAATTCTTCTAATCTCTCTGTCGCTCGGACATTTTTGAAGATTAAAATTTACAAAATTCGGATTAATTAATTCTACGTTTTTAAGAGTTCTATCGTAGCAAAAATCCCAAATTTCCCCGTTAAATACATTACTTTCTTTTATTTCGGTTTTAGAACATTTTTCAGTTCCGTCCGATTGACATATCACTTTATTTTTATTATAAATTGCAAAAGCAGTTAATAGTTTTTCACCGTAGAAATTTTTTGGATTCGGATATCTTTTTTGCTGTCTATAAAAACCGTCTGCCAGTTTAATTTTTAACTCGTTATTGCCTTTAACTAAAAATTTAGAAAGATTATAAATTAAAAAATAAACCCTATGGTTATATACATCTTTACTGTCGCAAGGTCTATAACAATAATCGCTAACTGCCGGCGTTAATAAATCTTTTGTAATTAATTTATCGTTTATATATGCCTTAAAAAACCCCAAACCGGAAATTATAAGCTTAACGTTTTTTTCTTCTTCTATATTAAAATTTTTATAAACGTTAGCCGTTTCAAATTCTTTAGGAACGCTAACCCAATTAAGTTTACGGAAATCCATTTTTTTAAGAACTATTCAATCATTATTTTTTTAAAAGCGTTAATCTCTTCTTGTTTAACATTTAAAGACAATAGATAATTTTCTATAGCAAAAGATAAACTTTTATTTTTTTTGCCGTATTCTTCCATTATCATATCTTTAAACTTAGAAAATGCAACGTAATTACTTTGATTGTCATCTTGGGCATCTAAAGTAAATTTTTCAGTTTTTTCATCAAAATAAGATCTTGCACGGTATCCCGAGCGAGAAAAGGTTGTAAGTTCAAAATCTCTACATAAATCTTCGTAGGAAACGCCTAAAAGCCCGTTTAATAAAAAAGCAAGCGTGCCCGTCCTATCCGCTCCTGCGGCACAATGAAAGTATATAGGGTAATTATCTTTATTTGCCAAAAACTTAAATATCTTTTTTATAGAAGGCTCGGTATTAGTGTCGTAGCACCTTGCTATCGGTGTTTCTTGATAAAATGACGGTATCATATAACACGCTTGCGTAATAGGAGCAACTAGTATTTTTACTCCTTCCCACGAACAGTTTTTGCCCCGATTAAAACTTTCTATCGTTAAATCGATTTCCGACTTAATACCTAGGTCCTTAAAAGTTTGCATACTTCTTGCGTTACCCGAATCCAAACTTGCGCCACGGTATAGCATTCCGTATTTTACTTTTCCTTTGCCCGCTTTGTAACCACCTAAATCTCTAACGTTGTGAACGCTATCTATATCGACAAATCTTACAATATTGTCTTTAATTTTAAATTGTTCTTTATGTATAACGTTGCCATTGTTATCTTCTACTTTAAAATAATAAGTTTTACCGGGGACTGTTATACCTTCGTTTAACTTGTTTTCTAAAACGAATACAACGTGAGAATTAGAAAAATCTTTATTTTCGGAAACGTAGGTTTTATAAAACAAAGCGCCGGTATTTTTCCACGTTAAATTTAAGTTTTGATAGTCGTTATTTTTAAAACAGCCGTGATATAAAAACCAATATATATCCTTATCGCTTTTTAATTTTAAATATTTTTTAATAATTTTTGTTCTTATATCTATTTGTTTCATTATTTTATGTAATCTTTAATCATATTAAATAGGTTAAATCCCATAAATACGTGTCCTAAATCACCGGGGTGCAAAATATCGCAACAAAGATAAGTATCGTTATTAAGAAGTTTATGTCCGTCTAAAACAACTGCGTTTTTATATTTACTTGCGTGCTCTGTTATAACCCTTTTTGTATTCGCAAATAATTTTTCGTATTCAAAAGTCGTATCACTAACGTCGGATAAACCCTTAATAGGCGTCATAAAAAATAGGGTTTTGTTCGGAAATTTTTCACAAAGCTCATCTATAAATTTACCCATTCTGTTTTCAATTACGTTGGGGTGTTTATCTGCAATATTAGTTCCCATTTCAAAATAACCGTAATCGAAATCTAAACTCATTAAATAGTCTTTCATTTCTCTTTCGCAAAAACATCCACCGCCTAAAGCCTTATTATAAATATCGATTTTTAATGCGTTTGCAGCAGTATTAATATAATTTAAGTGCGGATAAGGAGTTCCGCAACCGTGAGAAATGGAAGAGCCGTAACAAATCATTTTTTTTGCCGGAATTTCGCTTTTACTCGGTTTTCTCATTTCGCCGTCGCAAGAAACGTCTAAAAGTTCAATAGGTTTAGAAGAATAAATCATAAACCTATAAACGTGTTTATCAAATCTATAATAAGAAGCCTCTTTAACTCCCTTCATTTGATCGGGGAAATAAGTTTCTATTTCTTTTATTTCGCCTTCTTGAACGTCTAACTTAGTACCGAAAAAATCACCAAAATAAACGCTTACTTGAGTATATCCGTTAGATTTTAATTTTATTTTGGCGTGTCTACCAAGAGAATAAAATCTTATTTCTATGCCGACTGTTTCACTTGCCGATTCTTTATGCCCCGTCCAAATTTCAGCGCCTTCTACTCCGTCGTCTTCTTTTACGGGAACACTTAAAGAATTAATAACGCTAATAGGATATCTGTAAAGAGTATATCCTAAATCCGTTTTAACTGTTTCTTCTACGTTAAACAACTCTATTTTTTCCAAATCAATCATAATTTCTTCCTTTATATAACAAATAATTAATTATTTTCGTTTATACCTACACATATCGCCCCAAAGTCGCCAATATTTTCAGAAAGCATAGCGGGGACGATTTCACAAACTTGTTCGGAAAAACACAATGCTTCCCTTTTGATCGTTTTTTGCATTTTTGGAATAATTAAATCTTTTGAGCGCATAAATACTCCGCCTATAACTATTTTTTGCGGGTTTAAAACGTCAATTAAAATACTTAACCCTTCTCCTAAAATTTTAGCGCTTTTGTTAAAAACCTTTATAGCAAAATCATCGCCCTTATGTGCGTATTCTGCTAAAAGTTTAGTAGATAATTTATTTTCGCCGTTTTCTAAAATAATTTTCGGCGTTTTCTTTTCTTTTTTTGCCATTAAAAGTGCAAGTCTTGTAATGCCACCACCACTAGAAAAGCCCTCTAAAGAACCTTTTTTGCCAAAACCTATAGGTCCGCTTTTACGCATTCTTATATGTCCGCACTCGCCGGCATTATCGTTAGTTCCGGAATAAAGTTTTCCGTCTAAAATAAGCCCCGAACCAAGTCCCGTTCCAAAGGTTATAAATATCATATTATTCGTGCCACGCCCGGCGCCGAACTTCCATTCCGCCAAAGCGCAAGCGTTTGCGTCGTTTTGAAGATAGGCTTTAATAGAGTATTCTTTTTCTACGTATTTAACTATTTCGAAATAATCCCAGCCTTTTAAGTTTGCAACGACGTATAATTTACCTTCCGTGCTGTTTAAAGGTCCACCACAACTAATACCCGCTTTTTTTATTTTATAAGTTTTAATTGCGTCTAAAATAAACGGTCTAAACATTTCTAAAGTTTCAATCGGGTTAAAAGTTGTCGGCACTTCTTGCCTTTTTAATATTTTTATGTTGCCGTTATCTACTTCGCCAACCGAAACGGCACATTTAGTTCCGCCTATATCGAAACCTAAAATATATTCCATTTTACTCTCCGTAAAATTCGTTTTCTATGCAAATACAGTATGCGTGATAAAGGGGCAAATGTTTTTCTTGAATTTGATAAGTAACCTTATTGTCAACTATTAAATTGGCGTCGGCAAGTTCTTTCATTTTGCCACCGCCCTTGCCCGTTAACGCAATAGAAAATGCACCGATAGTTTTTGCACACATCATAGCAAGAGTTACGTTTTCGGCATTACCCGACGTTGAAATCCCTATAAAAATATCGTTCTTTGTTAAAAGCGAAAAGGTTTGTTGAGCGTAAACCATTTCGGCGCCGTTATCGTTTGCAACGGCAGTTGAAATTGCGTCCGTTCCAGAAAGCGCAACAGCGGGTATTCCGTATTGCAAATTATCTGCAATATGTTTACCCGTTTCGCCAAAACAGTTGAATTTATCTTTATCGGCTTTATTAAGTCTTCTAGGCAAAACAAAACCTTTCATTAATTCGCCTACTATATGGCTACTATCAGAGCAACTTCCACCGTTACCGCAAATAACTAGTTTACCACCCTTTTTAATTCTTTTAATACTTTCTTCAACCGCTTTAATAAATTGGTCTTTTAAATATAAAAGATCGTTTCTTTTTAGAATTTCTAACGCTAAATTTTCCGTCGTTTTTTTCATAATTATCTCCTAAATAAGTTTTAAAACGTCATCGAACGTATCTACCATTTCGGTACAGAATTCGTCTAATCCGCTTTGAATTAAGTTGCCGTCTTTAAACCCGAAAACGTTATAGCCCGCAAGTTTTCCTGCCAAAAGTCCCGAAGAAGAATCTTCTAAAACTATAGCTTCGGATTTATCTTTAACTTTTAATCCGAGTCCTAGTTCGGCATATATCCAAGGGTGCGGTTTAGCACAAAGTTCACCCATCGTACCGTATCTGCCTTTGGTTTTTCTTATTCCGCCGTTTACTATTGCATCGTAAAAATCCAAAGGATTTCCCATATCTAAAAGTCTAAAAGTAGAAAGAATTTCCGGTGTAGACTTATACTCTAATCCGCTTGTTGCAAGCCCGATTTTTATGCCACGTTTTTTAAGTTCCAATAAAAACTCTTTTAGTTTTGGTCTTGGGTGAAATGCGTTTATATTTCCCCTTCCTTCCATAATATCGTTTAATTCTTTTTCTGCTATTTCGTGATATTTTTCGCTTGCGTCCGTAATAGAAACGTTAATATTGTATTTTTTAATGCAATAGGTTAAATGTTCTACGGTAGTAAAACCGGAAACGAACGGCGTATCTTCTTTTGTTAACTTAAAATTTTTATCGTTTAATAACGTCGCCGCCGTTTTTTCTATCAAATAAATCCAAAATTCTTCGGATTTGATACTCGTTCCGTCTAAATCCATTAAAACGTATTTTACGGGTTTTTTAAGTGGCGTATTCTTAATAGGATAGGTCGCCTCTACCCCGCCTTGCATTATTTTACAATAAAGATTCTTATTGTCTTCAAAAATATCAATATCGTTTAGTTTAAATCTGTCTAATTTTTTCATATCTTTTTAATCTCTTTCCCCTCTGAAAGAACGTTAGTAAGTTTTGCGTCTTTTACTTCGCCTTTAACGTTAAACATGTCGCATAATTTAACGGTTTTTCCCGTTTGCTCAATGTTCTCTAAATTAAGCCCTATAATTTGTGCGTTTTCTTCTACTCTGAACATTTCAACGGGAGAAACGTACTCGTCACGTATAACGTTTTTAATAGTTAAATTCTTGGTTAAAGATTCTCTTTCGAAATAAAAAACAGGAAGTTGCAAATCGTCAGTTCCACGTTTATATCTAAAATATTTTCTTGACTTAGAAACTCTTAAATCTTCAATAGTAATATTGCTAAACGTTGCAGGATTTCCGTCACCGTAGTTATAATACTTTGTAAAACCTATAACGTATTGATAAAAAGTACCCACTATGTTTTTTACCGAAACGTTATTGATTTTAGACGGAGCGGATAGAAATCTGATTGCCGAATGACAATTATAAGAGTAAAGTCCGTCTATCGTAATATTTTCTATATCGCCTTTAGTTATTTCGTCGGTAAAAGCAACCATATCGTCGTAGCAAGCACCGTCTAAATTTTTAATAACGCCGTTTCTTGCCCAGCCTTCTATATGAACCCCGTCCATATTAACCGGATACGGATTATATGTCGCATAATCGAATCTAATATTCTCTAAAACGAAACCGTCTACTCTACCCATCCAAAACCCGTAAGTTACGGGGTCTTTAAGCGTGATATTTTTAACCGTTATATTGTTAACGTGATAAAATACCATAATTTTACCCCAATTACCTTCGGGATAATGCGTGTCAGTATAAGGTCTGTTTGAGTGAACATACTTAAAAAATTCAACGTCTTTAGGCTGTTTGTAAATATGCGGAGAATATGGGTCTTTAACCTTAAATACGGAAGGATTAGGTTTTTGGTTTAGGTTATTGTAATCCCAAATACCGCCTAAAACCGTAACGTTATTAGAGCCTTCTTCTTGTTCGTAGTTCATAAGCATAAAACAGTTGCTTTTATCTTTTAACCTAATAATCGTGCCTTCTTCTAATTCTAACGTTTGATTAGAGTGAATTAAAAGAGTTTTATCTATCAAATAATAGTTTTTAGGTTTTTTGAGAAAAACATGTTTTTCGCCCGAATCCAAAAGATTTTGAATATATTTATAATCGCTATGTTTTCCATCTCCGTATAAAACGCACTTTGACATAATACTTATTTAATCTCCTTAGCGAAATCACTTATATAAATTCTTCTTTCGTCGATATCTTCTTTAGAAGTAATAATAATTTCTTTCGTTTCGCCTGCTTCTAAGTCAAAATAGTTTTCGGAATAGTAGTACTTATTATTATCTTTTAAGTTTATAAATACCATTTTAGCGAACTTTTTACCCTTAAACGTAAGTTTAACTTTGTTTTCGGAAATCTTATTAACGGTGTAAGAATAATCGCCGTCTAAGTCCATCGTTCTCCAGAAGTCTTCGCTGTAAGTATTTCTGTAAGTCTTTCCGTTTAAAGATGCTTCAATAAATAAATATTCTTTTTCTTTTGCCTTAAAGTCGCTTTCGATTATTACTTTTTCGTCAGCAGGAATTACAACCTTAACAGTCTTTTTAGCAACAATCGTTCCGTCTGCCGTTTTAATTCCGTAAGTAACTTTACCTTTTAAATCGTTTAACGTGTCGTTAATAACTACTGCGTTATCTTTCTTATTAACGTCTTGAACGAAGGTTACTAATATAGGACTAAATGCACGTTGTTCAAAATAGAATGCGCCTTTAGGTTCGCCGAAATAGTCTACAACAGACCAAGTTCCGCAAGGCCAAATATCGGAATACATCCAGTTTGCAATGGCAGAACAGTTAAATTTTCTTGCCCTTGCGTGTTCAATTTCGGCTCTTAAAAATTCGCCGTGAACGAGCATACCTTTTGCGGTAAATTCTTCTATATTTTTAGGTTCGCCATAAACCGTGTTAATGTAGAAATTTTGTCTTTCTAAAAATCCCATATGAATTCCCGAATACGGGTTATCCATAAGTCTGTCTTCCCAATATTCGTTAGTCGGGAAAAGTTTATCTTCTGGATAAATCTTTTTATTAGTTTCAATAGAGTTAGGACCTAAAACCGCACATTCCGAAATAAACGGAACGGGTTTTTTAGTCATTAATTGTCTATAATTTAATACGCCGTCTACTAAAGCACCTTCAAAACAACCTGCGTGACTGTCTCCCGAAGTAGAATCGTTGCCTACGTCTGTTAAACTGCATGGGGATTGACGAGCATAAGGACGGGTTTGATCATATTTTTTAACAAGACCTTGTAAAATGTAATCGCAGAAATAATCACCTTTGCTGATTTGTAAACCGAATGCACCTGTTTTTTCGTTGCCACCGCACCAGTAAACGATAGAAGGGTGATTTCTTAATCTCTTAATTTGATATTCACATTCGGCAAGCGAATTTTCAAGCCAATCTTGTCTTTCGTCGGGAATATCTCCGCAAGCATACATAAAGTCTTGCGAAACCATAATACCTAATTCGTCGCAAAGGTCGTAGAAAATATCTTTTTCGTAAATTCCACCGCCCCAAACACGAAGCATATTAATGTTTGCGTCTTTAGCAAGTTTAACTAATCTTTCGTATTTTTCGTCCTTAATAGTTCCCGTAAAGCAATCTATCGGAACCCAGTTAGAACCTTTACAGAAGATTCTAACGCCGTTAATTTTAATAGTATAACCAACGTTATTTTCGTCTTTTGGAACTTCTTCTAATTCAACCGTTCTAAAAGCGATTCTTCCGGAATTTTCCGAAACGACTTCATTATCTCTAACAAGTTTAACATTGTAATCGTATAAAGGTTGATCACCAAAGCCGTGTGGCCACCAAAGTTTAACGTCGTCCACTTTAATATTTATAAAATTCTTCTTTCCTGTAACGGGTATTTCTTTAACGATTTTTTTAGAAGAACCGTGTTCACCGAATTCAATTATCAATTTATCGTCTTTATTAATTGTGTTAGTGCCGGAAATCGCAACACCCATATTGTCTACAGTTGCTCTGATATTGTAATTTAATTCGGTTAAAATAGTAACCCAACCGTCGTTATGGGTTATAGTATAAACGTTGTCTATTTGATAAACAGAAGTTTTTTCTAAATAAACGTCGTTCCAAATACCGTAGCCGGAAAGATCTGGTGCCCAATCCCAACCAAAATGGCATTGTGCTTTGCGAATAAATAATCTCGGAACGTTAAATACACCGAAATAGTTTCCGCAATCTATTGCGTCCATAGCCTTTTTTGTTGAAAGCATTTTAACAGCCAAAGTGTTATTGCCTTTTTTAACTTCTTTAGAAATATCGAATTTATATTCTAAAAACATATTTTCGGTTTTGCCTACTTTCTTGCCGTTGACATAAATTTCCGAAAATAAGTCAATACCTTTAAAGCAGATATAAAGTTTTTCTTCTTCACCTAAATTTCCGTCGAATTCGAAATTTCTTTCATACTGGTAATCGTTTTCGATTATCCAAGAAAGTTTTCTGTGATTAAGTCCAAAATACGGATCATCAATCACGCCTGCATTAAACAAATCGATAGTAATATCACCGGGAACGTCTGCCGGAATATTTCTGTTCTCTTTGAAATCTTTAAGATTCCATTTTCCGTTTAATAATGTTTTCATATTCACCTCTAAAAAATTTTTTTATATTGACAAACTTGTATTATTCTGCTATAATCTCAAAAAAGGAAGATAAATTATGAGCGAAAATAATAACCAGCCTATATACGCCATTAAAAACGAAGATACGTATACCCTTCAAACTTTAGATAAATGTTCGCCTTGGCCTAATGCAGACGCATCGTTCGTTATATGCAATTTCGATTACGAAGAGTATCATACGCATAATTTTTGGGAAATTATACTTTTAACCCACGGCAAAATTAATAATTATATCGGCGATGAGTTTAAAACTCTTTCCGTTGGAGATGCTTGTTTAGTTAAACCGCATGAAAAACATAAATTAATATGCCCTACCGAAAACGATTTACAACATCTTCAACAAATAACCTTTTATTTGACCGACTCTTACGTTAAAAAATTCTGTCATTTGTATTCGGACGACTTATACGAAGATTTACTTTCGGATAAACGACCTTTTTATTTTAACGTCGGACAAAATAAAACTATGCAAATTTTAGGTTCATGCATTTTTATTCAGCACCAAAACGAAAAATTAAAAAACAACAAGAAGGTCTTTTTTACAAAATCTATCGTTAACAATTTTTTGACGTCGGTTATATCCGAAATAAAACCGTTAAATTCTAAATATCCGCAATGGTTCCAAGATTTACTCGTTACGTTAAGTCACCCAAAAGAATACAACTTTCAATCTGTAGAAGCATTGGCAAGCAAAACGCCGTACAGCTATTCAAGGCTGTCTAGGTATTTTAAAGAATTTACAGGTGTTACTATTAATAAATATATAACCGAGCAAAAATTAACACTCGCCAAAGATTTAATCGCAAATACCGAAACAAAAATAGCAAACGTATCAAGTGAATTAGGTTTTACGTCGGTAAGCCACTTAAATCACATATTCCTTAAAAAATACGGCGTATCTCCGAGCGAATTCCGTCGCCTTAACGGGCACGTTAAAATAGAATAATTTATTTTAACAATTCTTTATTTGATAAAATAAAATCTTTGTATTCGCTATATTTATATTTAGTCTTAACGGCAAAATGGTTATAAACTGTTTTGCCGTCTTTTTTATTTAACTTGGTTAAAACAAAACTTCCGCTTTTTGCTGTTTCAAATATCTTAATTTTATCTAACGCCTTAACGGTTTCTTTTCCCGTATTTATTACGTTTTTATCTAAATATAAAGAAAATTCAACTTTTTCATCGCTTATCGTATCGTTACACAAATAGAATTCTAATTTATTTTCTAAATCTTTTACTAAAATCTGAACGGGTTCTTGCGAATTTTTAACAAAATAGAAAGAATCTTTTTTAATTCCGTAATAATCCATAAGTCCCGAGCCGAAAGAAGGATATCCTTCGTTAAAAGTCCAAATAATAACGCCGTTTAACTTTTCGTCTAATCTCATTTGTTCAAGTAAGAATTTATATGCTTCACCTTGATAATATTGAGTCGCTTTAATAATATCCTCAACATTTTCTATTTTGTCTTCAAATAAATATTTAACGCCGTAATCAAACCCGGGGTCAGTAGCGTAATCTCGTTTTTTTAATTCAGGATTATCGGGACTAAAAGGATTAAGATTATCAGTAAACTTTTTAACGGTAGAAATATTAGGACAACCGCTATAACCTATTTCGCCAACAAAATTGTGTTTAATATTTTTAAACGCCCTAAAATCGTCCCTATGCCACCAATAATGTTCTTCGGATAAATACACTCTGTTTTCTTCTATATCTTTTAAAGTAATAAGGAAAAATCCACCGTATTTTTTATAATACTCTTTAGAAAATAAGGGTGTAGAAGGGTAATAAATTCTGTGTGGGTCTGATATGGCAAGTGCCGAAGGAATAACTTCTCTTGTAAGTTTATCGAGTTCTGGAGAAAGCCCTACGCAATAATAAGACCAGTCCGTTTCGTTACTACCGCAATAAAGTCCTAAAGAGGCGTGGTTACGGTATTTTTTTGCAACTTTAACAACTTCGTTAAAAAGTTCTTTTTTAAGTTTTTCGGCTTGCGGATAAGCGTGACAAGATAGCATAATATCTTGCCAAATTAAAATTCCCGCCTCATCGCAAAGCGAATAAAACTCTTCGTCAAAGTAAACTCCACCACCCCAAATACGGATTAAATTAGTGTTATTTTCTTTTAAACCTTTAACGATAAAGCCGTAAGAATTTTTAGTTTTAGAGTGTAATACGTCAGGCGGAACGATATTTGCACCTTTACACTTTAAATATTTATTGTTTATATAAAAACAAAATGCGTCCCTATCGCCGTATTCAAAATCTCTTTTTAATACTAAATGCCTAATACCTGTTTTAAACTCTTTAACGGCGATTTCTTTCTCGCCGTCTAAAACTGTAACTTTAATATCGTAAAGATTTTGTTCGCCCATGCCGTTCGGCCACCAAAGTTTAGGATTATCTAAAAACAAATACTTAGTTTCGGACTTATAGGCAACGTGGAAATCGTAACTGTATTTACTCTCTTTACAAGTAAGTTTTATGTTAATTTTATATTTGCCGTAATCTTCTACGGGTGCTTTTAAGTTATAAAAGAATTCTAATCCCGCTTGATTATCGGTAACGTATAGAGTAGTTAAATAAATATCTTCTATTTCTACCCTTGCTTTTCTAATTATATAAACGTCTTTAGTAATTCCAGACGACATTACTCTCGGAAGAATATCCCACCCGTATTGAGATGCAGACTTTCTAATATTTCCGTTTTCTGCATTTCCGTGTTGCATAAATACCGTGTCGGGAGTATTCTCGTAATTATACGCTTCTTTTAGAGAAGATAAGATATGAATTATAAGTTTATTCTTCTTATCTTTAACTAAACTTGTAACGTCAAATTCATGTTCAACTAATTCGTTTTCCGTTCTTCCTAATAAAAATCCGTTTAAGTAAACGTCGGCGATCGTATCAATCCCGTCCAATCTCAAAACTAAATCTTCACCATTACTTTTATCAAAATCAAATTCTTTAGCAAAGACGTATTCGTTAAGTTCGAATTTTTCGGTGTCTTTGGGGTTACCTGTATATACGTCAGATATAACGCCGTTTTCCATTAAAACTTCAAGCGTATCGCAAGGAACGTTTACGCTGTAACAAGTATTGTTTTTAAAACTCTTTAGGTCAAATTTTACACCGTTTTCCAATACGTATAATTTATAATTATCGTTTAATAATTCTTTTTTCATGTATATTAATTATCCCCGTAACTCGTCGCTTCGTCCATAGAAAGTTCTTTTAAATCAAAATGTCCTTCACTTGCGCTATCAATTCCGAATTTTTTAAGTCCTGCGTCTAAATCTTTAACAAGTTGATTGTAGGCTTTTCTGAATTCGCCGTTATTCTTTTCGGCATATTCTTTATAAACGTCTAATTTATACCACATGACTTGAAGATATGCTTTTTCTATTCTCAACTTTTGTTCTTCGGTTGCAAGTGTTTTTGCAGACTCAAATAAAGAATCTGCCCTGTCAAAAAAGTCGCTAAAAGGTTTTCCGTCTTCTTCTTTTAATTGTGGCATATAGTTTTCAAATCCAACGTAAGGTCCGTAGTGATATTCGGTAGAAGGTTCTGTTGCGTGGAGCAAAATGTACTCGTATAAATAATCTCCGCCCTTACCGTAATAAAGGTTTAAAAACTCGTGCATTAAGTCGGTATATTCCGCATAAGACATTTTTGGATTCCAAGCAAGTTTACTCTGCATATATGCCCAAAACTCGTTAAGTCCTCCAATATCGGTATTATGAATATATTGATACATAACCCCCTTTATATTAAAACGAGTATAGTATTGAGTGTTACGGTATAGCGTGTTAAAGTTTTTAAGCGGTAACATATATTCTTTATAGTTAGCAGTATAATCCCAAAGATAGATATTGTCGCAAACTTTTTGCCAACCGTCGAAATAACTTCTCGTTATCCCCGCATATTTGCAAGTGGGATCCGTAATTGCGTGTTCACGGCAAACCGCCATAAGACAAAATCTAACCGAAACGTTTGGCTCTGCCTTTAACCCTACGGGCGGTTTTGTGGAATAATTATACGCTAGAGTTTCTACTAAAACGTTCGGATATTCGTCTTTTATTTCTCTTGCAATCTTATTTGCAAAAATAAGTTCGTTTGCCCCCGGTGATTGATATAACTCTCTGTTCTTTTCGCATTCGGGACAATGACATACGGCATCGTCAACGTCGTTTTGCGCAACACAAACGAATTTTGCGTCCGGACAATTCTTTAACGTTTCTCTCACTCCGTTTAAGAATATCTTAAATACTTCCGGATTAGATAAACAAGGTTGAGTATCCTTTCTCGTTCCGTCTTTATCTAGCATAAAATATTCGGGGTGATCTTTAAAATATTTAACGGGGTCTAAATATACGCCGTAAGTATGGCAACCGTATCTATAACTTTCATATTCCTTGCCTGCCGCATAATAAACGCCTTTGCCGAATTTTTCGTCAATATCGCCTGCAAACAGCGAGTTGTTTTTATGTTTAACGTACCACTCGTTTTCATATCCTAAAGCGTATAAACAAAGTCTATATTCAAAAGGACTTGTAAATTCATATTCGTCTTTAGATAAATCAAATTCCGATTTAGTACAAATTTCGCATTTGCCCGTTAAAAATCTCCAACCCAAATACTTTTCTAAAAAAGTGTAAACAGCATAAGCCGAACTTCTCGGATTTCTTCCTTCTAAAAGAACTTTTTTATCTATTTTAATATGTACTCCGTCGTTCTTATCAAAATCCTTAACAAAACGCAAAATAAAACAATTTTCAGTTTCCTTGTTTACTATAGGCAATTTATAGCCCGTTTGCTTTTCGATATACGATTGCAAAACGCCGGCATGTTCGACAATTACCTTGTGCGAATTTTCCGGCAATAAAATACTGAATTTATTAATTTCTTCGTTACAAATTTTAAACATAATTCTCTCCAATTAACATTTTTATATACTAATAAAATTTTAACATATTTAGTTTTATTTTTCAAGTGGTATTTAAGAAATTTAATGCGTAATTTACTGTTATTTTTGAACTGTATTTTAGCAGATTATTACAAGTTTTTAAATAAAAAAACACCCGAAGAAATAATTTCTTCGGGTGTAAAAATTAATTTATTTTATGCTTCAACGGGTACAAATTCAACGTAGAAACTAAACGTTGCGTCTGCCGTTTTTGTTTGTGCCGTAAAGAATGTTATACCGTTAATATTTTCAATTTCTAACGTAAACGAACCTTTCGAACTCTTACTAATCATATTTTCTTTACCCGATGCATTTGCCGTCATATCGTCTGGATTTGTTTTTGTTGTAAAGAGATATAAGCCGTTAGTATTCGCATCGTCTTCCATATAAATAATAACTTGTGTGTAGCCTTTTTGGGCTGCCTTATTCTTCATGGCGGTTATAGCGTCTGAACTTACTTTATAAATAGTTCTAGACTTTAATCCGTTCTTGTAACCCGTACCGTTAACGGTAATTGCATTAACCGTTTCACCTTCTTTTAACGTCGTATTTTCAGTTAAAGTGATAGATTTATTATATTCGTAAGCAGAAGCGTCATAATGAGGACTTAAAACGCTTGCGTTCTTAAATACAGCTAAAGTTTCTTCTTCTTCGTCTTGCAATACGCCAACGTAGTCGCAGTCTTCGGTTACGGAAGCAATTTCAGGAGTCCAAACAACAACTTTGCCGTCGGGAACAATACCGTTATAAATAGGCGTTACGTTATATTTTAAGTTTTGAGTTTCGGTTACTCCTTCTACCGTAAACGTAATCTTATATAATCTGTCGCTTTCCGTAAAGTCTGCGGTATAAGTAACGTCTGCAGTAACTACTTCTTCACCGAATTTTTCTACTTTAAATCCGTTCTTATCTTTCCAGCAGTTAAATGTATAAACCTTTTCGTTAGTAGATTCTTTTGTCGGTGTGCCGTCGTAAACGGGGGCTTTACCCATTAAAACTTTTGTAGTTGAAGGTACGCCGTCAACTATCCAAGTAACAGTAAATTCCGGTAAATCTCCCTTACTGTATACTGCTTCGAAAACTGCACCGCCTCTTACGGTAAATTTAAAGTTAATATCATAAACACCGTCGTTAACTTCACCAGTAATTAAATCTTCCGAAGCCAAAACGTAGTCGTTAGAAATCTTCCAACCGATAAATTCGTAATAGGATTCGTCGTCGTAATAAGGTTTAACGATAGAAGAAGCATTATCAAGCGTTGCTGAACTGCCGTAATTAATACCGCTTAAAGTCTTATATCCGCCGTGATAGTTAAATACGATATTATAGTTACGTGTTGTTCTGCTAAATACTGCATAGAAATAAGCGTCTTTCTTTACAGATTCAGGTAATTGACCTGCCATAGTAGCATCTTTAGTACCTGCCCAACCGATAAACGAATAAGTATATTGTTCATCGCTGTCTTTAATAGGAGTACCGTGAGTTCCGTTATAAACTGCAGGAGAACCCCAAGTAATAGTTTCTTCGTAGATAATTTCGTTGTTGCCATTGTACCAATAAATGGTCGGGTCTTCTTTAATTGCCTTAAATACAGCCTTATAGATAACAGTATCGGTAACTGCGGTTATTTCAGTAACAGTACCCGTTAAAAGAGTAATACTGTCTACATCCCAAGTAACACCGTCTTGAGAAGAAATTACTTCCCAACCTATAAATTCGTATGAATAGTTTTCATCATCAGAACGTCTTGGATTGCCACTATAAGAAGGCGTTGTACCGTAATCGTAAGCCGTAGTCGATTTGTTGCCGGGAGTAATAAAGGTTACGTTATACTTTCTTAAAACAGAAGTAAACGTTGCCGTATAAGTAGCGTCTTCCGTTGCGGCAACTATAATCTTATCAAATGCCTTAAACGAATAATCGTATTGAACTGTAGAAGTCTTTTTCGGAATACCGTGTGTATTTTCGTCATAAACAGGCGTGTAACCGTATTTAACCGAATCAACAATGGTATTACCATCGCCGTCTACCCAAGTAATATTAAATTCCGGGAGAGCGTCGTTAGAATAAACTGCGATAAACGAAGCGGTGCCTTCTACAGTAGTAGGAGTAGGCGTCCACTCGCCTGTGAATACGTGTTTATAATCTAAATCGTACCAATCGTCGAGAGTCGGAGTATAAGATAAAGCAGTGCCGTAATCTAAAGTTTCGGTTTTTAATACCGTAGAGCCGTCGTGATCGAGCCAAGTAATCGTATATTTATTAACCGAACTACTAAATTGAGCGGTATAAGTTGCTTTTTCGTAAGCCTTAACGATTGCCTTATCCCATTTTGTAAACGTATAGGTATACTGAGCGGTAGCCGTTTTTTTCGGAATACCGTAAGTATTTTCGTCATAAACAGGCGCATAACCGTATTTAACCGAATCGGTGTAAATTGGATTTCCATCGCCGTTTACCCAAGTAACGTCAAATTCGGGAAGAGCGTCGTTAGTATAAGTAGCGGTATAAACGACTTCGTTGCCGGCATCTGCATCGAGTAAAACAGAAACGATAGGAGTCCAGCCGTTAAATACGTGTTTATAATC
>JAZUKR010000124.1:0-16200 GCA_045643385.1 Christensenellaceae bacterium | reverse complement strand
AACCACGGGGTTTCCACCGGGGTAATTGCAAGTATCTACTACTACTGCTTCTCCCGTCGGCTCTGCACCGCTCCCGTTATAATCGTATTCGTGATACTCTCCGTTTCCTATAAAAGTTCCGCCTGTAATAGTAGTTACGCCCGACTTAATATATAACGCCGTTTGTCCTTTAATCTCTCCGCCCGAAAATAAAACGGTCGAACCTTGCGGAATATATATTGCGATACTGTTATCAGCAACTACGTTTCCGCCTAAAATATTTACAACCGTGCCTGCGTTTACAAGATTTCCGTTACCTTGAATAGTGGCATATACCCCGCTTGAAGTCAAAGTTGCCGAAGAATTAAGCGTCGCTTTCCCGTAAATAAAAACGCAACAGTCTAAACTCGAAGTTATTTCTAAATCGTCTTCTAAATTTAACACCGTTTCAGAAGCACTGTCGTTAGTTTTTCCGTCCACCCTAAACGCCTTACCTTCTACTTCTATTTCACCGTTAGACACACTAAATACGCCTTTTGTCATTAAAAAGCAAGCGGGAATAGAAGAAGTTATCTTAAACCCGTTTAGATTAAACGATATATTACCGCCCGAAATACTTATAGTTTCGGCAATGCTTAAATCTTTCAATAAAAATAATTCGCAAGGATTAGAAACGTTTGAAGTTATCGCTTCTTTCAAACTATCGTAAGATTGACCAGAAGAATAGCACACTTTATCACTTGAAATTTCTTCGCCCTTTTTAGTATATCCACAAACTCCGCAAACGTCCGTATCATACCACTTTTCTCCGTATTTTTTGGCTTGCTTTTTATTAAAAACGTGTTCAGCTTCGTCTTTAATGCCGTCGCCGTTTTTTTGTTCGTGAAAATGCGTTGTTTCGGTATAAGACCAGTACGAGTTATAAACCGCATCGTCGTCACACGCAAAAGAAAACGCTAAAAAAATAAATAAAAAAGGTATAATAAATAATATTTTTTTCATAATTAACTCCTATGTTTTTATTACAATAATTTTTGACAAAAAATAAGGAATTAATACCAAAAATTAAAAAAATACCGCAGTTTTTTAAAACTGCGGTAAATTTAATTTTTATATAACTCTTTAATAAATTACTTGATTTCGGAGAAATACTTAATAGTTCTAACCATTTGGCTGGTATAAGAGTTTTCGTTATCATACCAAGAAACAACTTGAACTTGATAAGTATCGTCGTCGATTTTAGAAACCATAGTTTGAGTAGCGTCGAAGAGTGAACCGAATTTCATACCGATAACGTCGGAAGAAACGATTTCGTCTGTATTATAGCCGAAAGATTCGGTTGCTTCTGCTTTCATTTGAGCATTAATGGAATCTTTAGTAACGTCTTTACCTTTAACAACAGCAACTAAAATAGTCGTAGAACCCGTTGCGGTAGGAACACGTTGAGCAGAACCGATTAACTTACCGTTAAGTTCTGGGATAACAAGACCGATTGCTTTAGCAGCGCCGGTGGAGTTAGGAACTATGTTCATAGCGCCTGCTCTACTTCTTCTTAAATCACCCTTTCTTTGCGGACCGTCTAAAATCATTTGGTCGCCGGTGTAAGCGTGAACGGTAGTCATAATACCGGAAACGATAGGATATTTATCGTTTAATGCTTTAGCCATAGGAGCTAAGCAGTTAGTAGTACAAGATGCTGCGGAAATGATGTGATCATCTTTCGTTAAAGTCTTGTGGTTAACGTTGTAAACGATAGTGGGAAGGTCGTTTCCTGCAGGAGCAGAAATAACAACGTTCTTAGCGCCTGCTTCGATATGAGCGGCAGCTTTGTCTTTGCTGGTATAAAAACCGGTGCATTCTAATACAACGTCTACGTCAAGTTTTCCCCAAGGAAGATCTTGCGCTTTAGGACAAGCATAGATGGTGATTTTTTTGCCGTCAACAATAATGGAACCGGGAACTGTAACAGTTTTACCGTCTTCAGCATATTGAGCGTCGATAAAATCAACACTGTGTTCTCTTGCATAGTTACCCTGCATTGTATCGTACTTTAATAAGTGAGCGAGCATTTTAGGGCTTGTTAAGTCGTTGATTGCAACAACTTCATAGCCTTCCGCACCGAACATTTGACGGAAAGCAAGACGACCTATACGGCCGAAACCGTTAATGGCAACTTTAGTTACTTTTGACATAATATATGTCCTCCATATAATATTTTTATATTTTTTCCAAAAGATATTATAACTATTAAATAAATAATAGTCAAACAAATAAGCGTTATTTTATATTAAATTTTCAGGATTTAAACACAATAAGTCTTCAGGAACGAATCTTCCGTCCTTTCTTATTAATTCCCCGTCTATATAAATTTCGCCACCACCGTATTCTTTCGTTTGAATTTGAACTAAATCCCAGTGAATAGAAGACTGATTGCCGTTATTACAATCTTCGTAACAGCACCCGGGTGTAAAATGTATAGAGCCGGAAATTTTTTCGTCGAATAAAATATCGCCCATAGGTTTAGTGATATAAGGGTTAAGCCCGAAAGAAAATTCGCCTACGTATCTTGCGCCTTCGTCCGTATCGAAAATGGCGTTAATTTTTTCGGGATAATTACCCGTGGCTTTAATAATTTTTCCGTCTTTAAAGGTTAAAGAAACGTTTTCGAACTTTATGCCGTCTTCAATAGAAGGAGTATTATAAGTAATAACGCCGTTTACACTGTTTTTAACGGGTGCAGAATAAATTTCGCCGTCCGGAATATTGCAATTTCCCGAGCATTTTTTACTGCCTATTCCTTTAATTGAAAAGGTTAAATCGGTATCTTTTGCTATAATGTGAACTTTATCTGCTTTATCGAGTCTATACTTTAATGCGTCCATTGCCTTATCCATTTTAGAATAATCTAAATTGCAAACGTTAAAAAAGTATTCTTCAAAAGCGTCCGTACTCATATTTGCTTGGCAAGCCATACCTTCGTTAGGATAGCGGAGTATTACCCATTTTGTTTTGGCAACTCTTATTTTATGGTGAACGGGCGTTAAATAATATTTACTGTGAATAGCGTTAATGCTATCGGGGACGTCCGAAAGTTCCAAAGCGTTTTCCCCGCCCCTTATTCCGATATATGCGTCCATTTCGTTCATTCTAAAAGCGTCGTATTTAGCACGGAGTTTTGCAAGTTCTTCCGTTTCTCCCAAAAGTAATTCTCTCGAAACTCTGTTGTCAGACATTTCTACAAAAGGAAATCCGCCTACTTTATAAACTTCTTTAATAATTTCGTTAACGAGCATATAATCTATGCCCTTTGCTTCGATTAAAATCTTTTCGCCTTTTTGCAAATTGCACGAATAATTTACCAAATTTTTTGCTAAAATTTTAATTCTTTCGTCAGTCATATTACACCGCCTTACATAATTTCTAAGTTAATTATACACTTTTTTTTAAAAATAATAAAGTATTTAAGAAAGATTTAGTTTTTTATTTGCATTAATTTGCAAAAGATTGTATACTAATATATGCAAAAATGTAAAAATTTAAGGAGATAAATAAATATGGCATTGGTAAACTCAGAGAAAATGTTTGAACAAGCATATAAGAACGGCTACGCTATCGGCGCATTCAACGTTAACAATATGGAAATTGTTCAAGGTATTACGGAAGCGTGCAAAGAAGAAAAAGCACCTGTTATTTTACAAGTAAGTAAGGGTGCAAGAGCGTACGCAAATCACACCTATTTAGTAAAACTAGTAGAAGCGGCAGTTATAGAATGCCCCGAAATTCCTATCGTTTTACACTTAGACCACGGTCCTGACTTCGATACTTGTAAGTCTTGTATCGACGGTGGATTTACTTCGGTTATGATAGACGGTTCTTCTCTTCCCTTCGAAGAAAATATCGAAGTTACAAAAAAGGTTGTTGAATACGCACATAAATACAACGTTACCGTTGAAGGCGAATTAGGTACTTTATCCGGTATAGAAGACGAAGTTTCTCACGCTGTAGGTTCTTACACAAGACCGGAAGAAGTTGAAGAATTTGTTAAAGCAACGGGAGTTGATTCTCTTGCTATTGCAATAGGTACTTCTCACGGTGCATATAAATTTAAACCTGAACAATGCACAAGAAATAAAGTAGGAATTTTAGTTCCCCCTGCACTTCGTTTTGATATTTTAGAAGACGTTTCAAAACGTCTTCCTAAATTCCCGATAGTTTTACACGGTTCTTCTTCTGTTCCGCAAAACTACGTTAAAATGGTAAACGATAACGGCGGTAAAATGCCGGACGCAGTAGGCGTTCCCGAAGAACAATTAAGAGAAGCCGCTAAACTTTCCGTTTGCAAAATTAATATCGACTCCGATTTAAGACTTGCTTTAACCGGTACGGTTAGACAATTCTTTAACGAACACCCCGAAAAGTTCGACCCGAGAGAATATCTTAAACCTGCAAGAGCAAACATAAAAGAATTAGTTCGTCATAAGTTAATTGACGTTTTAGGTTGCGCAGGCAAAGCAGACGAATGCAGATAATAAACGGTTTTAATTAAAAATTAAAAACAAAAAATTCCCTTTTGGAAAATCCAAAAGGGAATTTTTATTTATTAACCATTAACTACTTAACTTCTATAGATTTAATTACGGCAGAAAGTTGATTATTATAAACAGGAATTAATACTTCGTGAATTTTATATTCAGCATAAGCGTTTCCTTCGTATTCTTCGGGATTAAAAATATTTAATGCGTCTTTATCGCCGTCGTCTAATACGTCGTAGTCTGCCTTTTTAATACAGTTAAAAGTCAAACCGTTATTTTTTACGCTGTCGTCTTTATCGTATTCGCCCGAATAAAAAATCATATAACTTTCGTAATAATCGGAATTGTCGAAAACGTTTTGTATCATATTAAATACTTCGTCGTCCTCGTCGAATTTACCAAATACGCAGAAGTTACCGTTATAAGAAGAAATATCAGAAAGTGGGAAATATATAGTTTGTCTTCCCGTATCTAAACAAGTGCTGTTAGCATAACTGCCTTTTGCCCTAAAACTTCTCCATAAGCCAACGCTACCTAAAGTATTAGTTAAGTCGCTTCCTTTAACGCCTGCTAGGTCAAATTCGCCTATAACTTGAGACTTACTTTCTTTTTGTGTTACAGTGCCGTTATTATATGTTAAGTCGCCAAGCATAATTTGATTATCGTAATTTTTGTCTACGTAAAAAATTGCGTCGTTATAATAGCCTTCTTTTACGTAACCTATAATTGCGTCAACAGTTTCGGGTGCTAAATGTCTATATAATTCTATTTCGAATTCTTTTTCGGTAAATTTAGAATTATCGATATCGTAAACGCTGACCTTAACGTTTAACGTTTTAATATCTTCACAACCTGCACCGAAAACGCAAATCGATAAAGACATTAAAAGTGCTAATAATATTACTACTGTTTTACTAAAACGTTTCATAATTATCTCCATTTAATATAAATACATTATTTATTTTATAGTTTTATTTTATTCTTGTCAATAAATATTAATAAGTTAATTGTCTATTTATCGGGTTTTATATAAATATTTGCTATCTTCCAAACTTTTTATATAAAAGAGCAAGCATTTCTTCTTTTGATTTCGGCTCGTCGTCTTTTCTTTTTTGTGCCTTCAATCTTCCTTCTTTTCTCTCTTTATCGGTTTTTTGATTTTGGGCTACGATTCCGTGCGGAAGTTCGCTTGTTTTTAAAGACAGCGAAATTTTATTTTTTACTAAGTCAACTCCAAGCACTTTAACGGTAACTTTTTCGCCAACCTTAATAACTTCTGACGGGTGTTTGATATAATTATCCGAAATTTCCGAAATATGAACGAGTCCGTCTTGATGAACGCCTATATCAATAAATACGCCGAAATCAATAACGTTTCTAACCGTTCCTACTAATTCCATGCCTTCTTTTAGGTCTTTAATTTCCATTAAATCGGAACGGAGTATGGGTTTTGGCAAACTGTCACGAATATCACGGCCGGGTTTACTTAATTCGGCAATAATATCTTTTAACGTAGGAACGCCCGTATCACACTCTTTTGCAACTTTATCTATTCCCAGTTTATCGACTATAGCATTAATTTCACCGAGTTTGCCGGCTTTTACGTCTTCAATTTTAAATCCCGTAACGGTTAAAAGTTTTTCAACTACTTTATAAGATTCGGGGTGAACACCGGTGTTATCTAAAATATCTTCGCCGTCTACGATTCTTAAAAATCCTGCACACTGTTCGTAAGCTTTTTCACCGAGTTTTTTAACGTTTAATAAATCAGAACGTTTAACGAATTTATGTTCTTTTCTGTATTCTAAAATATTTTTTGCAATCCCGCTATTTAATCCCGACACGTAAGATAATAAACTAACGGAAGCCGTATTTAAATCAACGCCTACCGAGTTAACGCAGTCTTCAACAACTCCGCCCAAAACTTCTTCAAGTCTGTTTTCGGGCATATCGTGTTGATATTGACCCACACCTATACTCTTAACGTCTATTTTAATTAATTCGGATAAGGGGTCTAATAACCTTCTTGCGATAGAAACGGCGCTACGTTGCGCAGGTTCGAAATCGGGGAATTCAGATGCGCCCAACTTACTTGCGCTATATACTGACGCTCCCGCTTCGTTTACAACGGCGTAAGAAAGTGACTTACCGCTTTCTTTAATCATATTCGCAACGAAAATTTCCGACTCTTTACTTGCCGTTCCGTTTCCTATAGAAATAACGTTTACGTCGTATTTATCTATTAATTTAAGTAAAATATCTTTTGCTTCTTCGGTTTTGTTTTGCGGTGGCGTCGGGAAAACTACCGCCGTATCCAAAACGTTACCTTTTTCGTCTATAACGGCTATTTTACAGCCCGTTCTGTAAGCGGGGTCGAGCCCTAAAATTTTCTTTCCCTTTAGTGGTGGTTGTAACAAAAGGGGGCGAAGATTTACTTCAAACATTTTTATTGCTTGCTCGTTCGCTTTATCCGTTAAGTCGCTTCTAATCTCCCTTTCTAAAGACGGAAAAATAAGCCTGAAAAAAGAGTCTTCTATAGCGGACGTAACTATTTTTGCACTTTCCGTTTGATTAATAACGAATTTAGATACTATTGAATTGATAAAAAGTTCAGTATCTATAGTAACTTCTACTTTTAAGCATTCTTCTTTTTCGCCACGGTTAATCGCTAAAATTCTGTGCGACGGAATTTTATTAACGCTTTCGCTGTAATCTTTATACATGTCGTAAGTTTTGGCATTTTCGTTTTCTAAAAGTTTGCAGGAAATACTGCCCGTTTCAAAAATCTTTGTTCTTAATTCTTTTCTTAGGTCGGCGTTATCGGAAATATTTTCGGCAATAATATCAGATGCACCCGAAATTGCTTTATCAACGCTCTCCACTTTATCGCTTAAATATTTTTCCGCTTCCTTTTTAATGTCCGTATCGCCCTGTAAAAATATTAAATTTGCAAGCGGTTCTAAACCTAATTCTATAGCAACGCTTGCACGTGTTTTTCTCTTTTGTTTATACGGTCTATAAATATCTTCGACTTCCGTCATGGTTTCGGCTTTTGCGATACTTATCATAAGTTCATCGGTCATTTTGCCTTGTTCTTCTATAGACTTTACAATTTCTTCTTTTCTAAGGTCGAGTTTTCTCAAATATTTAAGTCTATCAAAAAATTCACGTAAAACTTGGTCGTCGCAAGAACCGGTCATTTCCTTTCTGTATCTTGCGATAAAAGGAATTGTATTCCCATCGTCTATTAAGGTTATTATGTTTTTTGAGTGAATTGAAGTTAAATTGAATTCTTTTGCAAGTTTATTCGAATAGTCCATATTTTTTATTTCTTTCCTTTTTTAAGTCTTATTTGTTTTATAGTTTTTTCGTAACCGTTATCTTTAGGTTTATAATAAATATGCCCGTTTACGCTATCAGGTGCGTATTGTTGTTCACAATAACCGCCGTAATCGTGCGGATATTTATAATTTTTAGAAAGCCTTTTATCTTCTTCACTCCCGTAAACGGCATTTTTAACCCACGGCGGAACGTTATCGTCTTTAATTTCTCTTGCTTCTCTTGCCGATTCGTCCATAGCGATAACAACCGAGTTTGATTTTTCCGCTTCGCAAACGTAAATAACCGCTTCCGTTATAGGCAAAAGCCCTTCGGGAAGCCCCATATTTTGATAAGCGGTAAGTGCACTTGTTGCAACCACCAAAGCATTAGGGTCTGCAATACCAACGTCTTCAGAAGAGTGCGCTATAACTCTTCTTATTATTAAAAGCGGATCGCAACCGCCTTGTATTAATCTTTGCATATAGTATAACGCCGCATCGGTGTCGCTTCCCCTTAAACTCTTACAAAAAGCGGAAAGCATATCGTAATACATTTGTTCGTCATAAGACATCGCCTTTTGCTGAATAGATTCTTCTGCGTCTTTTAAGGTTATGTGAATTACTCCGTCTATTGCGTCCGTCGTTAAAGCCGCAAGTTCTAAAGCGTTATATGCAACTCTTAAATCGCCGGCGGAAATTCTTGCTATATGGGAAAGTGCGTCTTCGTCTATTTTTATATTTAAATTCCCAAGCCCCCTTTCCTTATCAACTATTGCGTTTTTAAGCGCTTTTATTATATCTTCCTCTGATAATCTTTTAAGTTCAAAAACTCTGCATCTCGAAACTATTGCCGGCGTCATCGAAGCATAAGGATTTTCCGTTGTTGAGCCTATAAAAATTATATCACCCTTTTCGATAGAAGGAAGTAAACTGTCGCTTTGAGTTTTGTTAAATCTGTGGCATTCGTCTAAAAGTAAATAGGTTTTTTTGCCGTATAATTTTTTATTATTAATTGCTTCTTCAATAACTTTTTTAACGTCAGATACTCCTGCACTAACTGCGTTTAGTTTAACGAAATTACCTTCCGTACTTAAAGCGATAACGTTTGCAAGAGTAGTTTTCCCAGATCCCGGCGGACCCCAAAAAATGCAACTACCCAAGCGGTCTAGTTTAATTGCACGTTTAAGTAAACTAGACTCTGATACGATATGACTTTGCCCAATGTACTCGCTTAAATTTCTCGCTCGCATACGTTCTGCAAGAGGAACGTTTTTATCTTTTTCAGTTGAAAAATCAAATAAATCCATAAAAATATTTTAACATATTTTATATTTTTTTTCAAGTCTAAATATAATATAATATGTTTAGAAAATTCAAAAATTTTTACGAAGGAATATTTATCGTTTTATTATTAATTTTTTCGGTGATATTTTCGGTTTTCGGTTACGAAAAAAAAGTTATCGAGGGTTTAAATTTATTTATTGCAAGTGTACTACCCGTTACTCTTCCGTATTTATTCATCACGTTTTTTTTATCGAATTTTAAATTAACTAAAAAAATAGCGGACAAATTTTCACCTTTATCAAAAAAACTTTTTAACGTTAGCGGAATTAGTTTTTATGCTTATTTAATAGGCTTACTTTCCGGTTATCCCGTTGGGTCAAAAACCGTTGCAGACACTTTTGAACAAGGTTTAATTAACCAGACAGAAAGCGAAAGAGCAAGTTTAATATGTTCCACTTCTTCGCCGTCCTTTATTATTTCCTGCGTCGGCGGTATTATGTTTAATAACGTTAAAGTAGGTGTTTTTTTATTCTTATCGCATTTTATTTCTTCCATTATTTTGGGAATTATTTTTTCCTTTTATAAAAGAAAAGATAAGCCTAATATACAAAAACTCGATTTAGAAAATAAAAACGTAAATGGTATTTTATACGAATGCGCTTACTCTTCTTCAATTTCTATTTTAGTTATCGGCAGTTTAATAACCGTTTTTTACGTGTTAATAGAAATACTTTTCGACTTTAAGATTTTAAATCCTTTTATTAATTT
This sequence comes from Christensenellaceae bacterium, assembly GCA_045643385.1. Taxonomy (GTDB): domain Bacteria; phylum Bacillota; class Clostridia; order Christensenellales; family Borkfalkiaceae; genus UBA1259. Next base: position 6,317 of record JAZUKR010000124.1, on the reverse strand, counting down.
TTTTAATATTTTTATTAATAACGAAAATCTTTCTAAGGGTTTGGTATTCGGTATTTTAGAATCTACAAGGGGGCTAAAAGTTATTTCTTCTTGTAAATTAAACAGAATTTCTTTTTCGCTTATTTCTTCCGTTTTGGGTTTCGGGGGGCTTTCGGTTATAATTCAATCCCTTTCCTTTCTAAAAAAAGCAAAAATAAAAACCGCCTTCTTTATTTTTTCCAAAATAATTTCGGCGGTAGTTAATTTTATTATTTCTTCTTTAATCTTTATTATTTTTTTCTAAATATTCTTTTAAGGTTTTATAGGAATTTTTAGGCACGAAAGAAGAAAAATCTTTTTTATTTAATATTAAATCTTTTATAAGAGTAGAACTTACGTTTTTATACTCTTTTTCGCAATTATAGTAAACAGTTTTAACAAAAGGATAAAGTTTATTATTAATTTCTTCGTAACTTTTTTCGTATTTTAAGTCTTCTTCGTTTCTAATTCCACGAGCGTAATAATTAACGCCTTCGTTTTTTAAGAAGTTTATATAATCGTCTTTATAATCTTCATATAAAACTACTTTAACTTTGTCGCTAAAAGCATTTTCTATTGCTTTCTTTCTTATATCTAACGGAAAAATCGGGGTTTTATCTTTATTTTCGCCTATAACTACTATTACCTTATCGTAATCTTTTAAGCATTTATTGATTATATTTTCGTGACCTACGGAAATAGGATCGAACGAACCGGCAAAAACACAGACCTTATTAATTTTTTTAATTTTATAAAAACTTAAAAAAGCCCTGCCGTATCTTCTTAAATCGTATAATTCTAAACCGTCTATTTGCTCGTTATTTATTAAATCCGTTTCAAAAACGCAAATTCCGTCTTCACTTAAAACGTTTTTAATTTTATTTAACGCTTTTATCCCTAAATCGCTTTTATAAGGCGGATCTATATATATTATATCGAATTTTTCTTCCGTATTATCTAAAAATGAAATAGCGTCCGCTTGAATCACCTTTGCGTTTTCTATTTTGCATTTATCTATATTCTTTTTAGTTAAATTAATACTTTCTTTACTTAAATCTATAAAATAAGATTCTTTTGCTCCACGAGATAAAGCCTCTATTCCTAAAGCACCCGTTCCGCAAAAAAGGTCTAAAAATCTTGCACCTATTACCTTTTTTTGCAATATGTTAAAAAGACTTTCTCTCGCCATATCGGACGTTGGCCTAACACCGATATCTTTAAAAGTATTTAGAACTCTTCCTTTATAAAATCCACCTACAACTCTCATTATTTTCTCTCGTGAATTTCTTTTCTCATTTCATCTATTGCGTCGTATTTACGCATATTTGCTTTAGCCCCTAAAACGTAAGACACTTCTACTATAAGCATCATTAACGGTACTGCATATAAAGTTATTAAAATATAATAAGGACTTGTTTCCCCTAAAGCTTCAAAAATAGGAGAATAAAACAGCATGTCCATAATTTTAATTATAGAAGAAAATATACTTATTTTTTCGTTAACGTTTATTGCTATAACGTTTAATATTTCTAAAACAATCAACGGAGCAAAAGCAATAAAAACGATTAAAAAGCCTTTATAAAACGAATATTCCGCTTTCTTTTCTAATTTTACGTATTCACCCGTTTTTATTATTATTCTTCTTTTGTTATCGTTTTCGTGCCTAACCTTATAAGCGGTTTTGCCTTCGTAAAAGAAAAACGAAGACGTTAAAAATAAATAAAATAACAAAGCCAATATAGTTAAAATAATCTTTAACGAAGTGATACTTATCGAAATAATGCCTAACTGCATTACGGAAAATATAAGCGTATAGAAAATTAAAAATATCGATTTTTTTAAATAATACATTTTTTACCTTTTATATATTTTTTCTGCTCTTATAGATACTTTTGTTAATATCTCGTAAGGAATTGTATGATACTTTCTTGCTAATACTTCGGCGTTATCCAAAACGGTTATAAAGCGCTTTTCCCTTTTGGTTTTTACAGCCGAAACGTCCATACATCTATTGTTAATCTGACCTAAAACGCAAGTCCTATCTAATCCGTCTGCATATCCAAATCTTATTAGACTGCGTTTAACTGGCTTTTTTATGGGCTTTCCCGAATACAAACAACTTTCACCTTTTTTTAAGGTGATTGTATTAATAACGGGCGATATTACTTTCATAATAGGTTTAACATTAATTAGGTTAGACTTAAAAGGTTTATATCCATAAAGTAAAATGCCTATTCTTACCATGTCGAATAAATAACCTTTTAAAAAACCACCGCTTGCAGAAATATGACTTGTTACGTTTATATTATACCCTTTTACAACTTTATTTGCAAGTAAAAATTTATCTATCGCTTTTAAAGTTTTTTTGTCGCTTGTAATATCCGAAAAATGCGAATAAAATCCGTCTAAATAAACGTATTTAGATTTTTTTACGTATTCTAAAATACTAACTAATTCATTAATGTTCCTTACTCCCTGTCTATTCATACCGGTTTCGTATTTTATATGGATTTTCATTTTTTTATTCTGCTTTCTGCACTCATATTCTAAACGTTTAATAGTCTTTATACTCGTTACCGTTACCGTTAAAGAATAAAAAACTGCTTTTTGAATATCTTTTTTAAAAGGCTCTATTAATAAAAGTATATCTTTATCTATCCCGCCGAGTCTTAAGCTTATTCCCTCTTCTAATAAAGCAACTGCAAAACAGTCTACTATATTATAAAGAGCGTTTGCAATAACTGTACCGCCGTGTCCGTATGCGTCGGATTTAACTACGGCGCAAAATTTAGTTTTATTGCCTAAAATTTTTTTAATATTCAAGGCGTTATTTTGCAATATTTTTAAATCTATTACCGCTTTATTTAACATATCTTTATTATATGTTTTGTTTATTAAAGCGGTTAAAAAAATTCCACCTAATAAGGTGGAATTAATTATTTATATTTTTTAATAGTTTCTTCTACAACGTCTGCACAAAGTTTACATATATCTGCACACGGTCTTTTTTTATAATACTCTTTCGTACGTTCTTCTGGAATAGGCGAAGTATTTACATCGCTAACCCCGTTTAAAAGTTCTCCGCACATAATACTTTTTAATTCGTTTTTAATATTCTCGCACGCTTCTTGTATTATTTTGTATATTTTTTGTTTATCTTTCCCGTCCGATAAAATTTTACTTAAAACAAGATTAGCACCCGAAACAGCGCCACAAATCAATCTAAGTCTTGCAAAGCCACCGCCAAAACCTATAGATAACTTTTCTAAATCCGCATTAGACATTTTTAACTCGTCGCTAAATGCCAAAACTACTGCCTGACAGCAATTTTTTCCAGATAAAAAATATTCTTTTGCAATATCACCTTTACTCATAATTATCTCCTAAAACCCTTAAAAAATTCAAAAAGCAATAAACACCGTTTACTGCTTCCTGAATAATATATGATAAGGGGGAAAATGATGAACTGTATTTTTATATCATTTTTTCTTTTTTTCTTTTGTAAATCCGTTATTGAAAAAATGATAAGCGTTTCGCTTACATCATTTTTGTTTATTAAAAACAAAAATGATGTTAATCTTGTTTCAACATAATGAAATTGGAGAGAAATGTTGAAAAACCTACTTCGGGAACTCTCGTTCCCCTTTCGACATTATTATAATATACCTTAATAGCCTAATTGTAAAGCATTTTTAACGTCTTTTTTTAAATTTTTTGAAAATTTTTCACATAATTTATATTTTTTTGTTAATAAATATCACGTGCTGTTAAATAGTTTCATATTAAACAAGAAACGTTAATCTTCGATATCTTTAACCGAATCTAATACTTTTTTAATTATTGCGGTTGCCCTATCCATTTGCTCAAAGGTATGGGTTGCCATATAACTGGTTCTTATTAAACTCTTGCCTTCGGGAACTGCCGGAGAAACAGTTGGATTTACGTAAACGCCGTTTTCAAAAAGCCTTGAACAAGCGGTAAACGTTCTTATATTTTTGTAAGTATAAATAGGAATAATCGGCGTTCCGCTTTTAGAATCTATAATATCTATACCCGCTTTAATTAAATTAGAACGCATATAGTTGCTTATATCCCTTAATTTTTTAACACGTTCCGGTTCACGTTTTAAAATTTCTAACGATTTTCTTGCACAAGCAACCGAAGCGGGAGTAATGCTAGCGCAGAATATAAAAGGACGTGAAGTATGTCTTACGTATTCGCAGACTTCTTTGCTTGACGCCATATAACCGCCGATAGACGCTAACGATTTAGAAAACGTACCCATATAAATATCTACTTCGTTTTCTAATCCGAAATGTTCGGCAGTTCCCCTACCGTGTTCACCCAAAACGCCTAAACCGTGGGCATCGTCTACCATAACTCTTGCGCCGTATTTTTTAGCAAGTTTACATATTTCGGGGAGTTTACATATATCGCCACCCATAGAAAATACGCCGTCGGTTACTATTAAAATACCTGCCGAGTCGGGAACTTCTTTAAGTTTATTTTCTAAATCTTCCATATCAGAGTGGTTATATCTTAACATTTTTGCAAAAGATAATCTGCAACCGTCGTAAATACTTGCGTGATTTTCTTTATCGCATAAAATATAATCGTTCCTGCCAGCGATAGCGCTTATTATACCCAAATTCGTTTGAAAACCCGTTGAAAAAGTTACCGCATCTTCCTTATGCAAAAACTCCGCAAGTTCTTTTTCTAGGGCTAAATGCGTATCTAAAGTGCCGTTTAAAAATCTACTACCCGAACAACCCGAACCGTATTTTTCAATCGCTTTAACACCTGCTTCTATTACTTCCGGATGAGAAGTAAGCCCTAAATAGTTATTAGAACCTATCATTATTATATCTTTCCCTTCCATTTTAACTTCTGGACCTTGTTTTGTTTCCAAAGTATGAAAGTACGGGTAAATATTTAATTCTTTTGCCTTTGTAACTGCTTCTAAACTACTGCATTTTTTAAATAAATCCATAATAATCTCCTTAAAGATTATTATATAATAGTTTTTTATTATAATCAACTATTTATTTGTAATTTTTTCTTTCCATATTAGTATTATAACCGATTATTCTGTCGACTGAAGATTTAAATTTGTTACCGTATAACATAAAGTTTAATCTATTGTTTTCTAATTCCAAAGCACGAAGTCTTGCTTTTAAAAATTCGTTTTCTCTTTTGGTTTTTTCGGATATTCTCGTTACCAATCCGTTAATTTCGTCTTTTAATCTTTTAATTTGAAGTTCTGATAAATCGTTTTTATAATTTTTATTTTCTGAAGTTTTAGGATATTCAATTTCTATTTTTTCTGCTTCTTCTAATGCTATTCTAGTCCTGTTTTTAACTGAATTTCTAAATTTATTTTGAATTCTTAAGGCAGTTTTTATATCCCCGTTTGCCATTTCGTTAATAACTGACCTTGCAGATTTCCCTTCTTTAATGCCAAGTAAAACGTTATGAACTATTTTTCTTTCTTCGTCTTCGTTAAAGTAAACGTTTTTCTTTACCCGTATCGGTTTTCCGTCGCAATATTTACTACATAGCGTTTCGTCTACGGAAGATTTTTTTGCTAAAGCATAATACATATTTCTAACAGTCCCTTCTGCTTTCCCCGAACAAACTGAAAATTTTATAAATGCGTCTTTAAGCGAAGTATATTTTTCTTCCTTTAAAAATTTAGATAGCCCCATCAAGTCTTCGTCCTTAAACCCGTATATTTTTTCCATACAAATAACTCCTTTTTAATTTTACGTAATTATTGACATTATAAAAGTAATTTATACATAAAATTAAGTATGTACTTTTATTTTTCGTCCGAAATCCCTATGGCACTAAAACTTTCGGGTGCATTTTTCGGAGTTATTAACGACGGCGTTAAAGGAATAGATATAGATATAAATTCGCCCGTACTAGTAGAATGCTATTATTTAAATAACGGCGGACAAATAACATTTTTATTAGATAATTCTCTTAGTTTTGATATTAAAAACACAATCGTAACCGATTTAAATGGCGGATATTTAATTAAGTTTTTAGACGAATATAATATAAACGACTTTTCGGTTAATATACAAAAAAAAGAACCCGAATACGTAGCGACTCTTTTCTACGACAAGGGCTTAAAATTTTCTATAGAAACAAATTACGATTTTTACATAGAAGAAATAAAATTTAAAAATAAAGAATATAAAATAGAAAAAGCATATATAAACGACTCTTTATATTTATTTTTGATATTGAAAGCCGAAAAAACTTTAATAAACGTTTATCATTTAAAAGATAAA
>JAZUKR010000123.1:0-8540 GCA_045643385.1 Christensenellaceae bacterium | reverse complement strand
TAAAAAAAGCGCAAAAAGAACATTACGCAGTAGGGCTGTTTAACACTACCGATTCCGACATGTTAGAAGCGTCAATATCCGCCGCAGAAGAACTTAATTCTCCTATCATTATCGGTACGGCAGAAGTTTTACTTCCTTATGGGGAATTATCTTTAATTGCCCCGTCTATGATAGCAAAAGCAAAATCGGCTAAGGTTCCAGTTGTAGTGAATTTTGACCACGGTTATTCTTTCGATAAATGTTTAGAAGCGTTAAAATTAGGTTTTTCGTCGCTTATGTTCGACGGATCGGATAAGCCTTACGAAGAAAATATTAAAGCGACTTTGGAAATGGCAAAAATCGCTCACTCTTTCGGCGCTTCTATAGAAGGCGAAGTGGGGCACGTAGGAAATGCCGTTTCTAACGACAACTTGTTAGAAGATATGTACACAACGCCAAAGGAAGCCGTTGACTTTTGTAAGGCGACGGAAGTAGACGCTCTTGCCGTTGCAATAGGCACGGCGCACGGCGTTTATAAAACAAAACCTAATTTAAATCTTCAAAGATTAAGAGAAATAAGAAGAGAGTTAGACGTGCCTTTAGTTTTACACGGTGGAAGCGGGTTATCGGACGAAGACTTTAAAAATACGATACGTGACGGTATTGCAAAGGTTAATATATTTACCGATTTGTGTATTGCAGGCGCTAAGGCGGAAAGCGAATGCTCTATAAAAGGAGTCGATTATTTAAAATCGAGAAACGTTAAGGTAGAGATAATTAAGGAAGCGATTAAAAACAAAATGAAATTATTCGGTTCTGTAAATAAGGCGTAAGTTATGAAAAGCGGTATAATGGTTGCGGGTAACGTTTTAGTAGATAAAATTTTCGAAATAGACTCTTACCCAAATAAAGGCGAATTAACTCAAATAAAAAGCGTTAAAAATTTAGCGCTTGGCGGACTTATTCCGAACGTAGGCATAGCGCTTAAAAAAATAGATAAAAATCTAAAAGTTTATGCATACGGGAAAATAGGCGACGACGAAGAAGGAAAATTTGTTTTAACTACTTTAAAATCTAACGGTGTTGATACAGATAATATAATTTTCGGTCAAGATAAAACGAGTTTTACAAACGTGTTTAGTATTTGTAGCGGAGAAAGAACGTTTTTTACTTATGCGGGGGCTTCGAGAGAATACGGATATTTAGATTTTGATTTTAGTAAAATCACCGCTAAATATTTACATTTAGGTTATTTTTTACTGCTTGATAAAATAGATAACGGCGACGGTGAAAAAATATTAAAGAAAGCAAAAGAAAACAAGATTATAACTTCTATTGATTTAGTAAGTGAAAATTCAGACAGATACAATAAAGTTATACCTTGCTTAAAATACGTAGACAATTTAATTATTAACGAAATTGAAGCGGGTAAGTTGACGAAAATAGAGCCTAAAAAAGAAAATATTAAAGATATAGCAATTAAACTAAAAGAACTCGGCGTTATAGATAGAGTTATAATTCATATGCCTGATTTTGGCGTTATATTATCTAACGAAGGATATTCTAAAGTTCCTTCATTAGAACTCCCTAAAGGGTTTATTAAGGGAACTACGGGGGCAGGCGATTGCTTCTGTGCAGGTGCGTTATACGCAATATATAACGGATTTAGAGATAAAGAGATTTTAGAATTTGCGTCTGGCGTTGCGGCTATTTCTTTAAGTACTTTCGATGCAACGGGCGGGGTTTTATCTAAAGACGAGATTATTAATTTTACAAGAAATTTAAAAAGAAAAACCATATAAGATTAATTCCGTATTAAAAGCCAAACTGCTTTTAATACGGAATTTTTTTATTGACTTTATTAATTAAAAATGCTAACATATTCATATGAACATTTTAACTATGTGCTTTGTCTTTTACAAAGACAAACTTCTAATGATAAATAGGAATAAAAAGCCGTTTATGGGGCTTTGGAACGTTTTAGGTGGCAAGGCAAAAGAGAACGAAACTCCACTTAAGTGCGTTATTCGTGAAGTAAAGGAAGAAGGCAAAATAGACGTAAAAAACGTTAAACTGCTTTCTAAATTTACGTGGAATTACGATGACGATATAAGTTACGCTTTTACGGCAGAATTAGACGGCTTTATAGACGAAAAGTGCTTTCCTTTTAAAATAGAAGAAGGAATTATAGATATTAAAGACGTAAACTGGGTACTTCAAGAAAAGAACTTTGGAGTAGTAGAAGATTTAAAGATTTTTTTATTAGATATAAAAAACAATACGCCTAAAAATTATCATTTAGTCTATAAAGACAGTAAATTATTAAAGGCAATAAAAGTAGATGAATAAAATATATAGATTCACTAAAAAGGGAATAAAATCTTGTATAAATAAAACCACGCTTTCCGTTTTTAATAAAAAAAGAAAATATAAACTTGCCTTTCCTACAAATTCCGGAAAGTATAACGCTTTTTGGATTAGGGATACCGTTATGATGGCAGAAAGCGGTTTTTTTAATAAAAAAATGCTATTAGATTATATTTTGCTAATAGCGAATTCCGAGCAAGACGAAGATAGACGTTTATTAAACGGATTACAAATTCCAAAAGGCAGTATTCCTGATCATATAAGGTTTGACGGCAAAAGCGTATTTTTCCCAGGGACAAACGAGTGCGGAGAGTTTCAGGGCGAAGGCAAGAACGGATTTTTACCGCCTATAGACGATAATTATTATTTTATTATTTTAGTTTGCATTTATATTAAAAAAACGAAAGATTATAAAATACTTGATAAAAAGGTAAGAGATAAAACTATAAAAGAGCGTATTTATTTAGCCTTTAATGCAGACAAAAGCGGTGAAGATTTAGTAAAGATTTCCAGTGAAAAGTTTGCCATAGATTGGGGCTTTAACGATACGGTTATTAAGAGCGGATACTCTTTATTTGCGTCTTTACTAAAAATAAAGTGTTGTTATTTACTTAACGAAATTCTCTTTGATGAGTATTATAAAAATCTTTATTTTTGTCTTTCTAAAAAAGTAGAAGAAGTATTCTACGATAAAAAAAGAAAACTACTTTACTCGGCAACTAAAACGGGCAGGGTTTTTGATATTTATGCGTCTTCTTTTGCACTTACTTATCCCTTTAATTTTTCGTTTTCTAACGAAGTTTCAAAAGAACTTTTAAGGCTATATAATTTAGGCGATATTGTAAATAACGGTTACGTTAAAAACGTTAGCAAAGAAGATTATTTTAGTAGCGAGAGTTTGTGGGAAAAGACGCTTTCTAAATTTAATACCTATCAAAACGGTGGGTATTGGGCGGTCGGAACGGGGCTTTTGGCACTTGCTTTAGCCGTTACAGATATTAAATCCGCTAATAAATTATTAAATGAATTTTACGAATTTTCTTTTAAAGAAAACACGTGTTACGAGTGGATAAATAAAGAAAAAAAAGATTGCGTTAACTACGGTGCATCTTATTCTTACCCGTATATAGCATATAAATTGATAAATAAAAAGTAAAAAAAAATATTATAAAGGGGGGCGACGGAAATTCCGTCGCCCCCTTAACTATTAAAAATTAATTATTCTATCGTTACGTTATCTAACGTATAAACTAATGCGCCGAAACATAAAAGAGTATTACTTGCTGATATCGGCTCGACGTATCTTACTATAAGAGTGCGGTTATTAACAGGTGTTCCTTTAATCTCGCAAGCGTTATTTTGTAAAAATACAAGTTGCGCTTTTCCCAGATTCGTGCTTATGCAACCGCAACCCATTGATTCGTTTGCGAGTTGAACTCTAACCGAAGTGCAAGGAATACCTTCAATATTGGTATTATCGACGTAAGTTGCTAATAAATTTTTGTATATTCCGTAAGACGGAGAAACGGTAGGTAGATATTTATAAGAGTTTTCGTCAACAAAAGATATGTTTCTTATAGTAAAAAGAAGTTGTTCGTTATCTATAATAGTGCTTGCGTTATAGTTGTATTTTTCCGTCTTTGAATTTTTAATATCTTTTATTTCGTAATCTTCCGTATTATATATAATTTCGTTTTCTTGTTCTAAAATTTCTACAGTATATTCCTTTTCCTTATCTAAAACGGGGTAAGAGGCTTTTGATTTCGTATAAGAATAAATAGGCGTTTTAGCGTCGTTATCTAAAACGTAGCACTCAGAATAAACGAAGTCTTTTTCTTCCGATTTAGAATAAGACGGCAAAATTTCAAACTTTGAAGTAAGTTTTAATACGTACTGAACGTCGTATTTAACTAAAATATCGCTTTCTTTATTTTTAACGTTATCGTTAGGGAGAGAAATTACTTCGGTAGTTAAAACTAAACTGCCTTCCGTAAAATCGTATTCTTCGAAGTTATAAGAAGAAAAATCGCTTTTATTACAAGAATAATCGTTATAGTTATAAGATTTGTCTAACTTAACGGTATAATAAAGCGTTTCTTTAGAAATTGTAGACGACGGTTTATTCTCATTCCAAAAAGTTTTAAAACTTAACGTATTTAAAGACGAACAAGAACAACCGCATGAAAGAATTATTAAAAGTGTTAAAATCAATACAAAAAATTTTTTCATTTTTTCTCCAAAATATGTTTAAAATCATTATAACATAAAAAAACCTTTTTGTAAATTTAAAAATTAAAAAAATGTACTTTAAAAATCCCACAGGTTTATGTTATAATATAATTATCATGATTGAGCAGTCTAAATTAATCGTAACCGATTCGTATTTTAACGTCTTTGAGTTATTAACCGATGAATTAAAAGATAAAGTTAATTCTTTCGATAATGAAAATTTTATTTTTTGCGAAGAAAAAGTTTCTTTAATGACGGAAAGAATACTTTGCGAAAAGTACGTTGGCACTTTTAACACTAAAGTGTATTCTTTCGGTAAGTTTTTAAAAGCAAATAAAAAGTTAGAGGGCGTACTTTCTAAAGAAGGCTCTAGTATGGCGGTTAGAAAAATTTTATCTTCTTTAACCCTTAAAAGATTTTTTAAAAACAGCAATACTTTATCTAAAGACTTATTCGATTTAATTATTCAGTTAAAAAGCGCAAACGTTAAACCTAAAGACGTTTTATATTTATTAAACAACGTAGAAGGGCTACTTAAATATAAATTAGAAGATATTTATAACGTTTATATTAATTACGAAAAGTTTTTAAAAGATAATAATTATTTAGACCAAAGCGACATTTTAACTCTTCTTCCGGAAATTATAATAAACAGCGAAAAAATAAAAAATGCCAACGTTTACATTATAGGCTACACGAGTTTTACAAGACAAATAGAAAACGTAATAAAAGCACTTTTTAAAACGGCAAGAAGCGTAACGGCTATTTTGCCTAACGGATTTAACCGTTTTTTATTCTTAGGCGAAACGGAAAAGAATTACCTTAAAATTGCAGACGAATTGAATATAAAAGTAGACCGCATTTTTATAAAAAGTCCTTATATAAAAGAAGCAAAAATTTTAAAAGATAACCTTTATTCTTCTAAATGTTATAAAAAAGAAAAACAAGAAACGGATATTATAACCTTAACCGAAGCGGAAGACGTCAGAAAAGAAGTAGAAACGGTTGCGGAAACTATAAAATCGTTAATAATTCATAAAAAATGCAGATACAATAACGTTAATATCGCACTTGGGAATTTAGACGATTATAAAAACGATATTAAAGAAGTTTTTGATTTACTAGATATCCCGTATTTTTTAGACGAAAAAAAGAAAGCGATTTTTCACCCTCTTACAAATTTAATTATTTCGTATGCAGAGTGTTTTAAACATAATTTTGAACGTAAGTATTTAATTTCGTTTATTATTAATCCGTTTTTTAACGGCGACAAGTCTTTTAACGATTTATTTATTAATTATTTAACTAAATACGGCATTTTTAACAATAAAATAAAAAAAGAGTTAGTCTACGAAAAAGAAGCTAATGAAAACTTTTCGGCATTTGAAAACACAAGAAAAACTTTAGTAAAAATTTTTGAATCGTTTAACGTCAGAAAACTTTTACAAGCGTTATCCGTTCAAGAAAAAATAGAAGAATATTCTTTAAAGTTAAAAGAATTAAACGATTTAGTCGAGTGTGCCGTAAACAGCGAAATTTACGATAAAATTATCGGAGTTTTAGACGAAATAGATAAAATTTTAACAAACGGTTACTCGGTAAAAGAATTTTTAGAAGTTTTTAAAAGCGGTATTAATGCATTAGAATTATCCATAATTCCGCAAAATTTAGACGCCGTATTTATAGGCGATTACAAACAGATAGCGCTCTGTAAATCCGATTATTTATTCTTTTTAGGTCTTGACGAAAATATACCCGCTTTTCAAAAAGATTTATCCGTTTTATCAGATAACGAGATAGATAAATTGGCGTCTTTAAAAGTTTTAATAGAGCCTAAAATCAGCGTTGTTAACGCAAGATTACGTGAAGCAGTAGGTCTTTCTTTATGCGTATTTAATAAGCGTTTGTTTTTGTCTTATCCTATAATCGGAAAAGACAATAAAAAAAGATCTTGTAGCGATATAATCAGTCAAGCGGATTGTTTGTTTAATATTAAATCTTATAATTATTCAAACGGATATTTAACTTTTAAGCAAGGTAAAAATACTTTTGCTTTAGACGTAAGTAATTTTGCCGAAGGTAGAATAAACGGACTTGATACTGCGTCTTCTTTTTATTACGTAAACGAAAAAGAAAACGAAAAGATATTAAAAGAAGCCAACAAAGAAATAACGGTCAAATTAAAAGGCGAAAAGATTAATTTGGACGTTACTTCTCCAACAACGATAGAAGAATTTTATAAATGCCCTTATAAAAACTTTTTATCGCACATTCTAAAACTTAAAGATAATGACGATGGAAGTGTTTACGCAAATTACGTGGGCAATATCGTTCACGAGATTTTCAAAATCTTTTTGTCTGATATTAAAGATAAAGAAAACTTAAATAACGAACAGATTTTTTCTTTCATTGATAAAGCCGTTAAAAAAGTAATGGAAAACGAAGAATATTCGAGATTTATGGACGACGGTGATAAAAAAAGAATTATATGTAGAAGTCTAAAAGAAGCCGAAACGTATTGTAAAAAATTCTATTTAGATTACAGTAACTCGTCTTTTAGACCTCTTTATTTGGAAAAGAAATTCGGTGATGGCGAAGATTTAGGCGCAATAGAGTTATTAAACGGCAAAGTAAAACTTAAAGGGATAATCGACCGTGTTGATTATTATAAAGATTATTTTAGAATAATAGACTATAAAACGGGTGGTGTAGATGTCGACGATGCTAACCTTTTTGCAGGCGTTAAAATTCAGTTATATTTATATGCTTTAGCACTTAAAACGGATAATATAGCAGGGCTTTATTATTTACACGTAGACGATTCTTTTAACGGGTACGGCAAGGAAAAGGAATGTTTATTAAAAGGTAAAACCTTAGACGATAAAGATTTAATTAAAGCACAAGATAAAAAAATATTCGAAGACGGAATCAGTAAAACTTTTTCGGTTAAAATTAAAGGCGATTTTTTTAATGGGGTAGATTCAAAAGAAGACTTAAAAAACAAAATCGATTATTCCAAAAAAATAAGTGAAAACGCCGTTAAAGAAATATTCGACGGAGTAATTGTTCCTTCGCCTTTTGAAAAGACTTGTGATTATTGTCCTTACGTAGGAATTTGCGACAAACCTTTGGAAAGCAGAAAAATAGATAAAATATGCGACGAAACTTTTTGTTTAGATAAAAAAGGGGAAAACGATGGTTAATCTAAAAGAAGAACAAAAAAATGCTATTTATTATGAAGGCAAAGATTTGGCAGTTTCCGCTTCTGCAGGTAGCGGAAAGACTTTTGTTATGATTAGCCGAATTATAGATTTAATTACTAATAAAAAAGCCAAGTTAGATGAAATTTTAGCGCTGTCTTTTACTGAAAGTTCTGCCCTTGATATGAAATTAAAACTAAAAAAAGCGATAATTGAGAGCGATATTTTAGAAGAATATAAGAACGAACTTTTATTAAATATTCCAGTTTCTGATATTACCACTATAGACGCATTTTGTTTAAGACTTTGTAAAACGTATTTTTATTATTTATCTATTCCGTCAGATTTTAAGATTTTAGATAACGAAAAAAAATCTGCGTTTAAAAATTCGGCATTAGATAAAACGTTAAAAGAGTTTTTTGATAATGAAAATACAGATTTTATTTCTCTATCCGATAAAATGGCAAAAAAACGTAAGGACGACGAGCTAAAGAAAATAATATTAAGTATTTACGATTTTATCGATACCGAAGTCGATAGGGGAAAAGCATTAAATAAATGCTTATATTATTACACTAAAGAAGGTAATGATAAAGTTTTAATTTTATTAAAAGAATTATTAACGGAAAAACTTTCTAAAATAAAAGAAGGTTTATTAAACGCTAAAAAATTACAGTTTTTAAAAATAATTTGGAAAATCAAAATCCTAACGAAAATTTCCCGCCACTACTTAAAGTTATTGAAGACGGAGAGAAAAACGTAAAA
>JAZUKR010000122.1:0-8079 GCA_045643385.1 Christensenellaceae bacterium | reverse complement strand
ATAGAATTATCTGCAGACGGTCCTATTAAACCGCCTTATATAGCATATATGCAAGGCGGGCTTACCTACGAACACTGTAAAATAGTTCTAAAAAATATGAATTTATAATTTTTATATTTTTTTAAAATTCTTATTTTTTATAACATGATTTCGTTTTATGTGGGTTAATAATATATTTTTTTTACGTAATTTTAAAAATCACCCCTAAAAAGTAAAAACGTGACATTCTAAAAATGACCATTTTTTGACAATTTTGTTAAAAAACGGTCATTTTTTTGATTTTTAGCATCAAAAAAATGCTTGACAATGTTTTTTTTACCGTGTAAAATCAAAATCATGTAATTTAAGGAAGGAGAAGATATGGGAATTTTTAATAAAAACAATGTAAAAATATTAAACAAAAAATCCGTGCACATAGATAAAACGGTAGTTATAGGTAAAAACGTAGTTATTTACGAAAATAATCGTTTAGAGGGCAACACGGTTATAGAAGACGGTGCAATACTATTGCCGAATAATTATATCATTGATTCGAAAATAGGGAAAAATACAAAAGTAAATTATAGTCAAATAGAAAAATCTGTAATTGGAGAGAATTGTAATATAGGTCCTTTTTCTAGAATAAGACCAAACAGCGAAATAGGAAATAATGCTCATATAGGGAATTTTGTTGAAATTAAAAACGCAAAGTTTGGAAACGGCTCAAAAGCGAATCATTTAGCCTATGTTGGAGACTGTGATATTGGTGAAAATTGTAATATAGGTTGTGGCGCAATATTCGTAAACTATAACGGCAGGACTAAAAGCAGAAGTAACGTAGGAGATAATTGCTTT
Source organism: Christensenellaceae bacterium (assembly GCA_045643385.1). Lineage (GTDB taxonomy): Bacteria > Bacillota > Clostridia > Christensenellales > Borkfalkiaceae > UBA1259. Next base: position 7,245 of record JAZUKR010000122.1, on the reverse strand, counting down.
ATAGGAAGTAATTCAAATATAATCGCTCCGGTAAATATCGAAAGCGATTCGTATATTTGTGCAGGAACAACAATAACAGACGATATAAAAACAGGTGATTTTGTTATAGGGCGAGTAAGACAAATAGTTAAGAAAGAAAGGGCAAAGGATTATTTAAAAATTAAGGAGAGTAAATAAAATGGGATTATTTTTCGGAACAGACGGTTTAAGAGGCAAGGTTAATGAAGATTTAACGTTCGACGTAGCATATAAAATAGGTAATGCTCTTTCTATTCTAAGAACAAATCCAAAAATTGTAATAGGTTCTGATACAAGAATTTCTAATTCTTTTTTAACGCTTGGAGTTGCATCTGGAGCGATTAACGGTGGTGCTAACGTTATTGATATAGGCGTTGTACCTACAGCGGGAATTGCATATATAACAAAGCAATTAAACGCAGATTACGGCGTAGTTATAAGCGCTTCTCATAATAGCGGAGAATATAACGGGATAAAAGTTTTTAATGGTGAAGGATACAAGCTCGGAGATAAAGAAGAAGAAAAAATCGAACGCTGTTTTATACATGAAAAAACAAACGATTTTCCTTACATAGGAAAATACACTCAAGATTTTAATTTAATAAAAATTTATAAAAAATTTCTTATTGATTCAAGCGAAAACACTTTTGAGGGTAAAACTATTGTTTTAGACTGTGCTTTTGGTGCTGCACACAGAATTGCGCCAGACGTATTCAGATATTTAGGCGCTAGTGTTATTGCGGCAAATTGCGTAGATAACGGAATAGATATAAATAATAATTGTGGGGCATTGTATCCCGAAAATTTAGTAAAAAGAGTACTTAGATATAAGGCCGATATAGGGTTTGCTTTTGACGGAGACGCCGATAGACTTATAGCAGTAAACGAAAAAGGTCAAATCATAGACGGAGATTTAATAATTTACGCTTTGGCAAAATATTTTAAATCGCTTGGGAAATTAAAATCTAACACGGTAGTTGGAACAAGTCACACAAATATGGCGATAGAACATGGACTAAAAGATATAGGCATAGACGTAATAAGAACAGATATAGGCGACAAATATGTTTTAGCAAAACTTTTAGAAAAAAATTTATCTCTTGGCGGTGAACAAAGTGGACACATTATATTAAAAGATATAGCAACTACAGGCGATGGAATTCTAACTGCAATAGCGCTAACAAATATGTTGATAAACGATAATAAAAAATTATCCGAAGTTATAGATATAGAACTTTACCCACAAGTAAATAAAAATATTTTGGTAGAAGATAAATTCAGAGTAATTAATAGTGAAGAACTTGCTAACGAAGTAGCATATTACAATAATCAAATTCAAGATAAAGGAAGAATAATGATTAGGGCGTCCGGAACAGAGCCGAAAATAAGAATTATGGTAGAAAGTAAAGATAAAGATTTAAACGAAAAAATTGCCTCGTCTTTAGCAAACGTTGTAAAAAAAATTGATACGGAAATCTAAAATTTCCGTATCAAACCTTTAACAATTCCTAATATTTTTACATTATCATATATTAAATCTTGCATTGTATCGTTCTCGGGGTGCAAGATTATTTTTTTGCCTTTTTTATAAAACGTTTTTACTGTTGCTGAATCATCAATAAGAGCAACGACTATTTCTCCGTTATTTGCTGTTTCTTGTTGCTTTACAATAATTACGTCTTTATCAAAAATGCCCACGTTAATCATGCTCTCGCCACTTACTTTTAGGGCAAAATCTCCGTCGCCCAGCATATCCGGCGGAAGGGGATAATATCCTTCGAGATTTTCAACTGCAAAAATAGGAGAACCTGCTCTGATTGTTCCTATAAGTGGAATGCTTTTATAATTTGCTTTATCTTTTATTGATATTGCACGTTTTTTTTGCGGTAATTTATTTAATAAACCTTTTTGTTTGAGTTTTTCTAAATATAAATAAGCAGTGGCCGTTGATTTTATAGAAAGTTTAGAACAAATTTCTCTAACAGACGGAGGAAAACCGTTACTTTCAATATAATCAATAGTGAATTTATATACTTTATCTATTTTCTCATCAATTTTTTTCATATAAAAATAATATCATTTTTTTTAATATATGTCAAACATTTGTTTGTTTTTTGTTAAAATTTTATTATAAAAATAGTTGTTTATTAATAAAAATAGTGGTAAAATAATAAGTATGGAAGATAAATTTGAAAAATACCGCAAAAATAATAAAGAATTTAACGAATGCGAAGACGATGCGTGCGATTTAGATCCTAATAAAATTTGTGATAATTGCGGTAAATGTATTGAAGAAAAAAACAATTATAAAATAATTAAAATAACAAAATTTATAAAAAAAGAAGACGAGTAACTTACTCGTCATCATTAGGAAGTTTAACGGTTTGTGCTGCTTTCTTTCTAATGTCTTCCGTTATTGCCGCATAGTGTTTTTTGGTTGTATTAACGTCTTTATGACCTAAGCAGTCTGCAACAACGTATATATCACCGGTTTCTCTGTATAAATTAGTTCCAAAGGTGCTACGAAGTTTATGCGGAGTTATTTTTTTGAGTGGGGAAATAATCCTTGCATACTTTTTAACAAGTTCTTGAACTTGGCGTGTTGAAATTCTTTTATTTAATAGCGAAACGAAAAGCGATTTTTCTGTCAATGGAATTTCTTTATTATTATTTCTTTCCTCTAAATAGTCTTTTAAGGCATTAGAAACTTGATTGTTAAAGTATAAAACTGCTCTATTTCCGCCTTTTCTTGTTACAATAAAACTGTTTGAATTAAAATCTATGTCTTCAATATTTAATCCGACTAACTCGCTAATACGGATTCCTGTTCCTAGAAATAGGGTAATTATTGCCGTATCACGTTTTTCTGTAATTTTATGGAAGGCAAACTGTTTTTTTGTTAATCCGTTTCCGGATTTAACGGTATAAAGCATATCTTTTAATTCGTCTACGTCTTTATTTGTTTCTAAACGGATTATCTCTTTTTCGTGAATTTTGGGCATTGAAACTTTTGTCGGAGTATTTGCAGGGAGTAGATTTTTATTGAAAAAATATTTATAAAAAGCACGTAGAGTAGAAAGTTTTCTTGCTTTTCCCGTTTCGGTACAACGTTCAAGCTTTCCGTTTATTTTGTAATGAGATAAATAACTTAAAAAGAATTCAAACGTGTTTGCGTCAAGTTCTGCTAAATCTTTAAGTTCTAGTTCTAAAATAGATTTTTTTGTAAATATTTTTTTAACTAAAAAATCAAAAAAAACCCTTAAATCGTAGGCATAATTTAATCTTGAAAGGGGCGAAGTGTTTTGCTCGATTCCTATAAAAAAATCTTCTACGAAATAGGGAAGCGTTTTAATTATATTATTAATTCGTTCTAAACAACTTATTTCTCGTTGTTCAAAATATGTTTTTTGCATATTTTTATTATAACACTTAATTTTTCTTATGGCAAATTTTTTATTAAAAAAATTGATTTATCAAATTTTTAATGATATAATTAATATGTTATATTTAGTTATAAATTTATTTTGCATTTTATTTAAATATTTAATATAGGGAATGATCCTTTTTTTAATTATTTAACACATACGTATCTATGCGCAAAACACGGCTTTTACGCATAGATATATAGAGTATAACTAAAAACTAAAAATAATCAATTAAATTCATATAAAATTATACAAAAAGATAATATAATTACGGAGTTTTAATATAATGGAAAATTCAATAAGTAGCGATTTAATACGTGGAAATATTGATACTATAATACTTTATACAATTAAAAACGAAGAAATGTTTCCGCAACAAATAATTGATTTTGTATTAAAAAAATCAGAAAATCAATACGAATTAAACCAAGCAACGTTATATAGTTCATTAAAAAGATTAGAAAATACAAAGTTTGTTACGTCTTTTTGGCGTGATTTTAACGATGGAAGGCGTAAATTCTATAAAATTACCGACTTAGGCTACAATTTTCTTAATTCTAACATAGAAAAGTATAATTCTTCTAAAGAAATAATTAATAAACTTATAGATATAAGCGAAAAAACGATAAAAACTGAAACATTAGAAGCAAAAAACGGTAATTTTTCAGACATAAATACAGCCAAAATCGATAGTAAAAATCAAGAGAAAATTGAAAATATTATTGAAAATAAAGAAGAATTGAATTTTAGGCAAATTTTAAGTGATTTAGTAGAAAACTCAAGAAAAAATACGTCCGAATCTAGTAATATAGAACCGATAAATTTAACAAATAATGAAGAAATTCCTGAAGAAACAACGTTTAGTTTTGACAATGCAATAGAATCACCTATAAATGAAGACGGAAACGGATTTAATGATTATTCTGATATAATTAAAAACAGCGAAGAAAAAGGATTAAAAATTAAAGTTTATTCAAAAGAAAACGTTTCTATTAAAGGTATTTTGGTAAACAAATTAAAAATGATATCTTCTTTAATAATTTATCTCATATTTTTAATTGAATATCTCGTCTTTTCTATAATTTTTAAAGACGTGTTCAGTTTTAATAATGCTCTGCAAATTTGTTTACCGATTATATTTTTTGCGTTTCCTATTTACACAATTATTAATTTTAAGTTAAATCCTAATAAGTGCATACCTAGATTTAATAAAGATTCTGTTTTAACGTCTTTAATAATTACTATTAATTTAATTTTAGTCATTTTAGCAATTAACCTTATATTAAACGTAGATTTATCTAATAAATCGGATTTGTTATTAAAATTTATTAGTCCGTCGGTTCTAATTTTCGACGTTTTAATTTATTATATTGTTAAAAGTAAAGTTTCTAAAAATAAAGCGGTTAAAAACATATAAAAAAAGAGCGGTAACGCTCTTTTTTATTTTATAAATTAAGTAAATAATCAATTTCCATTTGAGAAAGTTTTCTTACTTCTCCACGATTTAATCCGGAAAGCGTTAAATCGCCAATTTTAATTCTTTTTAAGAAGTCCACGCTATTATTAATAGATTCAATCATTTTTCTTACTTGACGGTTTCTGCCTTCTTTAATTGTAATATGTAATTTTGAAAAATCCTTATTAGATTCTACAATCTTAATATTACATTTTTTTGTTTTTACCCCGTCTATAACTACGCCTTGAGAAAGTTTTATAACGTCTTCGTTTGAAACGGGTTTTTCTGTCTTAACTAAGTAAGTTTTTGGAATTTCGTTTTTTGGGTGCGTTAATTTAAAAGTTAAATCTCCATCGTTTGTCAAAATTAAAAGGCCTTCCGTATCGTAATCTAATCTTCCTACCGGAAATAAACGTTTTGTATTTTTTGGAAGTAAATCCATTACGGTTTTCCTTCCTTTTTCGTCCTTGACCGAGCAAATATAGCCTTTTGGCTTGTTCATTATATAATATTCGTATTTTTTAACGTTTCCTATCGGTTTATTATAGACAGTAACAAAATCACCTTGCTCTACTTCGTCACCGAGTTCGCAAATTCTACCGTTAATCTTGACAGAACCTTCTTTAATAAGTAAATCCGCACTACGCCTAGACGCTATTCCTACACTTGCCAAATATTTATTAATTCTCATAAATTTATCCTATTAGTTTATATCTAATATAGTATATACATTTTGACTAAAAATCAAGTTATTTTCAATATAAATATTAATTTTGCCGACAATTTTATCTTTTTCTATAGGTAAATTTAAATATTTTGGAATATCGTATTCAATTTTAACTTTTTCTATTTCATCTTTTAATAAAGGAATTATTACGTCGTTTTTAATAACGACAGGAGTTTTTGTTTTTTTATCGTTTGTTTCAATAAAATCAACTATATTATCAGACGATAAAATTTTATAATTTTTGTAACTACTAAAAGTTTCTTCAATTAAATCTTTAGATCTTTCAAACATTGGACCGCAGTTTAAAACAACACAAACTACTTCCATATTATTTCTATAACAACTACTAACTAAGCATCTTCCCGCCTTTTTGGTATAGCCAGTTTTTATTCCTGTACAACCTTCTAATTGGTCTAAAAGTTTATTTTTGTTTTTAAGATATCTATAAGAATTAGATACGGTGTCATGAATTTTAACAAATTTTGTTGACACAATTTCCTTAAAAATAGGATTTTTTATAGCATAACACGATATTAATGCTAAATCGTAAGCGGTTGTATAATGATTATCGTCGTGTAGTCCATGTGGATTAATAAAATTACTGTTTTTGGCTCCGATTTTTTTAGCTGTTTCATTCATTAAAATAGTAAAATTTTCTATCGACCCGCTACAATATAACGCTAAAGTTTCGGCGCAATCGTTACCCGATCTTAACATTAATCCGTAAAGAAGATCTTTTACAGTAAGTTCTTCGCCTTCTTTTAAATAAATGCTAGAGCCTTCTATTCCAACGCTTTCTTTTGTAACTTTAACTATATCGTTAATATTGCAATTTTCTATAATAACTATTGCTGTTAAAATTTTTGTGGTACTAGCCATATATCTTTTAGAATACGCATCGCTCTCGTATAAAACCCTATTTGTATTAACTTCCATAACTATTTCGCTGGAGTTTTCTGCATATACATAGTTTTTTATGTTGTTAAAATAGATTATGTTAGACATAATTATACTAAATATCGATATTAAAATACAGAGTTTTTTATATTTTTTCATAAAACTATTCGCCCTTAAATAAATTGATTATATCATCGGTTTTATTTAATAATTTTTCATATATTCCATCATCTGTTGATAAAAGTTTAATCTTATTATTTTTTTCTTTAATTAAAAAGCCTGTAGGTTTAATATTAATAACTGATCCGTTGCCTGCAGAATACGGTAAGTCTTGTTCGTTTTTAAATATTGAAACTTTTCCGTATTCTCCCCCGCCCGAAATTATTGCAACAGTAATTTTAGATATCGGTATTATTAAATCTCCGTCTTCGGTTTTTATTTCTTCTCCAATAACTGTGTTAACGTTTATAATTTTGTTTAAATTATTAAGCGTTTCTTCCATCACGTCTTTAATTCTGTTTTCCGACATTTTTAATATTCTCCAAAATCGTTTTAATAAGACTTAATAGTAAAGTAAATAAATTAATAACCATTATAACGTCACCGTATAAATTATATTTATTATCACCAAGTACAACGTTAAACTGTTTATTTATTTTAAGTTGAGGTTTAATTAGATAAAGAGGTATTTCTATAGTAGAAATTAAATGATTAATAAAATA
>JAZUKR010000121.1:0-4731 GCA_045643385.1 Christensenellaceae bacterium | reverse complement strand
GATTTCCAATAGTGCCGAAGCAACTGCTAAGAACATCATTAAGGCAGTTAAGAATACTTGCGGTCTGATGACTTATCCAAAATCTACTTATAACTTGGCTCAAGTTATGAACTCCGTTGCAGATAGAAAGAATCTGAATATTATTATGCCGGTAAATGTTTATACTGATATTTCCGTGGATGCTCTTGCCGGTGCATTTAACATGAGTGAACTAGAAATGAAGCAGAAACTTTATGAAATTGATTCCTTCACTCTTGAAGATGACGAAGCAGTTCGACTTGCTTGCATTGGTGTTATTCCATATGTTACTACCGAACCGGAAGACTATGACGAAGATGATGACAACTATATCGTTGACACCAACGAAGAAGGTCAGACTATCTACATTGACCGTGAAGATGTTCCTACCATTGACGAAGATGAACCTGTAGCGTGCGTTATCTTTGCTGACGATTTCTATCAGATTTATGACAATGTATTTGAAATGTACACCCGTATGAATGAAAGCGGATTGTTCCAAAACTATTTCTTGCATGTATGGCAGACTTGGGCTGTTTCCATGTTCGCTCAATTCGCAGTTGTAAAGCAGTCACCCTAATGTCGCCCGAGTGGTATCGGTGGACTATGAACAGGGGTTAGAAGATGAATCTTTGAACCTTGTTGGTCTTATGCCACGAGGCGTAGAACTTCCAACTACTTATGCCGAATTACAGGCAGTTAAAGATAGGATTCAAATTCTGATTCCAAATGAAGAATATCTTGTACTTGACAATGATGTTCTTATTGCGATTGCAAGCGGTGAAGATGCCGGTAGAATCGAAATGAACGGTGAAACACTTGACCCAATGTATGAAGATACGGATAACGAAACTATTTGGGGATTCTTTGAATGTGCTGATGCTGAACAGCCGGTTATTACTGAAGAAGTAAAAGAACCGACGTATGTGACTTGGACTAAAAATGATGCTTTTAAAGCCGGTTATTATATTCCAAATCAAACATTAGAAAGCATTACCGAATATTTTGAAGATAATGATTTAACACTCGATACTTCTAATTTGTGGCATAACATCCCAAATATCACTAATTTAAATGTATATAGATTTACTGATACAATGGCTACAAATTTAGGTGGTACAAAATTAGAAACAACGGGTCAAAAGGTAAAAACAAATTCTGATGGCGTATTTATTGTTAAAAATACAAAACAAGTTTCTAAAAAATATCCGGTAACAATTACACCAAATATTGATGATTTGAATTATATAATTACACTCAGTAACACTAAATTATCCGGAACATTCTATAATCCAACAACAACTGATTTAAAAGAATTAGTAACTAACATTGGATATATCATTGAAGTACCGAAATTGTCAAATTTTGACACAAAAGATAAAATTGAAAACACATCATATAACGATGTTTCTGATTGGCCAAACTTACTTATTAATATTGATGAATCCTTTAATGGTTACGAATTTTATGAGGGTATCAATAGTAACTTTTCATTTGCTATTACTAAAAGTGATGAAAGTGGAACATATAAATGTGCAACATTTACAAATGGCAATGTATTAAGTGATAATCTTGTTGAAAATAATGTTTTAACGGCAAGTAATGGTGTTACCTACTCTACACCAATTATAATTATTGGTGATAACATTAAAGAACTATACAGAAATAAAAAAATCGGATTGAAAGTGAATAATATTGTATTCCCGTTAAATCAAGACCCAAAGCCGTTTGATGGTTATGGATATAATCAAGATAATGCACTATATGATGAACAAAACAATACAATTGTTAAAACTTTAAATAGTAAAGAATTTATTGTGATTAAAGTTAATTATGAATTGGCTAGAATCCCCGATTTGGCAAGTGCTGATTTCAATCCGAATGAAGATTTCACGTTTGTATTGTTAGATTAATATTTTCCTTTCCCCGTTTCCGGTTAAAACGGGGAATTTTTTGAAGGTGGTTAAAATATGATTTTAACTGAAATTTCACCATTAACAGAAATTAAACTTTTAAATGTTCCATGGGATTCAACCTATCACAATGTGTTGGACTATTCTAGTAGTAGTCAACAACTTTCTATTATGAACAGTTTGGTTCAGTCCGATGGTACTTCCCAATATGTTTTCACGAATTGTCAACCGGTACGTGATAATGTACTTTCTGTAAAGGTGAATTATGATAAATTATATAATGTAAATTATGTAATGTACAAAAATGCCAATTTCAACAACAAATGGTTTTTTGCATTTGTAGTTGGTAAAAAATGGGTAAATTCCGAAATTACTGAATTGGCAATTGAACTTGATATTTGGAATACGTGGTATTTTGAATTCTCTATTGAAGATTCGTATGTGGTAAGACAACATACGAATAACGATGCTATTGGTGCTAATAGAATTCCCGAATCCTTTGAACTTGGAAACTATATCACTAAGCATACTTCCATGTTAAAGAAAGTATCCGATTCAACTGATTTCATGTGTCAAGATTTGAAACCGGTTATTATTGCGAGTGATTTTCCCGATGATTTGGCAAGTATTGCATATGGTTCCAATTTCAATGGAATGTATTATAACGGATGTTATGCCATCATACCACAATATACAACTAGCGAAAAGAATTCAAAAACATTGGAACGTGTATTAAATAGATTTGTAGAAAATCAAAAAGTGGATTCTATTGTTAATATTACATTTTTGAATTCCGAACAGATTGATGGATTGACCAATGGTGAAAATGACATTACTGACGGTGTTGTCGGTGTATACAACTTGAAATACACACAACCGAACTATTCCGATTTCTTTGGATTTACACCGAAAAATAATAAATTATATCAGTATCCATATTGTTATTTAGAAGTATCCAATTTACAAGGACAACAACAAGAATATTATTTTGAAGATTTTCCAACGCCAACGGGTGCAACCAAACCGAGTGTCACGTTTGCCGGGTTTATGGATATTAGCCCGAATTCTAGTACATTCATCGCACCAAATCTATATAGACAAGGTGGTCAAGTTTCTGATATCTATGTACTTAATGATATTGGTGATGATTTGAATCTAACCGCAAATCTTGATTACAGGATTTCAATTGAAAATAATGTATTTGCTAGTTATGCGGTTGATACGTACAAAGCGTGGTTAGCACAACAAGGTGGCATGGATTATCTGAATTCCACATACGCAAGAAAGCAAAATCTATTGACGGGAAGTGCTGAAATTTCCCGTGAAAAAACTTCACTTTCTCAGAAAACGGGACTTGCCAATTCTGTAATTGGCGGTGCTTCATCTCTTGCCGGTGGACTTGGTAATGCGTTAATTGGCGGTGCTCTTGGTGGCGGTATTGGTTCCATGGCTCTTGGAATCGCCGGAAGCCTAGCCGGTGGTGCTCAAACTGCTATTAGTGGTTACAATGAATATAAGCAAGCCGGGTATGATATGGATTTAATTGATTTACAAACCAATTCACAATATGCCCAAAATGAAGCCGATTATAACAACATGTTGCGTGTGGCTGAATCTATGGGCGATACTGCTGTTATTGGGAATCCGTGTACCAATCTTTCTTATGGTATTTTTGGATTTAAGTGTACAACGAAATGTATTAGAACTGAATTTGCTAGAATCATTGATGACTATTGGACAAAATTCGGCTACCCGGTTCATAGGGTTATCCAACCGAATATCCACAACCGTGTGAATTGGGATTACATTCAGTTGAATGACGGTAATATTAGCGGAACTATTCCGGATAGCGAACGTCAAGGAATTCGGGATATTTTCCAAAATGGTGTGACCATTTGGCACAACATTAATACGTTCATGGATTATTCGCAAAACAATGGAATTGTAGGTGGTTAATATGTATAAGCAAGATAATAAGAACTATGATATCAATAAGTGGCGTAGATGGTCATACCGTGACCGACTTAAAACACTTGCAGTATGTTCTAAGGAATTCACGTTTGAAAATGCTCCGTATATAGATTCCTTGATGATTTGTCAAATGCTGTTTGAAGAAAATGCTTTTGTAATTACAAAAGACGAGCACCGTAAAGACATGCCGTTTATTTGTGGCAGACTTTCCGGGGTATCTGAGTTTGATGAATATTATCGTCCAACACGTTGGGGTATGGTTACAATGAACGGAAAATATAATAGGACTGATTTGACTAATGACAATTCCGTTATTTGTTATGCGTCCCCGGTTAGGTATGGATTAGATTATAATCCAACTTTGAAAGAAACTGTATATCTTTATGCGGATAGACTTGCAACAATTGATTCAGTTATCAAAGTTAATATTGAAACACAAAAAACACCGTATATTGTTCAGCCTACTCCGGAAAACGGAATTAATTTAAAGCATGTGATTTCTAATCTTCAAAATGCAAGTGAATTAATTATTAATTCCGGTGCAAAGGATTTGGATGAATTTATTAAGGTTGCTGAACTTAAATCGCCGTGGGTGGCTGATAAGTTAACGGAAATTAAACATGAAACATATAATGAATTCTATACGTTCCTTGGATTACAAAATTCTAATGTTGAAAAACGTGAACGATTAATTACAGCCGAAGCGGAAGCGAATAATGGCGTTATTGAGTTATATCAGTATTGTGCAATGAAACCATTGGAAATTGCAGTTGATAAAATGAATTCTTTGTGGCCGGAATTGGGTGTAACCGTTAAACCTACTGTTAGA
>JAZUKR010000120.1:0-4125 GCA_045643385.1 Christensenellaceae bacterium | reverse complement strand
TCTTCAATGGTCAAGCCGTTCACGATCCTGTACCATTCGATTTGCTTTTTCAATCTTTCCAAGTCCATTTGTTTTACTCCTTTATATATAATGTATATGTATTTTTGCCTTTCTTTCGTTCGGCTATTCTTATTATACTACTATCAAATAATAAAGTCAAGCATTTTTCATAAAAAAATATTAAAAAAATATTAAAACTTTTTTCAAAAAATCTATAAAAATCGCTTGACAAATAAAAATCAAACAATTATAATAAAGGTAATCAATAAGGCGAGAGCCGTAAAGGAGAATAAATATGACGAAACTTGAAGAATTACTTGATTTAGTGTATGCAAGAATTGACTGCGAAAAGTGTCCGTGCAAGTACGATTGTATTAAGTACGACGAACACACGAACTGTGCAACCGTTTTGAAAACGGAAATTGAAAAGGAAATTAAAGGAGAATAATTATGAGCAAACACGAAGTATTCAAAGAAGAAATCGAATGCTGTTTGAATTGCCCGAAGAACAAATGCACTCCCGAAAGATGCCAACTCATCAAGGAAGCACGCAAGAGAGCGTTTGAACGGCAAAAGTTGGAAAGGGTAGAAGAAATCAAAACTATTAGAACTATTTACTATAAAGATTATAAGGTAGGTGTATAAAATGGAAACGACGGTATATTATGACGAAAACGAGTACACGGTAATTATTCCCGACGAAGCATTAAAGGAAGCAAGGTTCGGTATTTTGCTTGACCGTATCGGGTTAGAACCGTATTACGAACTCAAAGGACAAGCGTATCGCAAACTTATGAAATGGGCAAACGAACAAGCACTTTTGGATGAAATCGACTTCGACGAAGCAATCGAATTTATGCACGACGATTTAATCGAAGCCGTAAAAAACGGAGAATACAGTATATGAGCCAAATATCGTTTTTCGACGGAGATACAAAGTACAAGATTGATAAACCTATCCGTTTAATCGAATTATTCGCTGGCTACGGAAGTCAAAGCATTGCACTTGATTATTTAGGGGTTAAATATGAAAGTTGGAAAATTTGCGAATGGGCGGTAAAATCTATTCAAGCGTATAAGGACTTGCATTTTGGGAACGATAACACCGACTATTCAAAGCCGTTTACAAAGCAAGAAATAGCGGTTAAATTAAAAGATTACGGTATATCGAGTGATTATTCAACACCGATGACAATCGAGCAAATAAACCGCTTAAAAGAGCCACAAATAAGACAAATCTACAATAACATTATTGCCACGCATAACCTTGTAAGTGTATGCAACGCAAAAGGTAAAGATTTTGAAATAGTAGATACGAATAAATACGAGTACATTATGACTTATTCGTTTCCATGCTTTACGGCGAATAGTCTTGTTTTGACTAACAAAGGGTATAAAGAGATTATTGATATTAAAAAGGGAGATGAAGTATTATCTCACGATAATAAATATCACAAAGTTGTAAATTGCTTTAATAATGGAATACATACTTGTTACTCTATTAAAGGTATGGGAATTGACGAAATACAAACAACAAGCAACCATAAGTTTTATGTTAGAGAAAAATATAGAAAAGGGCATAAGGCTATTCGTTGTTTTAAAGAGCCTGTATGGAAAGTTGTAAAAGATTTAAGCAAAAATGATTACTTGGGAATTGCTATCAACAGCAAAGAAAAACTTATTACAAACATTGATTTACCAACAACTCAAAAAGAATTTTGGTGGCTGATTGGTAGATATATTGGAGATGGATGGTTAAGACATCAATATGGTATTATTGTGTGTTGTGATAAACAAGAAACACAAGAAATAACTGAAAAATTGTCTTTATTACCATTTAAATATTCTGTTGTTTCGGAAAAGACTGCCAATAAAATACATATTGCTAAAAAGAGTTTAGGAGAGTTTTGTAGGCAATTTGGACAAGGTGCAATAAATAAAAGGCTAACTAATACTATTTTAGATTTGCCAACTGATTTTTGTAAAGCATTTTTAGATGGTTATTTTAGTGCTGATGGGTGTAAAACAAATGGTGTTATAAAGGCAAATAGTGTTAGTAGAGAACTTATATATGGTATTGCTCAATGTGTCGCAAAAGTATATAAAACACCTTATAGAATATATAAAGTAAAAATGCCGAAAACTAAAATTATTGAAGATAGAGTTGTTAATCAAAACGATTGGTATCAACTTGTTTTTAAGACCGAAAGAAAAAAGCAAGATAAGGCATTTTATGAAAATGGTTATATTTGGTATCCTATTAAAGAAATAACCGATATAGGTAAACAACAAGTTTATGATATTGAAGTAGAAGATAGCCACTCTTTTACCGTACAAAATACCATAGTCCATAATTGTCAAGACTTATCGAATGCAGGCTTGCAAAAAGGTATGTCGAAAGGTAGCGGAACGAGAAGCGGTCTATTATGGGAAGTAGAAAGAATACTCTCCGAGTTAGAAAATAAACCGCAAATTCTTGTAATGGAAAATGTACCGCAAGTAATCGGAAGTGGTGCGATTAAAGATTTTGCAAAATGGCTTGAACGATTAGAACAATTTGGTTATAAGAACTATTACAAGGTAATCAACGGTAAATACTTTGGAATACCGCAAAATCGTGAACGCTGTTTTATGGTTTCGGTACTTGGTAATTCGTATATGACAATTAAGGATAAAATCGGTAGAAAATACAACTTACGAGATTTCCTTGATACGAAAGTAAGCGAAGAATACTATTTGACGGAGAAAATAATTGAATACTTTGTCAAACACACCAAAGAATGTAAAGAAAAAGGAAATGGTTTTAAGTTTGCACCTACGACCGGGGATTGTGTCGGAAAAGCAATTACGACGAGAGCAGGGCAACGGATGGACGATAACTTCGTTTATGTGTACGAACTTCCACACGGCTATAACGACGGTGGTGTTTTTGAAACCGATTGTTTCCCGACTGTTCGTCCGTCGAATACCGAAAGATATTCAAACGGAATAATCGAGAGTAAAACAAAAATTCGTAAACTCACGGAACACGAGTGTTGGAAACTTATGGGAGTGAAAACCGAAGATTATAACAAAGTAGCACAAAATCAAAGTAAATCGTCAATGTATCATCTTGCAGGAGATAGCATTATAACAACTTGTCTTATGTCAATATTTGGCGAATTGCTTGGAATTGATTACGAAACAAAAATAAACGAATTAGTAGAACAATTAGTAAAGGAGAAATAATGAAAGAATTTATAGAATTTGTAAGCATATCAGGAGAAAAATACTTTATTAAAAAATCGGCTTTTGTAGGTTACGGAATAAACGATGAAAATGCTTTATTGATTTTCACTTTCGATAGTATTTATATTTCGATAAAAGAATTTGAACGAATAAAAGGAGAATTATTATGAAAGAAACACAAAACGAAAAAATCTTGAAGTATTTGAAAGAAAACGGATCTATTACACCGATTGATGCACTTCGTGAATTTGGCTGTATGCGGTTAGGTGCGAGAATTTGGGACTTGAAGTCTATCGGCTACGAAATCACTTCCAAAATGGAAACCACGAAGAACCGTTACGGAGAACCCGTACATTTTGCAAGATATTTCTTAAAACCACTTGACAAATAACTGAAACGGTGCTATAATAAAGAAAATCGAAAGATTGAGCCGATATTTAGGGAGTGGTAGCCTTGAATATAGGAAATACAACTTAAATATCGGGAGTACCGACTTACAACGCTGACTACCACACAAGGCGAAGTAGGTCGGTATTTATTTTAGGAGTAAAATATGGCTGAAAGAAGAATGTTTTCAAAACAAATCATTGATAGCGATGCATTTATGGATATGCCGTTATCAGCACAAGCGTTGTACTTTCATTTATCGATGAGAGCCGACGACGACGGGTTTGTAAATAACCCGAAGAAAATTCAACGAATGGTAGGGGCTTCCGAAGACGATGCAAAACTTCTTATTGCGAAAAGATATATCCTTACTTTCGATAGCGGTGTAATCGTTATAAAGCATTGGAGAATGCACAATTATATCCAAAAAGATAGATACACACCGACTTCTTACACGGAAGAAAAATCACAACTTACAGTTAAAGAAGATAAGTCGTATACAAGATGTAT
>JAZUKR010000119.1:0-3811 GCA_045643385.1 Christensenellaceae bacterium | reverse complement strand
CTTGAGTAATAGTTTTTCTTTCTTCAATATCAGAAACCGTTTTAAATTTTTCGTTAAGTTCGTTTAGCCTAATATTAAGCGATTCGGTTTTTAACGTTTTAACGCAATCGTTAAAATATTTTTCGGGGTCTAAATCGCCTTGTTTTTTGTTGGCAAGTCCGGCTATTTCCGAAAGTTCTTCTTTATATTCGTCGTTTATTAATTCGTATAAATCGCCGAATCTTAACTCTTCGTTATTTAATTCTCTTTCCGAAACGTATTTTTGAATAAATCTGTGAACGGGCGTTAAAAATGCAAATTCATTTATATCTACGTCTTTAGCGTAACTCATTTTAAAGAGTTTAGAAGTTAAAATAAATCTTGCTGCAACGGTAACTTTATCGTCAGAAGTTTTTACTTCTTCGTCCGAAATTTTAATAGTTTTACTCGGCTCTACTGTAGAATACAATTCTCTTTTTAACGAATCAAACGAAAATTTAGATAAATCTCTAACGGTTTTTAGTAAGTCTTCTTGTTCTACGGTAGACGGGCTTTCTTTAATTACTTTAATTGCTTCCGATGCAAATTTTCTAAGTCCGAAAGACGTTCCGTCGTTAAAAGTTTTATATAAAAGTTCTATCTTAAAATCTATTAACGGCTTTGCTTTTTCTATAAAATTATTAAAAGCACTAACGCCCATATTTTTTATTACTTCGTCGGGGTCTAAATTTTCGGGAAGAGAAACGATTTTAACGTCTAAACCTTCATCTTTTAATATCTCCATACCCCTAACGGTAGATTTTTGACCTGCAGAGTCACCGTCGTAACAAATATAAACCTTGTCCGTATATCTTTTAATAATTCTCGCTTGGTCTTTTGTTAAGGCAGTACCCATACTCGCCACGACGTTTTCAACCCCCGCTTGAACAAGTGAGATAACGTCCATATGTCCTTCTACTATTATTATAGAAGAAATTCCCTTTTCGTTTTTTAAATTTTTTAAATTATTTAAATTAAAAAGGGTTTTACCTTTAGAAAAAACAGGCGTTTCTTTAGTGTTAACGTATTTACCTACGTTTTCCTTTTTTTCTATAATCCTACCGCAAAAAGCGATAACCTTGCCGAACTGGTCTATTACCGGAATAATTAATCTTTCGGCAAGAGCGTCGTAATAATTAATTTTGCCGTCTTTATTAGACTTTCCCGCAACGCCCGAAGTTACCATATCTTCTAAAGAGTAGCCTTTATCTTTTAAGTAATTAATTAAATCGTGATAATCTTTAGAAGCGCCTATGCCGAATTTAACGAGCGTTTGATCCTTAAGTCCACGGTTAATAACGTAATCCAAATGCTTAGGACACATATTCGAACGTAGATTATTGCAATAATATTTTGCCGAATCCCGTAAAATATTATAATAAATTTCTTTTTGCTTTCGTTCTTTTTTTAATTTTTCGTCGTCCACTTTGGTTTCGGGAATTTCCATACCGACACGTTCTGCCAAAAACTTGACTGCGTCGTTAAATTCTAAAGATTCTAACTCCGAAATAAAGGTTATAACGTCGCCCGATTTATGACAACCGAAACAATAGAAAAACTGCCCCGCCGAGTTAATGGAAAAAGACGCAGTCTTTTCGTGATGAAAAGGACATCTTCCCCAATAATTTCCCCCACGTGCTTCTAATTGAACGTATTTAGAAGCGATTTCTACTAAATCGTTTCTGTTTTTAAGTTCAGCTATAAACTTCGAGTCGTAACCTTTCATTTTAATTTTTCCATTTTTTTGGAATATAAATATCAGTAAATCTGTTAACTACGTAATTATCCGACATACTCGAAATATAGTCGCATAACACGGTATCTATATCGAATTTATCAAGGAGTTTAACATAAAATTCGGGCATTTGATTGACGTCTTTTTTAAAAAACTCGTATAAAGAAGAAATCATTTTGTTTGCCCTTTCTTCTTCTTTATAAATCTCTTTCGCTTTATAAACTTTTTCAAATAAAAATTCTCTTAATTCGTTAGAGGCGTTTAAAACGTCGTCTTCCATTTTAACGTCGTTAGTTCCGTCCGAAACTTTATAAATAGACATAATCATCGTGTTAATTCGCTTTGAAGACTTGTCCCCCAAAACTTTAACTACGACTTCCGGCAAATCTTTTTTTGTGATAAATCCGCTTTCTATTGCGTCGTCTATATCGTGATTTATGTAAGCAATTCTGTCCGCTATAGAAACGGCTTTGCCTTCAAGCGTTTTATGTTCGCACTCTACCTTATGATTAACTATTCCGTCAAAAACTTCTCTCGTTAAATTTAGTCCTTTCCCGTCCGATTCTAAAATATCGACTACTCTTCCCGATTGAATATTATGTTTAAATCCGTTCGGGTTTAGTCTGTTTAATATTCTCTCTCCCGAATGTCCGAAAGGCGTATGTCCCAAATCGTGCCCTAACGCTATTGCTTCGGTTAAATCTTCGTTAAGAGATAGCGCCCTTGCAATACTTCTTGCTACTTGAGAAACGTTCAAGGTATGGGTAAGTCTTGTTCTGTAATGATCGCCCTCGGGAGAAAAGAAAAACTGAGTTTTGTTTTTTAATCTTCTAAACGATTTTGAGTGTATAATCCTATCCCTATCACGTTGAAATTCCGTACGCATAGGACAAGGCTCTTCTTTTTTTAACCTGCCCACCGTATCTTTTGATTTAAAAGCGTATGGCGATAAAAACATCTCTTCTATTTTTAACGTTTTATCTTTCACTTTTTTTATCCCCTTTTAGTGAAAAAATATATATGTACATATAATAATAAGTTAAAATATATTTAAAACCCTTTTTTTATTCTAAAAAAATAAAAAATCTCCCCTTATAGGGGAGAAATTTAATTTCCTTTAATTAAAATATAATCTTTATAAGTTTCTAAAAGTAAAGTTACGTTATTTTCGGGATCACTTAAGTCGAGCGGAATTCCGTTTTTATCGTAAACCGTTTCGTACGCCTTCCAACCTTCGGGATCTATAAACGTTATTTTTTCAAGATTAGAAAACTTTGCTCCCAAATTCCCCGTATCGTATTCTATATAATCTTCCATTTCTTCAATACTCTTTGGGATTTTAATTACGTCTTTTCCGAATAATATTTCTTTGGTATTTTCTTTATCGTAAAAAGCAACGGAAAAATAACACTCGTTTATTAAGTAATTACCCGACTGCATAACAACAGCACCCGTTTGCCCGTCGTCACGGTAAATGAACTTACAAATCCTTTGACAAATAGGACAAGTATAAAGGGAAGGATCTCTTCCTTCTGCTTCTACTTCGAGTTTTAAATGAAGAGGACTTGCAACAACGTCAAGCTTTTCTTCGCAACGTTCACATTTATAATGTTTAACACCTTCTTCGTGACAGTGAAATTCGTTTGATTGAAGTTTCCAACTGTGACTTGCGAGAATAACGTTTACATATTCTTCACCGCATTTAACACATTTTTTAATTTGTGAAACGTTTTCGGTACAACTCGGTTCTTTACCCGAGATTATTTCCCATTCGTGATCGCAATTAGGTTTTTCGTCTAAGGGAAGTTTGATAATAAACACAATAAAAACTACGGTTAATAGTATAATTACCCCGTAAATAATATTTCTCTTATTAATCATAAATCCACCAAAATCAAATATTAAATTAATTATACTATATGTTTACTTATTCGTCAAGTACCTTTTTAAAAACTCTCCCGTATAACTTTTATCAATTTTTGTAATTTCTTCGGGCGAACCCGTTGCGACAATTTCTCCGCCCATATTTCCGCCTTCGGGTCCTAAATCTATTATATA
>JAZUKR010000118.1:0-5198 GCA_045643385.1 Christensenellaceae bacterium | reverse complement strand
GCCTTTATAGTCGGAAATCTTTTTGGAAAGTTCTTCGTTTGACAGCTGTTTTAAGTTGCCGAACACCAAATTCACCTTATCCTTCGTAACGTTAATTTCGTAAACCCCGAATTTTTCGGCCATGCGTTTAATTATGGCGATGTTTATTAAGTTATCAACTTCTATCGGAATTTCTCCGTACGCATCGGTTAAATAGCTTTTAATATCCTTTTCGTCTTCGGAATTGGATATTTCCGCTATCTCTTTATAAACGGACATTCTTGCAGAAGAACTGCCTATATAGTCGTTAGGAATAAAGGCGGAAACCCTGATATCCAAATCGAGAGTTATCTCTTCTTTTCCCGACAACTCTTCTTGTAAAAGTTTTGCATACAACTCGTAACCTATTCTATCCATATGCCCGTGTTGTTCTGCGCCCAAAACGTTTCCCGCACCCCTAATTTCCAAATCACGCATAGCGATTTTTATACCGCTACCCATTTCGGCAAATTCGGTTATTGCGTTAAGTCTTTCGTAAGCCGTTCCCGTTAAAACTTTTTCTCGCTTAAAGGTAAAATATGCGTATGCAAGTCTGTCGCTTCTTCCTACTCTTCCTTTTAATTGATATAAAGTAGAAAGCCCTAAATTGTCTGCGTCGATTACAATTAACGTATTTGCTCTCGGCAAATCTATGCCGTTTTCTATAATGGTCGTTGCAATTAACAGTTCGGCTTTATTCTGATAAAAATCCAAAATATTGTTTTCAAGCGTTTTTTCGTCCATTCTGCCATGCGCAACTATTATTTTTACTTCGGGCAAAATGTCTTTTATATGATTTGCGAAAGTATAAATACTTTCTACTCTGTTATATAAAATAAACGCTTGACCGCCACGATTAATTTCCCTTAAAACTGCGTCTTTAATTAATGCGTCCGTTTCTTCGGTTACGTAAACTTGAACGGGTAGACGCATTTTGGGCGGAGTATTTATAGTGCTTATTTGTCTTATTCCCGTTAGCGACATATTTAACGTCCTAGGAATAGGCGTTGCAGTTAAAGTCAAAGTATCTACGTTCTTTTTTAAAAGTTTTATCTTTTCTTTATGCTCAACTCCGAATCTTTGTTCTTCGTCTAAAATAAGTAACCCTAAATCCTTAAAAACTACGTCTTGTGAAAGTAATCTGTGAGTCCCTATGACTAAATCTATTTCTCCGCTTTTTACTTTTTTTATTATTTCGTCTTGTTGTTTTTTAGATTTAAACCTATTTAACACGGCAATTTTTATACCGAATCCTTCAAATCTTTTAACAGCAGTATTAAAATGTTGCTCGGTCAAAATGGTTGTAGGCGCTAAAAAGGCAACTTGTTTTCCGTTTGCTATCGCCCTAAAACACGCTCTAAAAGCAACTTCTGTTTTGCCAAAGCCTACGTCACCGCAAATAAGCCTATCCATAACCTTTTCGCTCGTCATATCGCTTTTTATTTCTTCGGTTGCTATCGCTTGGTCTACCGTGTCTTCAAATTCAAAAGCCGAGTTAAAAACGTTTTGCAATTCTTCGTCGTCTGAGAACTTAAATCCGGTTAAATTATTCCTTTCTTCGTAAAGTTTTTTTAAGTCGAAAGACATTTTTTTAATGCTTTCTTTAACGCTTTCTTTAATCCGCTCGAAATCTTTTCCGCCTATTTTAGAAAGCCTTGGTGTTTTTTCACTTCCCAAATACTTAGTTAAAATATCCATCTGTTCTACGGGAACGTATAAAACGTCGCCACCGTAGTATTCGACGGCGATATAATCTTTCGTGCCTTCAAGCGTGGTTATTTTTTTACTGCCTAAAACCTTGCCTATTCCGTGCAATTCGTGAACGGCATAATCGCCCGTATCGGGAGCGGAAAAATATGCGCTTTTTTTATTTTTTATTTTTCTTTCGGCGGTATATTTTGCATATAAATTCCCACTGCCTATAAGGGCTATTTTACTCTCGTGAAAAATAAATCCGTTTTCTAATTTAGCGTCTACCACGTTTACAGAACTCAGTTCTTTTCCACTATTTTCGTCGTAAATTACGGCGTTTATATTTTTATTTAATAAATCGGAAAGTAAATTTTCGGCACGCTTTTTTGTTTGGGTAAAAAGCACTACTTTATAGCCCGTTTTAATCCAGTTAGAAACGTCTATAAAAACTTCATTAAAGTCAAGCCTATAATTAGAAACGGTGCTTACTTTAGGATAGATTAATTTAAGCGGATTAAAAAAGGGATTAACGGCTTGTAAGTTTGACATAGAAACAAGTCTAAACGGCTTTAACTTTTCTATAAAATTTTCCGGCGATATCATTTGTAAAATAGAAAAAGAAAATACTTCGCCTTCGGTTTTTAACATATTAAATCTTTCGATAAATTCTTTATAAAAAAGTGCGCTAAGTTCGTTAATTCTTTTGGGGTCGTCAAAAACAATTACCGAATTTTTATTTATTAAGTCTAGTAATGAAAGACTGGTTTTTTTAATTCCCGAACAGACAGATAAATAGTCGAAATCTTTATTTATTATCTTTTCGTTTAATTCGTTTGATAATTCCTTTAATCTTGCATCGTTTTTATGTTTTTTATTTTGTAAATCTTTATCTATTAAGTTTTTTATTTCTTCTAACTCTTCGTCAGAAAAAGTAAATTCTATAGCAGAAATTATTTCCGCTTTTTCTATTACTCCCGTGTTTTTGCCAGTATCAATATCATAAAAATATATATTTTCTATTTGGTCGCCGAAAAGATTAATTCTTATAGGATTATCGAAATTAATTAAAAATACGTCTATAATATCTCCACGAACGGCAAATTCACCTTTATTTTCTATTTTTTCAGTTCTAATAAACCCGAGATTAATTAAAGAATTAATTAATTTTTCCCTTTCTATTTCGTCGCCGTTTTTAATAGAAACGGAATTTATTTTTAACGGATATTTTTGATAAATCGCTTCGGGGGAAGTTATAATAATATCTGCGTCTTTACTGTTAAAAAGCGCCGTTAGTCTCGTATAAAATATATCTTTAGAAAAAGTTCTGTTTGATAAAAGCGTTTCGTCTTTATATGGGATATAAATAATTTTTTTACTTGTAAAATCTTTTAAATAGTTAAAGTAATTTAATGCGGAAACACCGTCTTTTGCAATAAATAAGACCGGTGAATCTATAATAGAAACAAGATAGTTTTTAAACGAATCGTTAACGCCAAAAATCGCCGAAGGCATGCCTTGGCGAATAGAATCGGTAAATTCCGCAATGGAATTTCCGTCATAATTAAGTTTAACGTAATCGTCTATCATATTGAAAAAACGGCAAAAATTTTAGTCTTTATTATAGTTGCCGTTATATTTCGAAATAATACTTGATAACTCTTTATTATCTATAAAATCTACTATTGCGTTTTTAGAGTTTTCTAAACAAATATCAATGATTTCTTTTGATTTATTATCTATTTTAGAAAGCACCAAATCTATTAAGGGAATATTTGTTTCTTGCTTAAAACCGATTTTAAGCCTACAAAATTTTTCGGAATTTAATTCTAAAACTATATTTTTAAGTCCGTTGTGAGTCCCGCCCGAGCCCGAATCTTTAAGTCTAATAGTGCCGAGTGGCAAATCGAAATCGTCCGCTATAATTAAAACGTCTTTTAATTCTATTTTATAAAAATTACAGAGTTCTCTTACAGCAATTCCGCTTAAATTCATATAAGTTAAAGGTTTAGCTAAAATAACTTTTTCGTCCTTTTTTTTAAATTCCGAAATTAAAGCGTTACACTTTTTTTTGTTAAATTCCACGTTAAAGTGGCTTGCAACTTTATCTATGCAAGCAAAACCTAAGTTATGATAAGTATTGTCGTATTTAGACTCGGGGTTACCGAGTCCTACTATTAGTTTCATTATTCACCTTAAATAGAAAAGCCGTTTATCAAAAACGTAAACGGCTTAATAAGTATTAGTCTTCGTAAATTGCCGATAAAGAAGAATCGGAGTAAACCGTTGTTATCGCCCTTGCAATAAGTTTGGAAACGGATACGATTTTAATTTTAGGATTATTTCTAATTTCATCGGTAAAGTTAATAGTATCTAAAACTAAAAGTTCTTTAATAGGAGATTTAGAAATTCTTTCCATAGCGGGGCCGGAGAATACGCCGTGTGTACAGCAAGCATAAACTTCTTCCGCACCGTTATTTTTTAAAGCTTCCGCACCTTGACAAATCGTGCCTGCCGTATCTATCATATCGTCTACCATTAAGCATTTTTTACCTTTAACGTCACCTATAATATTCATAACTTCGATAGCGTTTGCTTTAGGACGACGTTTATCTACAATAGCTATAGGGGCGTTAACACGTGTAGCAAAGTTTCTTGCTCTTGCAACGCTTCCAACGTCCGGAGAAACTACTACCCAATTTTTGTCCATAATATTTTTATAATATTTAGCAAGAAGGGGTGCGCCGTATAAGTGATCTACGGGAATTTCGAAAAAACCTTGAATTTGCGCTGCATGAAGGTCCATCGTTAAAATTCTGTTTGCGCCTGCAGTAGTTAAAATATCTGCAACGAGTTTTGCCGTGATAGGATCACGTGGTCTTGCCTTTCTGTCTTGACGAGCATATCCGAAATACGGAATAACTGCGGTAATTCTACCTGCCGACGCACGTTTAACTGCGTCTATCATAATCATAAGTTCCATTAAGTTATCGTTAACGGGGTTAGACGTCGATTGAATAATAAATACGTCTTTACCTCTAACGGTTTGCGGAAGAGTTATACTTATTTCTCCGTCCGAGAACTTACCTACTTCTGCTTCGGAAAGTTCAATGTTTAAATCGTCTGCTATTGCTTTTGCAAGCGGTTGATTTGAGTTGCCTGCTAGTAATACTATTGAATTACCGTGTGTTATCATTTGATTATCTCCTTACGTAACTTTATGTACGTTAAAGTACGTTTTTATTGTAACTCTCAAAAGTTTTTAAGTCAACACTTTTTAACTACTCTCTTCATTTTAAAATAACTTTTAATTAAGTTTGAACATATTTCTTCTTTTATCCCGCCTTCAAATTCGGTCTTATGATTTAATCCGTTATCATTAAGCACGGGATATTTACTGATAGCGCAACCGCTTTTACTTTCTTTTGCGCCGAAATAAACTTTTTTAATTCTTGCGTTAACTATTGCGCCTGCACACATAGGACAAGGCT
>JAZUKR010000117.1:0-4686 GCA_045643385.1 Christensenellaceae bacterium | reverse complement strand
CCCAGAACAGTGGAGTATCAATTATGGTAAGCTTACCTTTAATCTTAAGCCTTTTAGTTTTAAACATACAGGTCTGTTTCCTGAGCAGGCAACTAACTGGGACTGGTTTTTAAAGCTTATTAGAAATGCAGGACGGCCAATTAAAGTATTAAATCTCTTTGCCTACACTGGTGGCGCAACAATTGCTGCTGCAGCTGCAGGTGCTTCTGTAACTCACGTTGACGCCTCTAAGGGTATGGTCGGCTGGGCCAAAGAGAATGCTGTATCCTCCGGCCTTGGCGATGCACCTATAAGATGGATAGTAGATGACTGTATGAAATTTGTCCAAAGAGAGATTCGCCGTGGAAACAAATACGATGCCATTATAATGGATCCACCGTCTTACGGAAGAGGACCTAACGGAGAAATGTGGAAATTAGAAACGGAAATTTTCCCTTTAGTAGAACTTTGTGAAAAAGTTTTAAGCGATAATCCGCTTTTCTTTTTGATTAACAGTTACACGACGGGACTTCAACCGCAAGTAATGAAAAACATTTTGGAAATACTTATAAAGAATAAGTACGGCGGAGAAGTAGACGCTTACGAAATAGGATTAAACACTATGGAAAAGGGCGTTATTCTGCCTTGCGGAAATAGTGCAATTTGGATAAATAAAAAATAGGTAATTTATGGAAGATTTAACAATACTTCACGAAGACAATCACATTATAGTCGTATTAAAACCGCAAAATATTCCTTCTCAAGAAGACGAATCTAAAGATAAGGATATGCTTACGATTATAAAGGAATATTTAAAAGAAAAGTATCATAAAGAAGGTAACGTTTATTTAGGGCTTGTTCATAGACTAGATAGACCGACCGGCGGGGTTATGGTATTTGCAAAATCGTCTAAGGCGGCGTCTAGATTATCCGAACAAATGAAAAACGGCGACTTTGAAAAACGTTATTATACCGTTTTATGCGGAAGACCGAAAGAGGATAAAAAGACCTTAACTAATTATATGAGAAAAAATACCGTAAACAATATGGTATACCTTTGCCGTCAAACCGAGCCTAACGCAAAATTTGCAGAACTTGAATATCAAGTGCTTGACTATAAAGAAGGGCTTTCTTTAACGGAAGTAAGACTTCATACTGGAAGAAGTCATCAAATAAGAGTACAAATGGCGGGGATAAATTGTCCCGTTTACGGAGATATGAGATACGGCGGAGAAAACGCTAAGAAAGGAAATCTTGCGCTTTGGGCATATTACCTATCTTTTTCTCACCCTATTAGTAAAGAAAAAATGGTATTTAGGGTACAGCCCCCCGAAGATATAACGCCGTGGACTTTATTCGATACAGAAAAGAGCGTAACGGTAATTAAACCTAATTTATAGAGAAAAAGCGTTTGAAAATTTCAAACGCTTTTTTATATAAAAAACCCGACGAGTTTATAAAGCCCTAAAATTATTAAAATTAAAGGGGGCAATAACTTAAACTTGTCGTTTTTATAAAAAATTTTAAATCTCGATAAAATTGTTCCTAAATAAATTAAAATTGCATGCATACTTGCTATAATTACGGGAACATAAAAATCGTTAATTCCCATTAAAGATAAAGACATGTTTGCGAAAGCACCGTCAAGCCCCACTCCGATTCCTATAATTACAGATTGCTTTAATATGCCTTTAGTGTTTTTTATTTCGCCGTCTTTTTTAACAAGATTAAAGATTCCTATAATAATAAGAATTATTCCGCCAAGACTTGCCGTTTTTTCCGAAAGAAATCCCGAGCAAAGTTTTGCGGAATAGTTTGTTATTAAGCAAAAAATAAAAACGGTTAAAGCAACGCCTAAAATAATAGGGTATTTTTTTTTGCCGAGAAGAGATAATGAGAACCCGCAAAAAAATGAATCTATACTTACTGTAAACGCTGTTAAAAGTAAAAACGGTATCATTTGTAAAATTCCTTTTACTTATTAATATTCACTAAAAATTTAATGTGTTAATAAAAAGTTGCAAAAATAACCGTTTAATTTTAAAAAATGCTATTAACTGTATTGACAAAGTGATTTTTTTTGTGTAAAATAAGATAGATTATAAATATATAGTCGTGTAATTTATGCATTAAGGAGTTTTGACCAGAATGAAAACGGCAAAATCTTATAAAATCGTTTTATTACTTTTGGCATTTATTATGTCAATAACGGCAGGAATTTTCCTTGCAAATAAGCCTATAACCACTAAGGCAGACGTTCCGTCCGTATCTTCTTACTTTAAAGTTACGGGTAGTGCGTCTTCAAGTGTTACCGCTAAAGATAACGCAGTTGTTTTTAACGTTAAAAAAGGCGATAAAGTTTCTATATCTAACGAACTTGTATTAAATGGATTAGAACTTTCTCTTTCCGTTCCGGACGGAGTTACGGTTTCTTTTGAAGTTTCGGCAGATTCTTTCGACGTAAACGGCAACTACAATTCTAATGAAAATACTTTTGATAAAAGAGTTACTTCTAAATTTATAGATAACGGATTTGACGGTACGGTTAAATTATCAATAGAAAATAATTTAATTAAACTTTCGAATTTTGAATTAGATATTGAAGACGGTTTAACCGAAGATTATTATAAAGTTTCTGCTAGACGTGATATTACAACGGGTAAAGTTGCATTTACAGTTGACGCAGAAGACGAAGATTTTAAGGAAGTAAAATTAAACTACGTTGACTATAACAGTGACGACGTTAGTGGAAAATGCAAACAAGAATTTAATGCAGACGATTTTAAGTATGCCGTTCCGAGAATTGCGTTAAACGAATCTTTTTATAATTTTGTCGACGGTGTAAATACCGTTCGTTTAGGTTATGAATATACTTTAACCGTAACTTCTTATTCTCTCTTTAAGAAAACCGAAACGCTTTATTTAAAATCCGATAACGAAAACGTTTCAATAACAACCGAATCGGGTAAAAATATTAACTTTACAAAAATAGAAGACGGTGTAACTTTTAACGTTGGCGTTAAAGACGGTGAAGATTTTAAAATTTACGAAACGTTTACGGTTAACGTAAAAACCGAAGGTAAAAACGGTGAAGGCGTAGCCCCCGAATATACTTTTAGTAACGAAGCTTTACAAAGTTTTAAAAAGGCTTTAGAAGAAGCAGTATATAGTGGAGATAATTATATCGCTATAGGAAGCGGAAAATATTTAGAAATTCCTTCCATGAAAGCATTAGTAAGCGATAACTTATTCCCTTACGAAGATTTAAAATACGTCGTATATTATACTAATAATAATACTTCTTCTTCGTATTCTTCCGCATTAAAAGTTCCGGTAGAAAAAGTAGGCAAATATACTTTCTACGTTTTGTTTAAAGACGCATACGGCAATACTATGGAAACTAAGGATTTTGAAGAAGGCGGAAAGTACGAACAATACGTTTTCTCTTTCGAACTTTATGACGATGCACCTTTAAGTGTTATAGCACCCGAACCTGAAAACGGAGAATACTTTACAGGATACGTTAATTCGGTATTTAACGGTGAAGAATTTGATATTACCGCTTATTCGTATAAAACGACTTATACTCTTTCTTATAAAACCGTAGTAGACGGTGCAGAAGTTTGGCAAGAAATAATTAAAGCGTCTACTGCTAAAAAAGAAAACTTTACGGAAGACAGTTACTTTACTTATGAAGAAATAATAGATTTTAATTTTGACGGTGGGCTTTCGTTTAAGCCTATTAAAACGGGAATGTATAAGATTAAATGCGTTGTAGATTCTACTTCGGCAATACGTTCTAAAGATGCGGAATATCTAATTAAAATCGACGAAGTACGTAAAACCGTAACGCCGGACGATCATTGGTTCCAAAATCATGCTTTATCGGTTGTTTTCCTAATTATAGGCGTTTTGTGTTTAATAGGAATTATAATTATTCTTTGTATTAAACCGAAAGACGTAAACACTAAATCAAAAGATTAATTAAATTATAGGCTCCGATAAAACGGAGCCTTTTTTATGAGTATGATAAATTTAGTTTGTGATAAAAATAAAAAGTTAAGTAAATTTCTTTTAGAAAAGGATTATAACCTTTCGTATTCTTTGATATTTAAATTAATAAGAAATAAAGATATTAAAGTAAACGGAAAAAGAATCAATAAAGACGTTGACCTTTTTTTCGGGGACGTTTTGGATATTTATTATAATCCCGAATTAAAAGAAAAGTTTACAGAAGTTTATAAAGACGAAAATATTTTAATTATTAACAAAAAAAGCGGGTTTTCTTCTGAAGACGTATTTTCGGATTTAAAAGAAAAATATAAAAGCGTTTATTTTATTCATAGACTTGACAGAAATACTTCGGGGCTTATGGTTTTTGCGTTAAACGAAAAATCTGAAAGTGAACTTTTAAGCGGATTTAAAAAGAGAACTTTCGAAAAGTATTATTTTGCAGAAGTAATAGGTCGTTTTAATAAAAAAGAAGGCGAAGGAACTGCTTATTTAGTTAAAGACAGCAAAAATTCTTTAGTTAAAATTTACGATAAAAAAGTTGACGGTAGTGTTTTAATAAAAACGGGTTATAAAGTATTAAAAGAAAAAGCAGAAACTTCTGAAATTTTAGTTACGCTTTACACTGGGAAAACACATCAAATAAGAGCGTATATGGCGCATATTAATCACCCCGTTTTAGGCGACGGAAAATAT
>JAZUKR010000116.1:0-5269 GCA_045643385.1 Christensenellaceae bacterium | reverse complement strand
ATGAGTCCGGTAAAATACCGAACTCAATCTCAAATAATTTAATTTAATTTTTTGTCTAAACTTTTGGGTTCACATCATTAGAGAAGGTTTTTTTATATAATTTTTTTTATTAAATTATTTACTTTATCTTGTAAATCTTCTTTAGTCCCTACGTTTTCTAAAACTAAGAATTTAGAAAAGTCGTAATTATCGTAATCTATTTGGTGGTTAATCCTTAACTTAATTTGTTCTTCGGTTAAATTAGAACGCTTTTTAACGGCGTTTATTCTTTTAAAAATATCACGCTTAACAACTATTACGTTCGTAAACGAATTTTCTAAACCGTATTCGAACAAAAGGGGAATTTCTATAAAAACAATATCTTTAATTTTTTTTGCTTTTTTCATTACTCTATTAAACGTTGGTATGGTCATATAATCAGATAATAACTTATATTTTTCTTGGTCGTTAAAAACGAGTTTTGATATTTCGCCTTTATCTGCTTTATAAAATATTTTCCCTTTTATTGCCGTTGGAAATATTTTTTTAAGTTTTTTAAGCATTTTTCTGCTTTTATATAAACTTGCCGTAACACTGTCGCATGATAAAGTTTTATATCCTAAACTTTTAATAATTTCCATTACGGCACTTTTACCGCTACCTATTCCGCCGGTAATTGCAATAATTTTGTTTGACATATTTATTTAGTTTCAAACCAAGTCTTTCCCACGCCTAATTCAACTGTTAAGCGTACGGAAAGTTTTACGGCTTCCTCCATTTCTTCTTTAAGTAATTTAATTACTTGTTCTTTTTCGGAATCTAATGCGTCTATAATTAATTCGTCGTGTATTTGTAAAATAAGTTCTGATTTTAATTTTTCTTTCTTTAGCCTATTAGAAACGTTTATCATTGCTATTTTAATTACGTCCGCTGCGCTTCCTTGAAGAGGCATATTAAGAGCAACTCTTTCACCGAACGAACGCAAATTATAGTTAGAAGAATTAATTTCTCTAATGTATCTTCTTCTATTATATAACGTTTCGGCATATCCTTTTGCTTTTGCCTTTTTAACGTTTTCGTCCATATAATTTTTAACTTCGGGAAATTCTTTAAAATACGAGTCTATATATTGTTTTGCAAGCGACGGAGAAGTTTTAATATTTTTAGCAAGTCCGTATTCGGAAATTCCGTAAATAATACCAAAGTTAACGGCTTTTGCTTTTCTTCTCATTTCGTCCGTAACTTTTTCTTTATCTACGTTAAAGACTTTAGAAGCGGTTTGCGTGTGAACGTCAACTCCGTCAGAAAAAGCCTTAATTAACGTTTTAGAGTTAGAAAAAGCGGCGAGTAACCTTAATTCTATTTGTGAGTAGTCCGCACCGACCAAAACCCTATCAGGCGATTTCGGAACGAAAAACTTTCTTAAAAGTTTACCTTCTTCGTCACGAACGGGAATATTTTGCAAATTCGGTTCTTTAGAAGATAATCTTCCCGTCGAAGTAACCGTTTGGTTAAAGGAAGTGTGTATTAAGCCCGTAGATTTATCTATTTGTGCTTTTAATCCTTCTATATAAGTAGATTGAAGTTTTTGTATTTTTCTGTATTCTAAAATTAACGGGATAATAGGGTGAGCGTCTTCTAAATTTTCTAAAATTTCTGCTTGAGTTGAATATCCGTTTTTAGTTTTTTTGCCTTTTCCTATTTTTAATTTTTCAAATAGAACGTCGCCTAATTGTTTAGGTGAATTAATGTTTAAAGTAGGTTCGTCTGCTAATTTTTTAATTTTTAATTCGCAATCACGTAAAAATTCCGAATATTTTTTGCCCGTTTCTATAAGAGCGGTTTCGTCTACCTTAAATCCCGATTCTTCCATATCGAATAAAACGTCCGATAAAGGTAATTCTATATCAAAATATAACTTTTCCGCATTTTCTGATTTAAGTTTTTCTTCTAAAGAAATCGAAATATTATAAAGAGCAAAAGCAGGCTTGTTTTTATCTTCTCCGTAGAGTTCAATCACTTCTTTAGCCGTTTCGTTTCCGCCTTGATAATCGGCAAGATATTTCATAAGCGAAACGTCTTTAATTTTACATTTAATATCTATTTTAAAATTATCGAATAAAAAATGTCTTAAATCTTTTTTGTTGTAAACGACAAGGTTGTTGCCTTCACTAAAAATATTTTTAATAGCGTTTATTCCGTCCGTAAAAGAAACGCCGTCGTCAAAAAGGTTTTCTCTTATTAAAATCTTGTATTCCGTGTTGTTTTCTTTGCTGTAAATAAATATTGCATTGTCGTCAATAAAAACCGAATCGACACTGTTTTTTAAAACGTTAAAATCGTTTTCGCTTTTAATTAGAACGGAATTTGCCGATTTTACGGTATTATTTATTGAAATTTCGTTTTTGTCGAATATATCGTCTTTAACGTAAAACGATCTAAATTCCAAATCGATAAATATTTGTTTAACTTCGTTAGAAAATGTTTTTGGAACGACCATTTTAGTTAAATCGGTTAAAATATCGCAATCGGTTTTAATCGTTGCAAGATATTTAGACATATAAGCGGAGTCTTTTCCGCTTTCTATTTTTTCTTTAAGTTTTCCGCTTAACTCGTTTACGTTTTTATAAAGATTATCAATGTCTTTGTATTTAGAAATCAACGAAAGAGCGGTTTTTTGACCTATTCCGCTAACTCCTGGGATATTGTCCGACGGGTCGCCCATAAGCGCTTTAAATTCTATAATTTGATAGGGAAGAAGTTCGGTTTTTTCAAAAAAATTGTCGTTATTAAGAACGTCTGTATCGGTTATTCCACGCTTTGTAAAATAAACGGAAGTAGTTTTATCTACAAGTTGAAAAGAATCTCTGTCGCCCGTATAGATTATAGTTTCTACGTTGGTGCTTTTTGCAATAGTTCCTATAATGTCGTCGGCTTCTAATCCTGCCTTTTCAACCGTGCAGACGTTCATCGCTTGAAGAATTTTTTTAAGTAAAGGTAATTGCGGTCTTAATTCTTCTGCCATAGGCTTTCTCGTACCTTTATATTCTGTATAAAATTCGTGGCGGAAAGTGGGAGCTTTAACGTCAAAAGCGACAGCTAAATAGTCGGGTTTAACTTCGCCTAAAATTTTAAATAACATGTTCATAAAACCATAAACGGCGTTGGTATAAATGCCGTTTTTTGTCGTCATTAAAGGCATGGCGTAAAAAGCACGATTTATTAAACTGTTGCCGTCAATAAGAACTAATTTTTCCATAAAAACCTTAAATTTTACTTGCAATAAAAATAAAATTATGTTATTATCAATAAGCAAGAAATTGAATTATAATAATTATTACATTAATTTTATCAAAAATACTTTAATTTTGCAAGTAAATTAATAAAACTCGCCGAAGTGGAAAAATTGGCAGACGCGCTGGACTCAAAATCCAGTGGTAGCGATACCGTGCGGGGTCAAGTCCCGCCTTCGGCACCAAAAAAAAGACAACCCAATTTAGGGTTGTTTTTTTATATAAATATAATAGGACTTGAACGCCACGTTAAGAAAATATGCCAGTGGCATATTTTTAGGGGCCGGCGTGATAGTCCGCTTTTCCACTTGCCGTAGCTTTCGGACGGAGCAAGTCCCGCCGTCAAGCACCAAAAAAAAGACAACCCAATTGTCGCTCTTCCCGTAGGGAATTGCGACAACTAAATAAATCCGCAAGCGGATTTGTTATATTGCTACGCAGTGATATTGCCTATCGGCAGTTATATTCGCCTAATGGCGAGCTAAAGGATTTATTTAATATAACTTTGACGATAGTCAAAATATAACTGTTTTGCGACAGCAAAACAATATAACTTCTAACCGCAAGGTTAAAAATATAACTATTCTTTCTTTTGTGGATAAGTATAGCCCACTATATTTCGCCAAATGCGAAGTATAGTGGGCTATACTTTTTAATAAGTTTATTTTTCCCTATGAGAAGACACCTTAATAGACTCTCTTATTTTTTAATAAGGTTTAGAAAACCACTTAAATTGTTTAACGGCAAGAATTAAAGAAAATACTTGCATAACAATAAAGAAAAGCGTGCCGTTTGATAAGACGACCGTATTTAATTCTTCGAAATTTTGAATTACCGTGCAAACGATACCTAAAACGTATAATATACAGCAAATATTAATAAATATCATTGCAAAACCGCATATAATCGAAATAACTCTTAAAATTTTTCTTAAAACGTTAACTCTCGTTATTGCTAAAATTATAGAAGCAACCAAATCGAATAAAACTATTCCGAAAAACAAATCAAACGATAAAGAGAAAAAAGTATTTAATAAATCGAGAGTGCTTGAAGGAATAGTAGAAATAGTGGCAGAAATGCCATTTATAATAATTTCTCTAGAAGATTCCAGAATCTCTTGTTCGCTTCCAATAATGGGTAAAATCTTTAATGATAGAACTTGCGAAGTTGTGTCAGAAGAAAAACTGAACGGAATAAAAGCGATAAGAAGCATTATTACAGAAAAGATAATAATTTTTACGCAATCACTTACTGAAACGTATTTCCATTTTTGAATCATACAATCACCTTATAATTTTTTTAATATTTCTTTTATAACGCTTGGGAAAGCGTTACTTACTTTCGTTACGTTTTCCATAAACTGTTCGGGCGCCCTTCCGCTACCGAATTCGTCGGAAATTCCTTTAATTGAAATAAAGGGGATAGAATTAGACTTGCAAACTTCTGCAATGGCACCGCCTTCCATATCGAAAACGTTTGCGCCTAAAGATTGTGCAATGTCTACTTCGCATTGTTTTGAAGTAAATTTATCGGAAGTTGCCAAAACGCACTTATTTTTAACGGAAATATCTAAAGTTTTGCAGTCAAAATATGCAGTTTTGTAGTCTTGTATATAACCGATCTGCACGTCGTCTATAGAGGTTACGTCAAAATCGTATTGAATACATTTTTCTACCATATAAAGTTGACCTGCCGGCGTAACGTTTAATATTCCGCCTGCAACACCGAAATTAATAACGTAATCTATAGGGTAGTTATCAATAACAGTTTGCGTTGAAAGTGCGGCGTTAACTTTACCTATTCCACTTACGATAACGACAAGTTCTTTGTTTTCAAGTTTTCCCAGAAAAACTTTTTTGCCTGCTTTTACTGTTTCTTTAACGCATTTTAAATTTGTTAAAAATTTTCTTGCTTCGTCTTCTAATGCTATAACAACACAAATCATGATGTAATTATTTTATCATAACGTTTATTTTGTGTCAAGATATAATTGCATA
>JAZUKR010000115.1:0-1537 GCA_045643385.1 Christensenellaceae bacterium | reverse complement strand
AAGTATCATAAAAGCGATACACATACTAAGAGCAATATTAGTTATTTTATAATTAAAGCCAAACATTATAAAATAAATTATAGACGAAGGAATAATAAAAATAAGTCCGCCTATAGTTGGCGTATTCAATTTATTTTTATGTTCTTCAACGTATTTTAATATAGGTTGACCTATTTTAAAATCTCTCAATAAAGGAATAAGTAAAAGTCCAAAAATTAATGAAAATATAAATGATAAAATTATAACTAAAATTACAGAATTAAACACGATTATTTAGAAAAAATCTCCCTTATTACATCTTTATCACTATAAACTTTTTTAACCCCTAAAACGTCTTGATATTTTTCTGCACCTTTACCTGCGATCAATATCGAATCATATGGTTTTGCGTAGTTTATAGCGTAATTTATTGCCTCTTTTCTGTCTTCAATAACAACGTAATCTTTAGAAACTTCTAAAACTCCTTTTTCAATTTCTTCTATTATTGACATAGGATCTTCAAATCTAGGATTGTCAGTTGTTATTATAGTAAAATCGGAAAGTTCACCGCTAATTCTACCCATTATTTTTCTTTTTAATTCATCTCTGTTTCCACCGCATCCAAAAACTGTTATAACTTTGCCCTTAGTTATGCTTTTTAAGGCTAAAATTGATTTTTCTAAGCCGTCCGGAGTATGGGCATAATCGATAAACAATCTAAAACCGTTATCGTATACTTTTTCCATGCGACCTTCTATAGGCTCTATAAAATTAAGACTTTTTACTATTGAATCTATTTTAACACCAAGTAAAGATGCAACTGTTGCCGATGCCAAAGCATTATAAACGTTATACGTTCCAAATAAATGCATTTTAATATTATTTACAGTATCAAATAAATTCATAATAAATTTTAGCCCGTCTTTTACGTTTAAAACGTCAATGGCAAATACGTCTGACGGATTATTGATTCCATACGTTATAGCCCTTTTAACGTCTTTAGAAAGCTCTAACCCGGTTTGGTCGTCTACGTTTAGAACACAATATTTAACGTTATTAAAAAAGAATGATTTTTTAACTTTTTTATACGTTTCCATATCTTTAAAAAAGTCTAAATGATCTTGAGAAAAATTAGTAAAAACGCCTATTTCGAATTTTACGCCGTAAAGCTTATTTAAATATATTGCGTGTGCAGAAACTTCCATTACTACAACTTTAACGTTAGCGTCGACCATAGATTTTAATATTTTATGAAATTCTATAGGATCGGGAGTCGTTAAACCTGTTTCTAAAAACTTATCATCATAAAAAACGCCAAGTGTTCCTATAACGCCACACTTTATTTTTGCGTCGTCGAATATTTTTTTTAATATATGGCAAGTTGTGGTTTTGCCGTTTGTACCACAAACTCCTATTAGCTTTAATTTTTTATACGGATCTCCGTAAAATCTTGAAGCAATTAAACCTATAAACTTCCTTGCGTCTTTAACAATTACTTGAGTAATATTAACGTTTAATTCTTTTTCACATACTATACAGGAAGCGCCAAATCTAACTA
>JAZUKR010000114.1:0-2861 GCA_045643385.1 Christensenellaceae bacterium | reverse complement strand
TAAAACTATTTTTAAGGGTACTTGTACTGCTGCTATCACTCCTTTTTTAGAAGACGGAATAGACTTCGTTTCCTTAGAAAAGCAAATTGAATATCAAATTGCCAACGGAATAGACGCTTTATGTATTTTAGGCACAACGGGTGAAGCACCTACTATAACGGAAGAAGAATACGACAGAATTGCTAAGTTCTCTTACGATAAAATAGCAGGAAGAGTAAAGTTTATTTTAGGCACGGGAAGTAACTGCACTAAAAAGGCGGTAGAAAAGAGTAAACTTGCCGAAAAAATCGGTGCAGACGGACTTTTAGTCGTTACCCCGTATTATAATAAATGTACCCAAAAAGGATTAGTTAAATATTATAAAGACATCGGCGACGAAATAAATATTCCTATACTTTGTTATAACGTTCCCGCAAGAACGGGAGTTAATATATTGCCGGAAACAATGGCGGAAATTGCCGAACATAAAAATATCGGCGGTATTAAAGAAGCGTGCGGAAATATGGAACAAATTTGCGAAACCGCAAGACTTATCCGTGGAAAAACCGCCCTCTACTCCGGTGACGACAACTTAAACCTTGCTATGTTATCTATAGGCTCTATGGGTTTAATTTCGGTTGCTTCTAATATCGCGCCGAGAGAAGTTGGAGACGTTTGTAGATTTTATTTTACAGGAAGAAACGAACAAGCGGTTGAACTCCAAGAAAAATTACTTCCGCTAATAGACCAGATGTTTACGGAAGTTAATCCAATCCCCGTTAAAAAAGCAATAGAATTAATCGGGTTAGGCACGGGCATTGTACGTGCACCGTTAACAGAATTAGAACCCGAACACGTAGAGTCTTTAAAGAAAGTATTAAAAGATTTCGGATTTAAATTAAAGGTGTAAAATGATAAATTTATTAATAAGCGGTGCGTTAGGCCGTATGGGTAAAAAAGTTTACGAATCTGCAATTAAAACAAATGACATAAACGTCGTTTGCGGAATAGACGTTAAATCGTCAAATTCCCCTATTCCCGTTTACACAAGTTTTAATAAAGTAAAAGAAAAAATAGACGGAATAATAGATTTCTCTTCTCATTCTAATTTAGATAATATTTTAGAATTTGCCTTAAAAAATAAAGTTGCCATAGTTTTATGTGCAACAGGATACACGGAAGAAGATATATTAAAAATAGAAAACGCAAGTAAAAAAATACCCGTATTCCGTTCGGCAAATATGTCGCTTGGCGTTAACGTATTAATAGATTTAGTAGAAAAAGCCACTAAAACTTTAGAAGGCTTTGATATAGAAATATTAGAAAAACATCATAATAAGAAAAAAGACGCTCCCTCCGGCACGGCTTTAATGATTTACGATAAAATTAAAACTATTAAAAGCAATTCTAAAGCGGTATACGGACGTAATGGAAAAGATTGTTTAAGAGATAAGTCCGAAGTTGGTATTCACGCTATTCGTGGTGGTAATATCGTAGGCGATCACGACGTATTTTTTATCGGCGAAAACGAAATAATAACTTTATCTCATAGAACAGAAGACCGTTCTGTATTCTCTGACGGTGCAATTAACGCAATAAAATATCTTTCTAATAAAAAGAAAGGTTTATTTAATATGAGCGATTTAATTAACGGAAGATAAAATGATAGAAAATTTAAAATCCGTATTAGAAGAAATTTCGTCCAAAAACAATCTGGGCGAAAATATAGTTTTAGTAGGTGCAACAAAAACCGTAGACATAGATACGATTAACCTTGCTATAAAGAACGGATTAAAAGTCGTTGCCGAAAATAAAGTTCAAGAATTTAGAGAAAAACACGATAAAATTATAGGTGCAAACGAGCAGTTTATAGGGCATTTACAAACTAATAAAGTTAAATATATAATAGGTAAAGTTTCGCTTATTCAATCGGTAGATAGGCTTGAATTACTAAACGAAATTAATAGACAAGCCGAAAAATTAAATATTAAGCAAAACGTTTTAATAGAAGTTAACGTTTCTAAAGAAGAATCTAAAAGCGGATTTTACGTAGAAGAATTAGAAAAACTTTTTAATTCTCTTAATAATTATCATAACGTTAACGTTTTAGGACTTATGACAATGTTCCCTAAAAACGAAAGCGAAGAAAACGTTAAAAATATGTGTTTGCAAATGCGTTCGATTTATGATAAACTTATAGAAAAGGGGTATAATTTACAATATCTTTCTATGGGAATGAGCGAAGATTATAAAGTCGCAATTAAAAACGGAAGCAATATGATAAGGCTTGGCAGTAAAATTTTCGGTCAAAGAAATTACGGAGAAAAATAAAATGGGTTTATTAGATTTATTCGGAAAAGAACCGAGACAATCAAAAGAAAATATAAAAACTTCTTTTGACGAATTTAACTTTGAACAGGGAAATGCAGGCGGAGTAGTAGCATTATCTCCTAAAAGTTTTAACGATGTAGAAGAAATAATAATTTCTTTAAGGTCTAAACAAAACGTTATAGTAAAATTAGACCAAGTTAAACAAGAAACTGCAATAAGAATAATAGATATGCTCTCTGGTGCTGTATTTGCACTAGGCGGTGGCGTTTGTGAAATTAGTGAAAATACTTATATGTTTTCACCAAACGGCGTTAAAACAAGATAAATTAGTTTTATGTAAAAAATAAAGACTGCATTATGCGTCTTCTCATAGGGATTTTTGTTTATGACAAAATAAATATCCACCGGCATTGAAGTGCACCCCAAAAGTTAGACACTTTTGGGGGTGCATTTTTTATGGCAAAAAAAGGGCAAGTATTTAAAAAATACTCGCCAGAGTTCAAACTTAATGTTATACTAGATATGCGAGAAAATTATTTAGGACAACGAGA
>JAZUKR010000113.1:0-3418 GCA_045643385.1 Christensenellaceae bacterium | reverse complement strand
TAAACGCACCGGGGTCACCTTCGTCTGCGTTACAGCAAACGTATTTTTCCGGCCCCGGTTGAACAGCGGCAAACGCCCACTTTTTACCTGTCGGGAATCCTGCACCGCCTCTTCCACGAAGACCGGACGCCGTTATAACGTCGATTACGTCTTGGCTTGTCATGGAAGATAATACTTTATATAATGCTTGATAACCGTCGTATGCAATATATTCGTCGATATTTTCGGGGTTAATAACACCGCAATTACGGAGTGCAACACGGCTTTGTTTTTTATAGAAATTCGTATCAGATAAAGCAACTACCTTTTCAATAGCGCCTTTATCTTGATGTAAAAGTCTATCTACGATTCTGCCGTTAAGTAAATGTTCTGTAAAAATTTCTTTAACGTCTTCAACGGTGACTTTAGAATAAAATGCACCTTCGGGATAAACTATTACGACAGGACCTGCCGCACATAAACCGAAGCAACCTGTCATAACGGTTAAAAATTCATCTTTTTTGCCGTTTTCTTCTATTAATCTGTTAAATTCCGCATAAATTTGTGAACTCTTATTCGAATGGCAACCCGTACCACCGCAAATAAGGATTTCTCTTTTATATTTAGAAGGTCCAACTTCTTTGAACGCCATAGATGTTCCGTGCGCTCTCATAGCGATAAGCGGTTGTAATTTTTCACGGATAGCGTTAATATCGTTAATCGTTTTTTTCATATAGCCTTTGTCTCCTTATCCTAAATTAATTGTATTTTGCAAGAATACTTGCTACGTCTTTAGGGGTAATTCTACCGTAAACGTCTTCGTTAACTGTCATAACCGGTGCTAAACCGCAACAACCTACGCAACGGGTCGCTTCTATAGAAAACTTAGCGTCTGCCGTAATTTCACCCGCTTTAATACCGAGTTGTTTTTCAACTTCACTAAGTATATCTCCTGAACCTTTTACGTAACAAGCAGTTCCAAGGCATACGCCGATTTTGTACTTGCCCTTTGGCACTATTGTAAATTGCGCATAAAAAGAAACTACGCCGTATACTTCTGATAGGGATACTCCCATTTCTTCAGCAACGATAATCTGAACTTCTTTCGGAAGATAACCGTAGATATTCTGCGCTTCTTGAAGAGCAGGCATAAGTCCGCCTCTAGTATTTTTTAATTGTGCAAGTTTTTCTCTCAAAAGTTTTTCTTGCTCTTTAGTACCCTTAAATGGTACGCCCGATGTTTTTGCCATATCGACCTCCGTTTATATGTTATACTCTATAATAGAGTTTTACGCCGTTTTTTATTTTAACACAAAACGAAATGCATTTCAACCTTTTTTAGTGATTTTTATACTTTATTTTTAATAATTTTCCCCCAAAAACAAATAAAGCAAATGTTATTATAACATCTGCTTTATTTATTGACATGTTTTTAATTTTTAATATTTAACGCTGTATAAAATATCGCCGTAATTTGGGAAAGGTTTATACTCGTCTCCCATAATTAATTCCATCTCGTCTGCATTTTTTCTTAAAACCGACAAATCTTTAAGTAATACTTTTTCGGAAAACCTTGCTTTATCCAAAGCGCTTTTATATTTTTCGAATTTTTTAACGTCATTAGTTAATTTTTCCAAAGCCAAATAGAATTTTTCGGATAAAGAAGAAATCTTTCTCAAAACGTTTTCTTCTAAAGAGCGTGGCAACGTTTCATCAAATTTCTTTTTCATATTTAGACCTTTAAGTAAAACTTTTTCATACGCTAAAACGTTAGGTGCTATCTGCTTATTTGCCATATCTATTGCAGTTAAAGCCTCTATATGAACGATATTTGCATAATTATCGAGTAAAATTTCTTTTCTCGATACTATTTCATCTTTCGTTAAAACTTTATGCTTTTCCATAACGTCGATATTCTTTTTGTCGTCATATTTAACGAGAGCAAGCGCCGTTGTTTTTAAATCATAAAGTCCACGTGCTTTTGCTTCTAACTTCCACTCTTTAGAATAACTGTTGCCGGAAAACAATATGCGTTTATGATTTTTAACCGTATATTTAATTACTTCGACAACGCCTTCGTTTAAAGATTTAGCGCCCTTTATTATATCGTAAAATTTAGATAATTCTTCCGAAACAATGGTGTTTATAATAAAGTTCGGGCAAGATATGTTAAAAGATGAGCCCACCATTCTAAACTCGAATTTATTACCTGTAAAAGCAAAAGGCGACGTTCTGTTTCTATCCGTTGAATCTTTAGGAAGAGAAGTGATAAACGAAACGCCCGTTTTTAAATCGGATTTCTTTTTAGGATTATATATTTCACCTTTATCCACGGCGTATAGAATCTTTTCTAAATCTTCGCCTATATACATGGAAATAACCGAAGGCGGTGCTTCGTTAGAACCGAGCCTTAAATCGTTACCCGCCGAAGCGACGGAAATTCTCAATAAATCTTGATAATCGTCTACTGCACAAATAACCGAACATAAAAATACCAAAAATTGTGCGTTAGATTCTGGAGTATCGCCGGGGTCAAATAAATTTTCTCCCGAGTCGGTCATAAGCGACCAGTTGTTATGCTTACCGCTTCCGCTAACCGATTCAAACGGTTTTTCGCTTAAAATACATACTAAACCGTGGCGGTTTGCTACGCTTTTTAACACTTCCATACAGAGTTGATTTTGATCCGAAGCAATATTTGCCGAAGTATAAAAGCAAGCAAGTTCATGCTGAGAAGGAGCAACTTCGTTATGCTCGGTTTTTGCATAAACGCCGAGTTTCCAAAGTTCTTCGTTCACTTCTTTCATAAAATCTAAAACTTTCGATTTAATCGCACCGTAATAATGGTCTTCTAATTCTTGACCCTTAGAAGGTCTTGCGCCGAAAAGCGTTCTTCCGCAATGAATTAAATCAAGACGTTTTTCGTATACGGATTTATCTATTAAAAAATATTCTTGTTCCGCACCTACCATAGGCGTAACTTTTTTGCATTTTTTATTATTGAATAAACTCAAAACTTTTAACGATTCCGTATTTATGGCTTGCATAGAACGTAAAAGCGGAGTTTTTTTATCAAGCGCTTCACCGCTATATGAACAAAATGCCGTGGGAATATATAAACTGCCGTCTTTAACAAAAGCATAAGAAGTGG
Source organism: Christensenellaceae bacterium (assembly GCA_045643385.1). Classification (GTDB taxonomy): domain Bacteria; phylum Bacillota; class Clostridia; order Christensenellales; family Borkfalkiaceae; genus UBA1259. Next base: position 288 of record JAZUKR010000113.1, on the reverse strand, counting down.
GATCCCAAGCGGTATATCCCCTTGCTTCAAACGTAGCCCTTAATCCACCTGAAGGGAAACTCGAAGCGTCAGATTCCCCTCTTATTAAAGACTTTTCCGAAAATTTCATAATAACGTTGCCCGATTTATCAGGTTCTAAAAACGCATCGTGTTTTTCGGCGGTTATTCCCGTCATAGGTTGGAAACAATGGGTATAATGAGTTGCGCCCTTTTCTATTGCTCATTCTTTCATAACCAAGGCAAGTTCTTTTGCACACTCTAACGTTAAAGGCGTTCCGTTAAGTTTAG
>JAZUKR010000112.1:0-2719 GCA_045643385.1 Christensenellaceae bacterium | reverse complement strand
AAAACACGTCCACTTGATAAAAAAGGAATTGCACACCCTTTAGGGTGGTTTGATAGTGAAGATGATATACTACAATTTAAATGTATACATGCCAAATGTTATTGTGAACGACGTGAAGACAATAAACTACATATGACTATTTCGGGTATAAATAAAAGTGCCGTTGAATTACTAAATGATGATATTAACAACTTTGAATGTGGTTTTGCTTTTAACCCCGACGCAAGTTGTGTACATAAATTATTAACTACATATTGCAATAATCAACCCACGGTTACATATCCGGACGGGTACAAGTCAACATATCAATATGGGAAGAATATGCGTAGAACGGGTTATGTAATAGACAATACCGATGAATACAAAGAACTTCTTGATTTTATGCAATTGAATTTTGACGAATTACAACAATGGTCTTATGTAAAAATGAAAGGAACTATATAAATGGCAAAAGAAGAAAAGAAACCAAGCAAAACAAATTTTCATTCTAATAAACGTATATTGGAAACCGGGGCAACTTGGTTGTTCTTAATTGGTATGCGTTCAAATGGTAAATCATATAGTGTAAAACGTGATTTAATTGAGCAATACTGGAAGACCAAACAAAAATTTATTTACCTACGTCGATACGATGAAGATATAAAAGAAAATTTTGTAACATCGTACTTCGATGATATGACAATTAACAAATATGGTGAACGTGAAGTGTATAAAATCACCGGGGGTAAGTACATCGGTGTATACGCATATCACGGTGGATTGTATTTTTATAATTTTGACGATAATGACAAAATTGTTCGTGGTGAGCAAATCGGTCGTTATGGTTCATTGTCAAATGATGTACGTTTCAAATCACAAGTATTTACGGACTACACCGATATACTATACGAAGAAGTTATCCCGAACGACGCACGTTATCTATCGGAAGAATGTGAACGTCTTGAACACTTCGCAAGTACAATTTTTAGATTGTCACCGGGTCGTATATGGTTAATCGGAAACACCCTTTCACGTGTATCACCATATGTCACTTATTTCGGTCTTGACAAATTTAACTTAATGAAACCCGGTCAAATTGATGTATATACATATAATCAAGAAGACGGGACAAGCATAAAACTAGCCGTGGAATATTGTGAAGTAGTACAGTTTCAAAACAAAGTTTTCATTGGTAAGGCAAAAGGACAGATTACACAAGGATTGTGGGAAGTTGACGAAATGCCAAAATTACCCAAGAAACTTGAAGAATATGAAAACGTGTATAGTTTATTGATTGAATATATGAATTTTAGATTTATGTTGTGTTTGTTGGTTGATAGTAAAGACGGTGGTAAGATTTGCTATATATACCCGTCAACTAAAGACTATCACGGTCAAAGGGTATTAACTGATAGATTTAGTGACAATCCGTTTATATCTTCCCGTTTAGATTTATCGAAAAAACCCGAACAATATATACGTGAATGTTTTGCGATGAATAAATTGTGTTATAGTGACAATCTAACGGGTAACGATTTTAAAGCCGTGAACGAACATTTTAAAATAGCAACATTATTCTAATAAAATAAACCCCGGTATAATACCGGGGTTTTTAATTTATAGTTGTACACCACTCTTTAAAGCATTTTCAATTTCGTCTTTTTCAAAGTCTGTACAAACTAAATCGTCAACGTGTATATCACGTAATACTGTAAAACCTTTAACATTACTTAAACGTACCGTTGCGTTTGTAGGTTTACCACCAAACACTTCACGTTTATTTGCGTCATATGGTATAGGACGTATTATTTCCAAGAACGGAATACGTGGTGACATCGCACCCAAGTTAGAACCAATTTGTCCACATCGTTCTATGTTGTAGTTGTGTGTTGTCATCATATTTACAACACCACTTGCACCACCGGTTAAACCACCGATTAATGCACCACCTACACCACCGGGTACACCACTAATCACACCACCAACGACACCCTTACCAATATTTGCAAGATTGTTATACAATGCCGTTTTATCATTATGTGATATAATTTGTGGTACAGATACATTTCCGTTATAAATTGCAACAAGTTTGTGTGCTTGTTTTCCGTCCTTATTCACTTCACCTTGTATTGCAACGTCTAATATTGCAACACAATCACCCGTTAACACATCAACATTATATGTTAGATATAATATTCCACCCATAACCATTTGTGTGTCAAGTTCGTGAAAACCACCACAAAACGGAACGTATATATTTATTTTAGTATCAAAGTCACGCACATCATTAAAGTATCTTGGTACGGCTACATTAAAAGAAGGAAAAGTTTGGTATCTGTCCGTAACTATTGGTGTAACAATATCCATTTGAACATTACCAAGTACAACTTCACGTTGATTGTTAGGGTCTGCCGTAACATCAACAAAGAAGTCGTTTAGTGAAATAATACCTTGCATTGGGTCATTCTTCCATATTTCACTTAAATCACCAAGTATTTCACTATTCCATAATTTAGAACGTAGTCTGTCAACTTCTTCATCTTCCAATTTATATACAAAACCCGTTGCAAGTGATTTATCTTCCGGTGTGGGTGGTACGGGGTCAATATCATCTATTGGGTCGGGTTCGGGTTCATCGTCTTCATAAATTGGGTCGGGGTCGGGTTTTGGTTTTCTTGGTGTCGGTTTTCTTTTCTTAATTTTTGGTGGTCTTGGTTTTGGGTCATCGTCCGGTGTTTCT
>JAZUKR010000111.1:0-1664 GCA_045643385.1 Christensenellaceae bacterium | reverse complement strand
CAGCATATCAATAAAACTGATTCGGCTATAAGAATAACGCATATTCCTACGGGAATAGTAGTTTCTTGTCAAAACGAAAGAAGCCAAACGCAAAATAAAGAGATGGCTATGAGAATGCTTATTTCAAAGTTACTAGAAAAGCGTGAAGAAGAAAGGCTTGAAAGAGATCAAGACATAAAGGGCGAAATTAAAAAGATAGAGTGGGGTAGTCAAATACGGAGTTACGTATTCTGTCCTTACACGTTAGTCAAAGACCATAGAACAGGTTACGAAACTGCAGACGTTTCAGCAGTTATGGACGGAGATATACAAGGCTTTATAAACGATTACTTAAAGAAGGCGTAATGAGTTATTCCGATATAATTAAAGATTATAAAATTAAACAAGACGTTAATATTTTAGGTATAGAAACTTCTTGCGACGAAACTGCCGTATCTATTGTAAAAAACGGCAGGGAAATACTTTCCGACGAGATAATAAGTTCCGCAACGGAACATGCAAGATTCGGTGGAGTAGTACCGGAAATTGCGTCTAGAATTCATACTACTGCAATACTTACCGCTACAAAAAACGCATTAAAATCGGCAAATATGACGATGGACGATATAGACGCAATAGCGGTTACAAAAGGTGCAGGTTTACTTGGCGCTTTATTAGTTGGAGTTTCTTTTTCTAAGGGGCTTGCTTATTCCGAAAATAAACCGCTTGTTCCCGTTAGTCATATAAGGGGGCATATTTCGGCGGCGTATTTAACAGATAAAGATTTAAAACCTCCTTTTATAACTATTCTTGCAAGTGGTGGGCACACTGCAATAGTCGCAATTAAAGATTATTATGACTTCGATATATTAGGTAGCACGATAGACGATGCCGTCGGTGAAGCCTTTGATAAAGTTGCAAGAGTTTTAGGATTAAATTACCCGGGCGGACCTAACGTAGAACGCTTGGCAAGGGAAGGAAAAAATAGCGTAAAACTTCCTAAAATGCTTAAAAATTATAAAGGAAGTAAATTTGATTTTTCGTATAGCGGATTAAAGACGGCGGTAATTAATTACGTTCACACGGAAGAGCAACGTGGCAACGAAATAAAACGTGAAGACGTTGCAAACAGTTTTCAACATTCGGCGATAGACGTTTTGATAGAAAAAGCCTTGTTGGCAGTTAAAAAAACGGGATATAAAACTTTAACTGTTTCGGGCGGAGTGGGTGCAAACGGATATTTAAGAGAAGCGTTAGAAAAAGCAACTAAGAATAAAAACATAAAACTGATTCTTCCCGAAAAAAGATATTGCACCGATAACGGTGCAATGATAGCGGCTGAAGGATATTTACAATATAGAAAGGGCAATTTTGCAGACTTAACGTTAAATGCGGAAGCGGTTGTTCCACTTAAATAAGGAGATAATTATGGTAAAACATATAGTTTGTTTTAAGTTAAAACAGGGCGAAAGTGTAGATAAGGCCGTTGAAGTTTTACGTTCAATGGAAAAAAACGTTCCACTTCTTCGTGGAATAGAAGTAGGGAAAGATTTTTTGCACTCAGATAGGTCGTTCGATATAATTTTACAGGTATTATTAGATGATGAAAACGCTCTTTCGTTATACCAAAAGGACGAATATCATTGCTCGGTTGTAAAAAAACATATGCATAGCGTAGTTGAAAA
>JAZUKR010000110.1:0-3823 GCA_045643385.1 Christensenellaceae bacterium | reverse complement strand
ATTTTTTGTAAAATTATTAAAGGCGAAATACCTTCTAAAAAAGTGTACGAAGACGATGATATGATAATAATTTGCGATATTGAGCCAAAGGCAAAATATCATTATTTATGTATTCCGAAAATACATTTTAAATTACTTTCCGAAATGGACGAACAAAAATCTAAAGTCCTTTTAAAATGCTTAAACAAAATTCCCACTTTAGAAAAAGAACTTCATTTAGAAAACGGATTTAGATTAATTATAAATCAAGGTGACGACGCAGGTCAAACTGTTTTCCATTTACATATTCACATATTAGCAGGCGAGAAAATGGGCTGGACGCCTAACTGATAAAATCGGAGATAAAATATGAGAGAGTTAAGTGATATAGAAATAGCGCAAAGCATTAAGCCGAAACACATATTAGAAATTGCAAAAAAAGCAGGAATAAACGAAAAGTACGTTATTCAATACGGAAACGACAAGGCTAAAATAGATACTTCTTTTTTAGACGAAACGAAAAATAAAGACGGAAAACTTATTTTAGTTACCGCAATAACGCCAACTCCTTCCGGTGAAGGAAAAACAACCAATACGATAGGTCTGGCGGACGGGCTTTCTAAACTTAAGAAAAAAGTCGTAGTTGCTCTACGTGAACCGTCTTTGGGTCCGGTTTTCGGTGTAAAGGGCGGTGCTGCAGGCGGTGGATACGCACAAGTTATCCCCATGGAAGACATTAACTTGCACTTTACGGGTGATTTCCACGCAATAGGCTCTGCTAATAATTTACTTTGCGCAATGATTGATAACCACATTTATCAAGGAAACGCATTAAATATAGATCCGAGAAAAATCACATTTAAAAGATGCGTAGATATGAACGACCGTCAATTACGTAATATAGTAAACGGCCTTGGCGGAAAGGTTAACGGTATTCCTCGTGAAGACGGTTACGATATAACAGTTGCGTCTGAAGTTATGGCTATACTATGTCTTTCTTCTTCAATAAAAGATCTAAAAGAACGTTTATCTAATATCATAATAGGCTATACCTACGACGATAAACCCGTTTATGCAAAAGACTTAAATGCACAAGGTGCAATGACGGCACTACTTAAAGACGCAATAAAGCCTAATTTAGTTCAAACTTTAGAAGGAACGCCGGCACTTGTTCACGGCGGACCATTTGCCAATATCGCACACGGCTGTAATTCCGTTTTAGCAACTTTAACCGCATTAAAACTCGGTGATTATTGCGTAACGGAAGCAGGATTCGGCGCAGACTTGGGTGCGGAAAAGTTTTTAGATATTAAGTGCAGAAAAGCGGGGTTAAAACCAAATGCCGTCGTAGTAGTTGCAACTGTTCGTGCTTTAAAAATGCACGGCGGAAAGTTAAAAACCGAATTAAAAGAAGAAGATTTGTCGGCATTATGTAAAGGTCTTCCAAATCTTTTAAGGCACGTTGAAAATATTAAAAACGTTTATAAACTTCCCGTTTGCGTTGCGATTAACCGTTTTCCTAAAGATACGGATAACGAAATAAACCTTATAATAAAAGAGTGCAAAAAGTTAAACGTAGACGCAGTTTTATCAGACGTTTGGGCTAAAGGCGGTGAAGGTGGAATAGAACTCGCTAAAAAGGTTATTGAACTTTGCGAAGTTAAATCAGATTTTACTTTTGCTTACTCTCTTGATGAAAGTATTAAAGATAAAATCAATTTGTTAGTAACAAAAATTTATCACGGGAAAGACGTAGTTTATTCAACCGACGCAGAAAAAGATATTAAAAAATTAACCGAGCTTGGCTTTGATAAACTTCCCGTTTGCGTCGCTAAAACGCAGTATTCTTTTTCCGACGATATGACGCTAATAGGAGCGCCGGAAAACTTTACAGTTAACGTTAAACAGGTAAAAGTGTCTTGCGGTGCGGGATTTATTGTAGTTTTAACGGGAAATATTATGACGATGCCGGGGCTTCCTAAAATCCCCGCAGCCGAAAATATAGACATAGACGATAAAGGAAAAATAAGCGGGCTATTTTAATTATGAAAGGTATTATAGTTGTTAACCCGTATTTGTCGCCGAAAGAAAGTATTCATTTTGCCGAGCGGTTAAAAGAAGAATTTAATAAATGTAACGTTGACGTTTTAATTGAAAGTAACGGATACTTAAAGACCGAAATTTGCGACAATAAAATCAAGTCCAAATTAAGTGGCGTTGATTTTGTCGTATTTTTAGATAAAGATAAATATCTTGCTTCGGCATTAAGTAGATTAAAAGTTAAAATGTATAACTCTTTATCGGCAATTAGCGTTTGCGACGATAAAGCACAAACGTATTTAACTTTGGCAAACAAAGGTATAAATATTCCAAATACCGTTTTTGCTCCTTTATGTTACGATAAAAGTTTTAAAATAGACGAAAATTCCGTTAAAGTTTTAGAAGAAAAACTTTTCTATCCTATGATAGTTAAGGAGTGTTACGGTTCTATGGGGAGAGGCGTTTATTTGGCAAATAATAAAAGCGAACTTTTATCTATTATGGAAGATTTAAAATTAAAACCGCATTTATATCAAAAATATTTGGGTTATAAAAAAGGAGTAGACATAAGAGTAATTTGCGTAGGCGGAAAAGTTGTTGCGTCTATGCAAAGAGAAAACAAAAACGATTTTAGATCCAACATCGCTCTTGGCGGAACGGGTAAAAAAATCGTTTTAGATAAGCCGTTTAAAGATTTGGCGGAAAAGGTTGCTAAAACTTTAAAATTAGACTATTGCGGAGTAGATTTACTATACGGCGAAAATAATGTCCCTTACGTATGCGAAGTAAATTCTAACGCTTTTATTAAGGAAATTGAAAGCGTAACTAAAATAAATATAGCAAAAAAATATGTGGAATATATATTAAATTAAAGATAATTCCTTTATTTAGTGTTGCATTGATTATACCGCTTTTTTAAGCGGTATAATTTTTTTAAAAAAATTTTTTAAAAACTGTTGACAAATTAAAATTTCGTATTATAATATAATTAGCAGTCGATAGATGAGAGTGCTAACAATTAAATAAATAGAGTGCTAAAAATAAACGGCGGAAGAGATTTATAAAAATATATTTTTAAAGCGCTAAAAAGTATTATTTTGAATAAAAAACTTTACGTCGGTAAAAATAAAAGAAAAAGGAGAAATAAAAAATGAAAAATTATTTAAGCAGAAAAGACGATTTTAATTTTAATATGTTCGATAACTTCTTTGACGATTTTTTTGCTCCGATAAGGCAGGGAAGTTTTAATGAAGTAAGAACGGACATAAAGGAAACTAAAGACGGTTACGAATTAAAAGTTGATATGCCGGGATTTGATAAAAAAGATATTTCTATTGAACTCGATAACGGCTATTTAACCCTAACGGCAAACAGAAACGAAAGTGAAGAAGACGAAAAATCTTATTTAAGAAGGGAAAGAAGTTTTTCGCTAAAAAGAAGTTTTTTCGTTGGCGATAACGTAAAAGAAGAAGATATAAAAGCAAAATACAATAACGGCACGTTAGAACTTTTATTTCCCAAAGACGAAGTAAAAAAACTTCCTAAGCACACGATTAATATAGACTAAAAAATTTAATCGAATATCGCCGTTTTTTAATAAAAACGGCGATATTTTTTTGTTTAAAAAGTCAAAAATACCTTGACAAATTTTAATATGTTGGTATAATATAAATTAGCACTTAAAGACAAAGAGTGCTAAAAGGAGAAGATATATGAAACAATTTAAAACGGAATCCAAAAGAATACTTGATTTAATGATTAATTCTATATATACGAATAAAGAAATATTTTTAAGAGAATTAAT
>JAZUKR010000109.1:0-5822 GCA_045643385.1 Christensenellaceae bacterium | reverse complement strand
ATTCCTAAAGGCGTGCTTTTAGTAGGTCCTCCGGGAACAGGTAAAACATTGTTTGCTAAAGCGGTAGCAGGAGAAGCGGGAGTACCGTTCTTTTCTATCTCGGGTTCAGACTTTGTAGAAATGTTCGTTGGCGTAGGCGCATCAAGGGTAAGGGATTTATTCGAAGTGGCTAAAAAGAATATGCCGTGTATCGTATTTATAGACGAAATCGACGCAGTAGGTCGTCAACGTGGAACAGGTATGGGTGGCGGACACGACGAAAGAGAACAAACGCTTAACCAGTTATTAGTTCAAATGGACGGTTTTGAAACAAACGACGGCATAATCGTTATGGCAGCGACAAACCGTGCCGATATCTTAGACCCCGCATTATTAAGACCCGGAAGATTCGATAGGCAAATATTCGTAAACGTTCCCGACGTAAAGGGAAGAGAGGCGATATTAAAGGTTCATTCGAGAAATAAACCGTTAGCGTCAACGGTCAACTTAAAAACCGTTGCTAGAATGACGAGCGGATTTTCCGGTGCCGATTTAGAAAACTTACTTAACGAAGCGGCAATACTTGCGGCAAGAGCAAACAGAACGCAAATTACTAATAAAGATTTATACGAAGGTATAAACAAGGTAATAATAGGACCGCAGAAAAAGTCCAGATTAATTACGGAAACCGATAAGAGAATAACGGCATATCATGAGTCTGGGCACGCAATACTTGCAAAATTATTACCGCATTGCGACCCTGTTCACGAAGTTTCTATTATCCCGAGAGGGCAGGCAGCAGGCTATACGATGACAAGACCCGATAACGACGACAATCACTTAACAAAAGCAAAACTTTTAGACGATATAGTTATGACTCTTGGCGGACGTGTTGCGGAAGAATTAATAATTAAAGATATTTCGGCAGGGGCGTCCGGAGATATTAACGCAGTAAGTAAAAGGGCAAGGCTTATGGTAACCGAGTGGGGTATGAGCGAAAAAGTAGGCCCTATATCTTATGCTTCCGATAAAGAGATTTTTATAGGACGAGATATGGCGTCTCACGTAAGTTACAGTGAAGAAACCGCTGCAATTATTGATGAAGAAGTAAAAGAGATTATAGAAACTTCCTTAGAAAAAGCAAGAGAATTACTAAGCAAAAACAAAAATCTCCTAGATAATATGGCAAAACTTTTAGTAGAAAGAGAAACTATTTTTACCGAAGAAGTAGATATGCTTATGGAAGGGAAATCTGTTGAAGAAATAATAGAATTTATGGACAAAAACGAAGAAACCTTACAAGAAGACCCTTTTAGTAGACAAACTAAAGAAAAAAACGAATAAAAACTTAAAGGCAAAATTATGGGAAAGATTATATCATTTTCAAATCAAAAAGGCGGTGTAGGAAAAACTACGACTTGCGTAAATATGGCATCATACTTAGCAAGTAAGGGTAAAAAATGTTTACTTGTCGACCTTGACCCGCAAGGCAATGCGACAAGCGGACTTGGAATTATTAAAAAAGACATTAAAAATTCCTTATATAACGTTATGATAGACGAAGTGCCCGTTGAAGAAGGCGTTTTAAAATCTTGCGTTGACAATTTAGATATTTTACCTTCTAATATTGACTTAGCGGGTGCAGAAGTAGAATTAGTTTACGTTAAAAACCGTGAACACGTATTAAAAACCGCTTTAGAAAAAGCAAAGAATAGTTACGATTATATTATGATAGACTGTCCGCCGTCTTTAGGACTTTTAACGATTAACGCATTAGTTGCGGCAGATACGGTTATAATTCCTATACAAAGCGAATACTACGCAATGGAAGGATTAAGCCAACTTATGAACACAATTAAACTCGTAGTAAAACACTTAAATCCTGCCCTAAAAATCGAAGGTGTTGTTTTAACGATGAGCGACACGAGAGCGATTATTTCAAGACAAATAACCGAAGAAATAAAAAAATATTTCGGGAAATACGTATTCGATACTGTTATTCCGAGAAATATTAGGCTTGCCGAAGCGCCAAGCCACGGCGTACCCATAATGCTACACGATACAAGGTGTACGGGCGCAAAATCTTATCTTGCATTAACGGAAGAATTCTTAAAACGTCAATAACGTTATAAATTTTTGGAGATATTTTTATGAAAAATACAAAAGGTTTAGGAAAGGGCTTATCTGCACTTTTTTCAGAGACAGAAGAAGATTACGGCAAGAGTTTATTGTTTGAAGAAGAACAAACGGACTCTAAAAATGCGGTAACCGAAATAGATATCGATTTGATTTTCGCAAATCCCAATCAGCCGAGAAAAGTTTTCGACGAAACGGCACTTAACGAACTTGCTGCGTCTATTAGTAAACACGGCGTTATTATGCCGATAGTCGTAAATAAGAGTGGCGACAGATATATGATAATCGCCGGCGAAAGAAGATTTAGGGCAAGTAAAATTGCAGGGTTAAGCAGAATTCCTGTCGTTATTAAAAATTATAACGAAAGACAAATTAAAGAAATATCTTTAATCGAAAACTTACAGCGTGAAGACTTAAACCCTATTGAAGCCGCAAACGCAATGCGTTCTCTTATGGACGATTACGGACTTACTCAAGAAGAATTAGCGGATAGAATAGGAAAGTCAAGACCTGCCGTTGCAAACACTTTAAGACTTTTATCTCTATCTGACGAAGTAATAAAACTTTTAATAAACGGTACGTTATCCGCAGGTCACGCAAGAGCGCTTATCAACGTTCCCAAAATTGACCAAATAAAACTTGCAAACGCTTCTATTAAAGACGGCGATTCCGTTAGAGATATGGAAAAGCGTGTAAAAAATTATTTCTTACCGCCCGAAGATAAATCTAAAAAAGAAAAAAGAGAACTCTCTAACGAATTAAAAGATTTAATAACGAATATGCAAAGAACTTTAGGAACGAAAGTCAACGCAATAGGCAACGATAAAAAAGGCAGAATTTATATCGACTATTATACTAGAGACGATTTAGACAGATTAGCAGAATTAATTGAATTTTTAAATAAAAACAAAAAATAAAACGGAGTAATTATGACTTGGACGTATATTTGGCTGGGCATTATCGTGCTTTCGGTAATAGTTGAAGCCACAACAAGTGAAATTGTTTCTATCTGGTTTACGGGTGGTGGACTTATTTCTATAATTTTATCATTATGCGGTGTGCCTTGGTATATAACTCTTCCGATATTTATAGCCGTTTCGTTTATTCTTTTATTATGTTTTAGGAAAATAGCCATTAAATTCTTAAATAAAAAAGAAAGCAAAACGAACGCCGAAGCAATAATCGGAAAAGAGTATAAACTTTTATCGCCCATAAAACTTAATTCGCCCGGCACGATAAAAGTAAACGATATAGTTTGGAACGCCGTTTCTGAAAACGATTTCGACGAAATTGAAGAAGGCACTTTGGTTAAAATAATCAACATAAAAGGCAATAAATATATTGTTAAGAAAATATAAAAAATAGGAGAATTGATATGAGCGCTTTAGCAATAGTTTTAATAATTTTAGCAGTAATACTTTTTTTAATTTTAATTTCGTCTATTAAAATAGTCCGTCAATCAACGGCTATGGTAATAGAAAGATTAGGTAAATTTAACAGGCTTTTAGGAACGGGTATACATTTTATAGTCCCGTTTATCGATAAAAGCGTTGGCGGACCTATAAGTTTAAAAGAAAGAATAGCAGATTTCCCGCCACAACCCGTTATTACAAAAGATAACGTAACAATGCAAATAGATACGGTAGTTTACTTCCAAGTAACAGACGCAAAATTGTTTACTTACGGCGTTGAACACCCAATAAGGGCAATAGAAAACTTAACGGCAACTACGCTTCGTAACCTCGTCGGCGAATTAGAACTCGACGGAACGCTTACTTCCCGTGATACGGTTAACAGCAAAATGAGAATAATATTAGACGAAGCAACAGACCCGTGGGGAATTAAAATCAATAGGGTTGAACTTAAAAACATACTTCCGCCTAAAGATATTCAACAAGCAATGGAAAAGCAAATGAGAGCCGAACGTGAAAGAAGGGAAGCAATCTTAAAGGCAGAAGGTGAAAAGAGAAGTAACATTTTAGTAGCAGAAGGCGAAAAGGAAGCGATGATTTTAAGAGCCGAAGCAAAAAAGGCGGCAATGATAGCAGAAGCGGAAGGTACTGCAACGGCAATTAAAATGATTAACGACGCAAATCCAAACCCCGCTTATTTAACACTTAAAGGTTATGATGCGTTAAAAGTTATGGCAGACGGAAAATCTACAAAGATTATAGTTCCGAGCGAAATTCAAAACGTTACGGGACTTTTGGCAAGCCTAAAAGAAGTCGTAGAAAAAGATAAAGAAGATAAATAACAAAATAAAATTTAAGGGCGTATGTAAAAAACATACGCCCTTTTAATTTTTAAATACTCATTAAAGTTTAATAACTTTTTGTCCACCCATAAACGGTTGCAAAACTTCGGGGACATTAACGCTCCCGTCTGCATTTTGATTTTGTTCAATTAGTGCCGGGAAAACTCTACTCGTTGCAAGCCCCGAGCCGTTTAACGTATGAACAAACTGGGTTTTGCCTGTTTTGGAATCACGGAATTTAGTATTGTTTCTTCTCGCTTGATAATCGTTTGCGTTAGAAACGGAAGAAACTTCTTTATAAATTCCCATAGAAGGAATCCAAACTTCTATATCGTAAGTCCTTGCCATAGAAGCCGAACAGTCGCCTGCCGCAAGCTTACTTACTCTAAAATGAAGACCTAACTTTTCCATTAAAGAAGAGGCTTTATTTACAAGCTCTTCAAACGCTTCTTTAGATTTATCAGGGTGAGCATATTGTACCATTTCTACTTTATTAAATTGATGACCCCTTATCATGCCACGTTCTTCCGCTCTATAAGAACCTGCTTCTTTACGATAGCAAGGCGTGTAGGCAAAATACTTCATAGGAAGTTTATCTTCGTCAATTATTTCACCCGCATACATATTAACGAGTGCCGTTTCTGCCGTAGGCAACATAAAGCGGTTTTTAGTTCTGTCTTCATCGCAATCGAGCCAATAAACTTCATCGGAAAATTTGGGGAATTGACCTGCACCGAAACCACAGTTATATCCTAATTGATGTGGTGGCAAAATAAATTCGTAACCGTCTTTTAAATGTTCGCTTATAAAAAAGTTAAGAAGCGCCCACTCAAGTCTTGCGCCGTCTCCACGATAAATCCAAAAACCTTGTCCGGAAAGTTTCGTGCCACGGGTGTAATCGATTAAATTCAAACTCGTACATAAATCAACGTGATTTTTAAGCGGGAAGTTAAACTCCGGCTTTTTGCCAACAACTTTAATAACTTCGTTATTTTCTTTTTCTCCGCCTTTTAAATCTTCGTCGGGAACGTTAGGTATAACGGCAAGTAAATCAAAAACCTTCTTTTCGAGTTCGTTAATTTTTCCATCTAAGTCAGTTATTTTGTCGCCCAAAGTTCTCATTTCCGCAAAAATTGCGTCTACTGGTTTTCCTTCCTTTTTTAACTTGGGAATTTCGGCGGAAACTTTGTTTCGTTCCGCTTTATACTTTTCAACTTCAGTAGTATAAGTCCTACGTTCTTCGTCTAATTTTAATATAGTATCAAAATCAGCCTTATAGCCTTTCTTTAATAAGAGTTCGGCTATTTTTTCTTTATTTTCTTGAATCTTTTTTAAATCGAGCATATTCTTTCTCCAAAAATATTATCACTAAGTATTATAACTTTATTTTAAGATAAAATCAATAAAAAACATAAAATATATAAAATCTTTTATAGTAAAATATAAAAAAATG
>JAZUKR010000108.1:0-2152 GCA_045643385.1 Christensenellaceae bacterium | reverse complement strand
TATTTTTTTATATTACTTTATTAATTTTATATTCAACTTCCGATTCTTCGTATAAAATACTTAAATCAAATACGTTAATCCCATTATTTTTTAAAATATTTTCACAAATTTTAATAGATTCCGTATTCTTTTTGTAGTTATAATACTCAATAAAATTATAATCGATTAAATCAACGTTTTGAATATTAAAATTCAAGTCGAAATCTTTATTAATAAATTCTAAAATCGGAAATATTATAATAAAAAAAGAAATTATAGAAATAACACTTTTAATTAAAATAGAAGTTTTCCCACTTGGCAGTAATAATCCAATAAAAATTGAAAAAATAGCGAATAAACCGATTTTAACAACATATTCAATCATATAAACACCGAGTTTCCGGACATAATCATTAATAAAACGGATATAAAAAACATAAAACCAACCAAAAGTATAGAGGCAATATATATACCGAACACGTTGGAAACCGAATTTAGTGATAAAGACATTTTATTATCCCCGCACATTTCGGTGACAGATGAAAGCATTTTAAATATAAAATTAAGCGATAATAGAGTTAAAAACGGTGTAATTACAGTATAAAATATCATAATAATACCGATAATGCCTAAAGAATTTTTAATAATAACCGAGCCTGCGGTAATAACGTCAAAACCTTCTTTTATAAAACCGCCAACTAATGGGATTGCATTCGTTACAGCGTATTTTGCCGCTCTAAAAGAAATCCCGTCGTACGTTGATGAAGAAATACCCTGACATGACAAAAAAACACCGTAAACGGCAAAAATAATGCCCAAAATCCATTTAATCAAAGAAGAAATAAATTGTTCTGCTTTTTGAGTTTTAATAGTTAAAGATAAATTATTAATTATAGATAAAATAAAAACCAAAAATCCCAATGGAATTATAACGTTATTAACTATTTTAATCACAGTACTCGATAAAAAAACAACTGTCGGCTGATAAAGTTTTGCCGAAACGTTATTACCGCTTGCACACATTAAAGTAATTATTATGGGAGACATAATTTCATTAAGTTTAGATAGATTTTCTATGATATTTTTTGTGTAATTAAAGTTTGAAATAACTATCGTTATTATGCATGCAAATAAAGTTAAAGCGATAACTGTTGAAATTATATCCGATATACCACCGCTTAAAAAATCTCCCTTAAAATTATTAAATATCATGCTTAATAATACAATAGAAAGTATTACGGAGATAAGCGGGATATAATTTTTAAGCGTATTAAAAAAAGAATTATATATAAAAGAAAATATACTGTTAAAATCTGTAACGTTTTCACCTTTAATTAGATTATTGAGATTAGAAAAAAAATCTTGATTTTTAATATCTAAAGAATTAAAATAATCTTCTAAACTTGTTAAATCAATGTTGTCTATTTGTTCGTTGACGTTATCTAATAAATCATCGGCATAAACTGTATTTTCTCCGTAGTTAATAAAAATGGACAAAAAAATACACAGTAATATAATAAATTTATATTTCATAGTAAACCTGTTAAAAGATTAAAAACAGCATAAAATATAGGTAAAGATATAGAAACTATAACGATTTTCCCAAAAAGTTCTAATTTAATTGCCAAAGAATTAAGGTTAAAATCTTTTAATAATGATGAGGAAAACTCAATTAAATATCCTATTAAAGTGATTTTTAAAATAATAACAACGTAAGATTTTTCAATGCCAGCGGTCAAGATTATATTATCAATAAAACTTTTTATATTTTCTATATAAGGCACTATTTTGTAAATTACAATAATGCCAAGTAGAAATATAGCGACAACTGAAAATTCTATATTAATATTTCTCAAATATATAATTAAAACTGCACATATTAAAATTTCAAATATAATTTTAATCATTAATATAAATAAAAAATATTTTTTATTGTTTCAAATAATTCACTAATCATATTTATAACTAATGTTAGAACAATAATTAGTCCTGCAAGCGAAACCAAAGTCGCTATATCGTCTCTATCGCTTTTTTTAAGCACTTGAGTAATTACTGTTATTAATATTCCTATAGCCGCTATTTTAAAAATTATATCAACGTTCATAAAAACCTACAATAATACAATAAAAAGTAAAAGTCCAATTAAGACTCCAAGTTTTAAATAGAGATTTTT
>JAZUKR010000107.1:0-5660 GCA_045643385.1 Christensenellaceae bacterium | reverse complement strand
AAAACGCAAAAAAATATTTGGAGATAATTAAACAATGCAAGTAGTAACTTTTGGAGAAATAATGCTTAAACTAAACCCATTAGGTTATAAAAGGTTTACTCAAGCAAGTGAATTTGAAGCAGGATATTCAGGAGCAGAAGCAAACGTTGCGGTAAGTTTGGAAAATTTTGGGGTAGATTCGGCGTTTATAACTAAATTACCCGAACACGAAATAGGTCAAAACGCCATAAACGTTTTAAGAGCGAACGGAGTAGATACTTCTTTTATCGCCCGTGGCGGAGAGAGAGTAGGTATCTATTTTTCTGAAAAGGGCGCAAGCCAAAGACCTAGTAAAGTTATTTACGATAGGGCAAACAGCAGTATTGCAACGGCTAAAATGTCGGATTTTAATTGGAATAAGATTTTTAAGGGCGTAAAATGGTTTCACTTTACGGGTATTACACCGGCACTTTCAGATAATACCGCAAAAATAACTTTAAAAGCCGATCAAGAAGCAAAAAAGAAAAACATAACCGTCTCTTGCGATATAAATTTCAGAAAGAAATTATGGTCTAAAGAAAAAGCAAATTCCGTTATGAGCGAGATTTGTAAATACGTAGATTATTGTATAGCTAACGAAGAAGACGCAAAAGACGTTTTCGGCATAGAAGCCGATAATACGGATATATATAGCGGAAAACTTGATAATAACGGATATATTTCCGTTGCAAAAAAACTTACCGAAAAATTCGGTTTTAAGGGAGTTGCAATAACTTTAAGAGAAAGTCTGTCTGCAAACGACAATAATTGGTCGGGCATGCTTTATACAAACGATAAGGCATATTTTTCTAAAAAATACGCTATGCATATTGTTGACAGAATTGGCGGGGGAGACAGTTTTGGCGCAGGTTTAATATATTCTATTATGAATAATTACGATAGCCAAAAAGCCATAGAATTTGCCGTAAGTGCAAGTTGCTTAAAACATAGTATAGAAGGCGACTTTAACTATAGCACAGTTAAAGAAGTAGAAGCCTTAGTTAACGGCAACGGTTCGGGTAGAGTTCAAAGATAACAAAAAAACAAAAAAGACTGTGAAAAAATTTCACAGTCTTTTTTTTGACGCAATTTTTATAATAAAAAAGCTTTTTCGTTTAATAAAACTTCGCAATAACGCATTAATTCTTTTTTGTCATAATTAAAATTATTTTTTTCTATCAACGTAAATCCTAAAAAGGATAAACCGCCAATATAAAAATCAATAAGGATTTCTTTGGGAATGGCAAATTTTTCTTCTTTTTTAATTTTTTCACTATAATATAAAACACTTCTTTTTAACGTATCAACAACTATACTATAAAGTTTTTCGTTAAAATTTTTAATTATGCACTGTATTTTATTTTTATTGTTTACTAAAAAATCTATTGCACAAGAAATTAAACTCAAATACATCTCTTTTGATGAATTAAATTCTACGTTGCTTTTTGCTTTTTCATATAATTCTTCTGAGATTGAAGTTAAAATATAATCAAATAAATCGTCTTTATCGTAAAAATGATTATAAAAAGTTGCACGATGCACCATTGCCTTATCGCAAATATCATTTATACTTATTTTATTATAAGTTTTAGTTTGCATTAATTCTATAAGTGCGTTGTATAATAACATTTTAGTTCTTCTAATTCTCAAATCTTCCTTGTCAGACATCTTGTTTCTCCAAATAATTATACATTTTTTTAAAAATGTAAAATAACTACGTATTTCAAAAAAATATTAAAAATACTTTTTTGATTTTTTTTATATTATACAATATAATTATATTAGTGTCAATAAAATATATAAATGTCTAATAATTTGTCGGAGTTTTTATGAAAGAAATTGAAGTAAATCATTTTACAAAGGATTATGGAAGTGGAAGAGGTGTTTTTGATGTTTCTTTTGAAGTAACTAAAGGTGAAGTGTTTGGATTTTTGGGGCCAAACGGTGCTGGGAAATCTACTACGATAAGACATTTGATGGGATTTTCAAAACCTCAAAAAGGGAATACAAAGATATTAGGTCTGGATTCTTTTCAAAATTACACGTTATTTATGGATAGGGTTGGATATTTACCCGGAGAAATTGCTTTGCCTGACGGATTAACAGGCATTGAATTTTTAGACATGATGAAAAAAATGAAAAAGTGCAAAAATGAAGAATGGATTAAATATTTAATAGATTATTTTGAATTAGATGCACGAGGCGATACTAAACGTATGAGTTTAGGTGTAAAACGAAAACTTGCCGTTGTAGTAGCATTTATGAATAATCCTGATATTTTAATACTTGATGAGCCTACTTCGGGATTGGATTTAAAAATGCAGAAGAAATTTATTGAATTTATTAAAGAAGAAAAAAAGAAAGAGAAAACGATTTTATTATCAAGTCACATTTTTTCAGAAGTTGACGCAACTTGTGACAGAATTGCAATTATAAAAGACGGAAAACTTGTTTCTACTTTTGTTGCAAACGATTTAAAACATAATCACGATAAAAATTATTCAATAACTTTTTCAGGCGAAAATGACAAAAATATGTTTATAGAAGCAGAAAACGTTGAAGAAATTTTAAAAATTTTAGACTCGGAAAAGGATAAATTAACGGTTACAGTTAACGATAAAAATATAAACAAATTTATTTCATTGCTTTCCAATTACAAAATCGAAGATTTTACAGAGTTAAAAGAAACTTTAGAAGATTACTTTATGAGTTATTACGTAGAAGACAGAAAATACGGAGACTGTTTATGAGTGAAAAATTAATAGAAATAAAAGACCTTACTAAAGATTATGGTGACGGTCGTGGGATTTTTAATATAAACCTCGATTTATATAAAGGAGAAATTTTAGGTTTTGTCGGTGCTAACGGTGCAGGGAAAACCACTACGATAAGGAATATTATGGGATTTTTAAAACCCGACAGCGGGAAAATTACCATTTGTGGTTTTGATTCTTGGGAGAATTCTGAAAAGACAAAAAAATATATCGGCTACGTCCCCGGAGAAATTGCATTTCCCGACTTAAAAACCGGCACGAAATTTTTGCAGTCGCAAGCAGAATTTTGGGGCATAAAAGATCTTAGTTTTGCAAAAGAGTTAACTAAAAGAGTTCAGCTTGATACGTCAGCGAATTTAAAACGTATGAGTAAAGGCATGAAACAGAAAACTGCCGTTATAGCCTCTCTTATACACAATCCGGATATATTGATCTTAGACGAACCTACTACGGGGCTTGATCCATTAATGCGTGTTGAACTTTTGAACATACTTGTAGAACAAAAGAAAGCGGGCAAAACGATTCTTATAAGTTCACATTTATATGAGGAATTAGAAAAAATAGCCGATAGGGTTGCGCTTATTGATAAAGGGAGAATCGTTGACGTAGTTAATATGCAAGAGATAACAAAAAGGCAAAATTCGGAATATAAAATAGAATTTAATAATCTTAAAGATTACGAATCATTTAAGACGTTAAAGTACGATATAATAAGAGATCAAAAAGAATACACGCAATTAACGATATCTATCGAAAAGAAAAAACTTAAAAATTTATTTATTGATTTAAAAAAATACGATATAAGGTTCATTTCAGAAGAGAAATATACTTTGGAAAAATATTTTAATCAAAAATTTAGAAAGGAGAATATAAAATGATAAGTAGACCTTTATTTAAACAATCTTGTAAAGCAAATGGTTTAATGTGGCTAATTATAACTTTTGCCGTTTGTTTTATGTTATCTTGCGTTATGATTATCGGTGGTAATGGTGATTTAAGCGCAACAAAGGAAGCAATACAAGATACAACTATTCAGGGAGAACTTGAATCACAAACGCAAAAGAGAGCATTAAATTATTACGAATTATCTCTTAGTGGACTTTTTTATTTTGATACAGAATTCAAAAACGAAGTAGCAACAATTCAATCATCAGACACTTTTAATCAAATAATAATATCTGAAGGCGAAGAAGTTGCACAACAATATCTTATTTCAACCGCTTATAAAAACGCAATTACAAAACTAAATGCTTATGCTAAAAATTTATCTTTAAGCCTAGGGTATGAAGAAGACAGTATAGAAGCACAAGAAATTGAGGGTTTAATTATGTATGTAATAAACCCTATGGAAAGTGAAAACACTTACATGTTCGACTCTTTTTATAATAGCGTTGGTGAAACGGCACCCAGGTATGATTACTTATCTGTTTTATCTTTGGAAGAAGACGTGAGGACAGAATACGTTAGCGATTATGCTATGAATTACGGTATTGTATTCCTTGCAGGGAATATGATACAAGACTCTAACGTTGATCAAGCCGTTGAAATTTTAAATGAATATGGAGTAACTAAAGAAAAATATATTGCTTTCGGTTATACAAATTACGTTAAAATAAGAGATATAGCAAGAGAAGTATTGGTTACTTATACTTCAAATCTTTCATTCAGATTAAATAATATGAAAGACGGTGAAACCGTAGAAAGCATTAAAAACGAATTATGCAATAAATTTACCACGAGTTTTTTATCTAGTTTACCGGAAGAAGTTTCTAGTGCGTTAAAAGATATTGGAGGCATGGATTTATACGGAATACTAGTAGGCTCTATATTCTTTAAAATTGCCGGTTTACTTTTGCCGATAATTTATGTAATAATGGCTTCTAATAACTTGATTGTAGGTCAAGTTGATAGCGGATCGATGGCGTACGTATTATCCACGTCTACAAAGAGAAAAACTGTCAGTATAACTCAAATGGTATATCTCGTTGGATCGCTGTTACTAATGTTTGTATTTACAACTATTACAAGTATCATTTGTATTAACATAGTAAACGTTGATACTTCTCTCAACGCAGGGAAACTTATTTTAATAAATTTAGGTGCTTTTATCGTTATGTTCGCAATGAGTGGTATAAGTTTCTTAGCATCTAGTTTCTTTAATAGAAGTAAAAATTCTATGGCTATAGGCGGGGGATTAAATATTTTCTTTCTTGTAGCCACTATTTTAGGATTATTCGGCACGCCAATTATACCTCAAATTATTAGAATGGACGCATTAAACTTCTTTAATTACGTTTCGTTAATATCGTTTTTTGACGTTGTTTCTATACTTAATGGAAGTCTTGTATTCCTTTGGAAATTAGCCATATTGCTTTGCATCGGTATAGTGTGTTACGTTCTTTCCGTGTTAATTTATAAGAAAAAAGACTTACCATTGTAATTTTATATTAGAAAAAATAAAAAAAGCACAACACCCAAAGGCATTGTGTTTTTTTATGGTAGCCCCAACGAGAAAATGACATAAATGTCAAAACTGTGTCGATTATATAAGTCCGTCAAGGCGAACGAACTCTACTCGTTCGAAAGGCTTGGGACTTGGGAAAACGGAAAGAGCAGTGTTTTAAGAGAGAATTATTCTTTTGTTAAAACCATGATTGATTAATCTGATGTAGATAATTCATTACATAAATTAAGAACGCACTTCAACAGGAAGAGCGTTCTATTTTTTTAAACCGAGTATTTCGTCTGCAGATAAGTCTAATTCTTTGCATAATTTTGCAAAAGTATCTAATTTGGGTAATTTTTTAGTTGTTTTATATTGTGTTATCATTTCGGGTGATACGCCAATTCTTTTTGCGATTTCAATGG
>JAZUKR010000106.1:0-7129 GCA_045643385.1 Christensenellaceae bacterium | reverse complement strand
GAAAAAGGCGCAAATAGGGGAGTATCGTAGTTTTCAAAAGAAATTAAATAAATAACCGTTAATGCTATGGCTAAAAGTAAACAGTATCCGCCTATAGACCCTGCGACTATTAAATAAAGAAGTCTAATAATCGAAAAAGATTGTTCGAGTTCGGGAACTGTGTAAAGGCAAATTCCCGAGAGTGCCACGATCATTAAAGTAGGGGCGGAAATAATGCCTGCATTTACTGCCGTTTCGCCTAAAACCAAACCGCCTACTATAGAAACGACCATGCCAACGTATTTTGGCATACGGACGCTTGCTTCGTTTAATATTTCAAAAATCATAAGCGTAAAAAACATCTCGTAGGAAGGTGATAACGGTATCCCTTTAATGCTGTTTACAATGGTAAGTAAAAAAGAAAGGGGAATGAGTTGAAGATGAAATAATTCAGATGCCACGTAAAAAGCAGGAAGTAGTAAAGAAATAGTAACCGAAAGGAGTCTTATAAATCTCGAAAAAGTTGCGCTATAAGAAGAACTGTAATAATCGCTCGGGCTTTGAAAATCTTCGACTATTAAGTAAGGAATAGTTAAAACAATGGGCGAACCGTCTACTAAAATAGCCACCCTTCCTTCTAAAATTTTTGCGGCTAAAATGTCGGGTTTTTCGGTATTGCCCACTTGCTTAAAAACAGAAGCCTTATGACACCCTAAAAATTTAGATATATAAGAAGAGTCTAACACGGCGTCTATATCTATTGATTTTAGTTTTTCTTTTATTTGTTTTACTAAATTAATATCGCAAATGTCTTTGATATAAAGTATAGAAATATCAGTTTTGGAATATTTACCTAGGGTTAAATTTTCTATTTGTAACTGTTCGCTTTTTAGTTTTCTTCTTATTAAACTTACGTTTACGGGTAAACTCTCTACAAAACCTTCTCTAGGTCCTTTAATAACTGTAGACGTAGGAGGTTCTGCAATATTTCTTTTTTCGTATTTTTTTAACCCGAAAGAATACGCCACGTTTATGGAATCACATATAAAAATAGTGTTTCCGGAAACTATTTTAGAAATAACAGAAGACAATTCCGTTTCTTTATTGATTTCGGGAGAGATAATAACCTTATCTATTATTTTTTCCGTTAATTTGTCTTTTATTTCTTTTATGGGTTTTAATATTAATTCTCCTACGTTTTCCTTATCCGTTAAATCTTTAATAAAAATTATCGCACAATTAGATTTTTGAATATTAAACTCTAAAAATTCAACGTCAGACGAAGAGAGATTTTTTTTAAGATATTCTAAATTTTTTTTAAAACCGTTTTTTAATTTCATACGTTAATTATGAAATTTTTTAAGGTTTTTTATTCTTTTTTTTGATTTAAACGGCAATTTTTTTAAAAATTCTAACTGCTAAAACGGTCATATCGTCCTTTTTCTCGCCGTTTGATAACTTTAAGGCTTTTAATTTTATTCCGTCTGCAAGAGTTTGCGGATTTTTAGCAGGAACACTTCTTAAATATTCTATTATTTCACTTGAAGAGCCGAAAGCGTCAGATATTCCGTCGGTAAAAAATAAAAGCATATCTCCGTCTTCTAATTCGGTATGACAACAAGAAGGCTTTAGTTCGTTTAATATTCCCATAGGAAGCGAAGAGCCTTCCACGATTTTAATTCCGCTTTTGCCTATAATAAACCCGTAGGGAGAACCGTACTTAATAAAATCGCAAGAGCAAGTTTTTAGGTCTATAACGGAAATATCTAAAGCAGTAAAACTGTCTTCTAAGTTTATTGCTAAAAGTTTATTAACGGTAGATAAAATAAGTTCGCTGTTTAATCCCGCTTTATAAAAACTTTCTATTAAAGAAAGCGAAACGCTAGAAACGTTGTTTGCAGACTCTCCACTTCCCATACCGTCGGATAAGGCAACTAAAAACATATCGTCTTTAAGCCTTGTTACGGCGTGCGTATCTCCGGACATTTTAGAGTTGTCTTTTAATGCAAAAGAAAGCCCGAAAACTGCGTCGTAATCGCAATCTTTTTTAAATATAAGATAGGTTTTTTCTTCTGTTATATCCGCCTTATCGAAAAGTCGCATATTAAACCCCACGGTTTTAGAAATCTCTTGGGTTAATAGGGGGAGAGAATACTCTTTCATAGTTAATATTAAACTTATAAACGTTCTTTCTTTTTCGCCGTAAATTAAAATTTCGCTAACTAAAAACCCCTTTTTAAATAAATTTTCCGAAAGCGTTTTTTCCGTTTTTGATTGATATTTTAATAAACTTCCCGTTTCTAAAGCAAGCCCTTTTAATATATTAGAAACCCCAAGTGCTTCTTCGCTTAAAAGAGTTTTTCCGCTTTGATGATTCATATTTTCTAAAATATCCGAGCGATACTTCGATAAAAGTTTGTTATATGAGTAGATAAGTTCGTTAGAGTGATTGCAACATTTAGATAAGTTTTTGGGAAAATCTATTAAAGATATTTTGCCTTTTGCAAATCCTATATCCGAAAGTTTTTTTAAGTCTTCTTTAAGTTTTACGTTTATTTTTTCACATTTAATTTTTTCTGAACAATTTTCACAGTTAGAAGATATTATTTCGTTAATTAATAACTCTTTCATTTCTTTTTCAGATGGCGTTTTTCCTTTTAACGAGTTAAAAGTATCCGCCATTTGCGTAAAAACTCCTGATAATTCGTATAGTCTATTAGAAAGCATAAGTCTTGAACGGTTAATAGATTCTCTTTCTAACTGTTTAGACCTAAAAGCGTTTAGTTTGTTTTTTACGTTATCTAAAACGTAAGTCGGAATTAAAGAGAACATTAAACTTGCTATAAAAGAGGGTATAAAAATCAAAATAGCGTCGAAAGAATAAATATTAAAAATAACGTTAACAAGATAATCTGTAACAATTAAAAGAGCGCCTTCTAAATGACGGGAAAACGGTTTAATACAATAAGACGATAAACCAAATAATAAAAATACTGAAACAAAAGTAATATCGTTGTAGTAAATCGAGTAGGTAATTCCTAAGACGGCAGAAAAAACCGTAATTGTTTCGGGTTTATAAAAATATGCAAGAAGTAATATTGTAAAAACAGCGATTCCCTTATATAAATGCGGAGAAATAAGGTTGCAAATTCCAAGCCCGAAAAGAGCAAAATAAAGCGCAATACTAACTACTTCTTCATAGCCTAATTTGTATTTTAATCCTTTATGTTTTAAGGTTTTAAAAGAAATAAAAGAAATAAGCGTAATAAAAGAAGACGCAAGACAAACGAATACTTTAGAAGTAAAATCCGTTTGATTATCTTTCCCGCTTAATAAAAGATATCCGATTAAAGAAAAAAGTGTAAAAATCGCCACTTCGAATTTTAGTTCGTTTTTGAATTTTTTATAGATTAAAGTAATAAAAATAAAAAAAGCGACGGAAATACCCGCTTCGCCTACTAAAGTAAATTCGCCTAAAACTACGTAAGATAATACGTAAAGAATAGAAGTAAAAATAAAATTTCCGCCGACTGCCAAAAAAGACGAGTAAATTGCAACCGAATAAGGTTTTACTGTTTTTTCTAAAGAAGAAAATATAATGAAAGATAAAAATATAAATATATATAAAAAAGTGTTTTTGTAATCTAACTTAACTGACCTATTTTTCATAGCGAATAAATTTTATACCCAAAAAAAATAAAAATAATAAAAGTTTAAGTCGTAAAATGGTATAAAATAAATATTAAATATAAAATTATGATAAAAAATATTTTGAAAAAATACTTTCTTTGTAGTAAAATAATATTAAGGAGAAAATATTATGCTTAAAGTAGGAATTGTAGGATATGGAAATTTGGGTAAAGGCGTTCTTAAAGCGGTTAGTTTATGTAAAGACGTTAAATGTGTCGGTGTTTTTACGAGAAGAGACCCAAAATCGTTGGTTTTAGACGGCGGAGTAAAATCTCTTTCGGTTAACGATTTAAGTAAATATAAAGGCAAAATAGACGTTTTGATTAATTGTGGCGGTAGTGCTACGGATTTACCTATAACTTCGCCCGAATTTTTAAAAGATTTTAACGTTGTTGATTCGTTTGATACTCACGCTAAAATTCCCGAGCATTATAAAAAATTAAACTCTATCGGTAATAAGCATAACACTTTAGCCCTTTTAAGCGGTGGTTGGGACCCGGGACTGTTTTCTATGGCAAGACTACTTTTTTCGTCGGTTTTACCAAACGGGAAAGATTATACTTTTTGGGGGAAAGGCGTTTCGCAAGGTCATAGCGACGCAATAAGAAGAATAAAGGGAGTTAAAAACGCTATTCAGTATACCGTTCCTATTAAAAAAGCGTTAGACAGCGTAAGAAATTTTGAAAATCCTACTCTTTCTGCAGGTGAAAAACACAATAGAGAGTGTTACGTTTCTTTAGAAGAAAACGCAGATAAAAATTTAATAGAACAAGAAATCAAAAACATGCCTAATTACTTTAAGGATTATAATACTATCGTCCATTTTGTTTCAAACGAAAAGGTAATAGAATTGCAAAAGAAATTAAATCACGGCGGTTTAGTAATTAGAACAGGCAAAACAACTGAAGAGAATAATCATATTTTAGAGTTTTCACTTAAACTCGATTCTAACCCCGAGTTTACGGGAAGCGTTATATTAGCACTTGCTCGTGCCGTTTTTAGATTAAACAAAGAAGGTAAAAAAGGTGCCGTTACAGTATTCGATATACCGCTATCTTATATGTCTGATTTAAGTGATGAATATTTAAGAGAACATTTGTTATAATGATAAGAAAAAATCTAATAAAAAAATCAACGTTTTTAGTATTTTTATCGTTGATAATATTTTTAATTAATGTTTTTTGCGTTGGATGTCAGTTTACTTTTTTCGACGATTTATTAAATAAGAATAAAACCGACGTAAATAAAGAAAAACAAGAAGTAATTATAGATGGAGAACTTTCTTTTCATTTTTTGGAACTTGGCAATAAAAACAACGGAGATTGCATATACGTAAAAGCAGGGCAGAACGATATTTTAATAGACGGCGGAAGTACGACGAGCAGTTTTAATACGATTACCGCTTACGTAGATAAATATTGTACCGATAATACTTTGGAATACGTTATAATAACTCATGCCGATTCCGACCATATAGATAATTTTGCGGGAACTTCAAAAGAAGGAACGAGTTTATTCGATTATTACGAGTGTAAAACGATAATAGATTTTCCACTTACCAATAAAACGACTAAAACTTACGATAGATACGTACAAAAAAGAGATAAAGAAGTAGAAAACGGTGCAACGCATTATAACGCACTTCAATGTTATAAAGAATTAGAAGGTGCAAAAAGAAGTTATTCTTTATCGGACGGAATAACTCTTAATATTTTGTATAATAAATATTATGAAGAACATGCGTCTTCTGAAAATAACTATTCCGTTTGTACTTTGTTTACTCACGGAGACAGGAATTTTTTGTTTACGGGTGATTTAGAAAAAGAAGGCGAAGAATCACTTGTAGAAAATAATATTTTACCCGAAAACGTAGAACTTTTTAAGGCGGGGCATCACGGAAGTTATACTGCTTCAACGGACAAATTGTTAAAAGAAATTAAACCCAAAATAGTTGTTGTTTCTTGTTCTATGGGATATAACGAATATAGGGCGGATTTTAATAATGTCTTTCCGTCGCAAGATTTTATAGACAGAGTAAGTAAATACACGGATAAAGTTTACGTAACAACGCTTGGAGATGAAAGATATATTATTGAAGAGAGTAAAGATTTCGAGCCTTTTAACGGTACTGTTATAGTTAATTCTAATACGGAAGGCGTAAGCGTTATATGTACTAATAAAGATACCTTGCTTAAAGACAGTACTTGGTTTAAAGAAAACAGGAAAGTTCCCGTTTATTGGCAATAAAAAATTAATACCGCATAATTTTAAAAAACCTGCGAATACTTTTTGGTATACGGAGGTTTTTTTATGCGAGAAACAGGCATTGTTAGAAGAATAGACGAATTAGGAAGAGTCGTTATTCCTAAAGAAATAAGAAAGACTTTAAGAATAAAAGAAGGCGACCCTTTAGAAATTTACACGGATAAAGGTGAATTGCTTTTTAAAAAATACTCACCCGTTGCATCTATATCGTCTTTTTCGGAAGGAATTGCAGAATCGATAGCGGAACTAACGGAAAAAACTTGTATAATAACGGATACGGACGAAATAATTTACGTTTCTAATTCTAAATATAAAGATTACGTTGGCAAAAATATATCACAAGAGATAGAAAAAACATTAAAAGAAAGGAAAAACGTTGTTATTTCGAAGTCTTTAGGGGGAGAGATAATCCCACTTTTCCGTGGCGAAGAAGTTTTAAGCGAAAATCAAATTATAGTTCCTATAGTTTGTAACGGTGATTTATTCGGTTCAATAGTCGTTTTTGACAGAGAAAGCGAAAAAGTAGATGAATTATCAATAAAACTTACTAAACTCGGTGCACTAATTCTTTCTAAACAATTTGAATAAAAAGGCGATTTAATCGCCTTTTTACATATGGAATTAAAAAGGAACGGATTTATTAAAAGTGCATTTATAATGTCCTTAGCTACTTTTATTGCTAAATTTTTAGGTGCATTTTATAGAATTCCTTTAACTAATTTATTAAAATCCGATGGCATAGGTCTATATCAGGCAATTTTTCCGGTTTACGCATTATTACTTGACTTTTCGGGGTACGGAATACCGAACGCTCTTTCAAAAATCATCGCAAGTAAACCTAAAGAAAAAATAAAAGAATACGCCAAAATTTACTTTTTAGACACACTTAAAATTTTAAGTGTTTTGGGCGGGATTCTTTCTTTTTTATTGATTATTTTTTCAAAATCAATATCTAATCTTCAAGGAAACGGAAATGCGTATTTAGGGTATATATTTTTAGCGCCGTCTGTTTTTTTTGTGTCTTTAATATCTTGTTTTAGGGGATATTTTCAAGGTCAAAGTAAGTTTAAACCTTCGGCAGTTTCTCAAGTAACCGAACAAACGGTTAAAATTGCTTTCGGGCTTATTTTAGTTAATTTGTTTTCTTATAATACCCCGTTAAAAGTCGGCGGTGCAACGCTAGCCGTAACAATTT
>JAZUKR010000105.1:0-3959 GCA_045643385.1 Christensenellaceae bacterium | reverse complement strand
AAGAAAAAGAAATTATTTTAAGATATACATATCAAGGGAAACCTGTTAAAAGGATAGGTGATGGACCTACACCTTTATATATAGAAAACAATCATATCGAAAAAATCGTAATACCAGATAGTATTGAAGAAATAAGAAGTTTCAATGTAGAAAGTACAAGTTTAAAAGAAATTGTAATGTCAAAGAACATATCTTCTATTAGTCCCCTTGGTGGTAATTGTAATTTCTTGCGTGCTGTTGGGGTCTTTTCATGTAAAACATTATCACATAATATTTATGAAAACGGATATTATTTAGGGAACAAAGAAAATCCTTATATGATTCTTACGGGAATTGTTGATGATAAAAACAACATAACTGAATTTAATATTAACGAAAAATGCAGAATTATAATGAATGATGTTTTTTATGATTGTTGGAGTTTAGAGAATTTAAATATTCCAGCAAGTGTTATTGAATTACCATATCGTTTTAATTATATCAGTGCTCAAAAAAAATATAGTAGCATAGAAACTTTAACGGTAGATAAAGAAAATAAAAGATATTATTCTGAAAATAATTGCATTATTGATAAAGAAACAGGAACTCTTTTGATAGGATGTAAAAACAGTGATATCCCAACAGAAAATGTTGAATGTATAGGAAGTTATGCTTTTACAAAACTTAATTTATCAAGTATAGATATTCCTACAAATGTAAAAGAATTGCAATATCAAGCAATTTGTTACTGTAAGATAACTGAAATAAACTATTTAGGGACAAAAGAACAATGGGAAGATATTGATAAAGGTGTCATGAATGTAAGTTCTCTTGGAGATGTGGAGGCTTGGTTCTGTGGTGGCGATGGGATAGAAACTTTAACAATACACTGCACTGATGAAGATATTGTTTTTAATTTAACAAATGGATATATTAAAATAGGAGAAAATTAAAATGGAAATTAAAAGAATAATAACGTTACAAGGCAAATCTGATAGTGGCAAAACTACAACTTTAAAGGAATTAATTAAATATATTAATACTCAAAAAGATTTTGAATTGGTTTTACATAATAGGTGTTATCAACATTGTATGGAAACAAACCACTCTGACGCTTGGGTTGTTTATAAACATAACGGTAAAATAGTGACAATAATTACAGCAGGAGATGGGCTGTCAGCAACAAAAGAAAAACTTGCAGAAATAGAAAGAAACTTTAATAAAAAATATAACAAAACTATAACGATGGATTTACTAATTTGTGCGTCGCATAACGGTAAGGGACAAATTAATTTCTTTTTAAGTTGCGATAAAGACTATAAGATTATTGCTAAAAAACCAAACGAAAATGACGATTTAATAATATCAAAAGATTTGTTTAATTTAATCAATAAAATAACGGTATCATAGTGGGGCAAGAGAGGAACAAGTCAAAAGTGGAAAGACGGGCATTTGGACGTTGGTAAGTACGTAGCAAGTTTCGTCGGTTTTTTCCCTGCCGATAAACCAAAGTATTTAGCACTTGTAATAATAGACGAACCCGAAGGGAGTTATTACGGTTCGACGGTTGCCGCACCGTACGCAAAGCAAGTCTTTGAAGGAATAATTTCATTAAAAAATATAACACCGAGTTTATAACAAACTCGGTTGTTTTTTTATAATTGACAAAAGCATTTTTATTTGTTATTATTTTACTAAAGGATAAAAGTATGGATAATAAACAAATAAGAACTAAATATCGGAATAAGATAAACGCTTTTGAATTGTCTTCTATTATTATTTTAGTAGTTATCTACGCTGTTATTCTTGCTTTAAATATTGTTTATTTTGACATATCGAACGTATCTAAAGTAATAAATTCGATTGTGTCTTCAATTTCGTTGGTGTTTATTATACTTCTTTTTGGTTTTTGTCTTGGTGGGTTTACGTGGAACGAAAGAGAAAAAAGGTTTTTCGAATGGATAATAATAATCTTTTATTTTATAAGCGTTTTGCAAATGATAAACTCACTTGTACCATATTCCAACGGAACATTAAAATTACATTTTATATTAGATAATTCTTTTTACGTTTCGGCTTCTGTTTTTTGGGTGTGTATTTGGATGTTTCAAAAAGACAAATTTGAATCACGTTTTAATAAAAAATACGTTGAGTTGTTTATTGTAATATTCTTTTCTGTTTTTTCGATTTTTGCAATTATTAATATGTTTACTGAATTTGATTTTGCATATAAAGGAAACGGAGAAGTTTTAATAAAACATTATTTTTTATCTGTGTTTTCTGTTGCGTGGTATATTATTTATGCCGTGATTATATTATTCGGTAAAAGTGATAAAAAAACGAAGTTAACTTTTTTAAGTTACTCTTTTTTCCCTTTAATAAGTTACGTACTTATGTTGGTACTACAAAATGACAGTTTTTATTTAATGGTTTCTGTAAACATAAATATCATTTTGTATTTAATACCGCTTTATTTGATTTTTTTTAACGTTTATATGGAACGTGGCAAAATTTTACTAATGAACGAAATGGAACTTGAAAAGAGCAGGGCTAACGTAATGGCACTTCAAATAAATCCGCATTTTATAGCAAATACGATGAGTTCTATTGTTGCGTTATGCGAGCCAAATGCGCCCGAAGCAAGCAGTTTAGCGTCAAAGTTCGCTAATTATTTAAGGGATAATTACGTTAATATGTCAAGCGAACAGTTAATCCCTATAACTACGGAAATTCAACATGTTAAAAATTATTTGGAAGTTGAAAAAGTCCGTTTTCCAAACATAAAAGACGAATATGATATAAAATGTGATAATTTTTTAGTGCCGACTTTAACGGTTCAAACGCTTGTAGAAAATGCGGTAAGACATGGAATACAAAAAAAGAAAAACGCAAGCGGAACAGTTGTAATTAAGGCTTATGATGATGAAAATTGTTTCATTGTAGAAATCATAGACGACGGCGTCGGAATTGATAATGAAAAATTAGATAATAACAGAATTCACGTTGGAATAAAAAACGTAAAATCAAGACTATCATTGTTATGTGACGGCTTGCTTGAAATAAACAGCAAACAAGGGATAGGAACGACGTGTAAAATATCTATTCCAAAAAAGTAGAATATTATGATTAAGAGAGTAAAGGTATGATAGCGTTATGTGTTGATGATGAGCCCATATTATTAAAATGGCTTGTAAATAAGGTTGAAAAATCGGCTGACATAAATAAGGCGGTTGGTTTTTCGCAAGCTAAAGATACTATCGAGTTTGCTGAAAATAATAAGTTTGATATAGCTTTTTTGGACATTGAGTTAAGCTCGATGAACGGTATTGAATTAGCAAAAAATTTGCGAAAAATCAACCCGAATTGTGGAATTGTTTTTTGCACGGGACACGTAAATTATGCCGTAGAAGCCATTTCGGAATTGACCGTAAACGGTTATTTGTTAAAACCGATAGAATACACTTTAATTCAAAGGGAAATAGATAGATTTAAACTGTTTGTTGGAGAAAAACAGCAGTTGACCGTTGATTTGACAAACGGAATAGAAGTGTTTGACTGTAACGGTAGACCTGTAATTTTTAAAAGAAAAAAGACGGAAGATTTATTTTATTACCTTTTAAAGAAAAATGGGAAAAGCGTTAGTATTCTTGATCTTTGTAGTTTATTATGGGGTGAAACAAACGATACCTATTTGATTGAAAAAAATAAACAATACTTAACGCAGTTGATTTTAGATTTGAGAAGAACGATTGAAAATACAGGAATAAAAGATTTTGTTAAAAGAACGAGTACGGGTTACGCCGTAAAAATGTCTTTTATAAAAATTAAAAAATAACGTGTAATATTTAATAAAACAGCATTTAAAAACAGTGATGGTTTTCCTTCACTGTTTTATTTTTTTGTAATATTTTGTAATAATATGAATTATTGAAAATGTAAGGAAAAACCATTATAATCATAATGATATACTATAATATTTA
>JAZUKR010000104.1:0-2139 GCA_045643385.1 Christensenellaceae bacterium | reverse complement strand
TCTAATAATAGCAACGCAAAGACCTAGCGCCGACATTTTAACAAGTTTAATTAAAGCTAACATCCCATCTCGAATCTCTTTTTCGGTTGCGTCGGCTATAGATAGCCGGGTTATATTGGATCAAAAAGGCGCGGAAACTTTACACGGAAACGGCGACGGCCTGTTTTTGACGATTGGATCAAATACGCCGATACGAATACAAGCGCCTTTTGTCGAAACGCGGCACATTATAGAACTTGTGAATAATGGTATAAATTGGATGTAAAAAATAAAATAGAATTAATAAAAAAGGAATCGCGCGGGCGGTTCTTTTTTTTGTGTTTGTTTTCCGGTTTTGTATTGCCTGTTTGCGTCGCTGTTTTGCGTTGCGGCCTGTATTGTATAGCTTGTTTATGATACGCTTAAAAACACGCTTATTTGCCATTTTTAGGCGTTTTTGTCATTATTGCATAGTTTTATACTTTCATTTTTAAAAGTCGCTTAAAACGCAAAATACAAAGGCGTTATTTTATGCAAAAAATCGAACTTATTTTCGCTTTAGCACGTTAAAGTTGCATATTTTCGCCCCTAAAATTGGGGTGGCCTAGAATTTTTTTAAAAATCGAAAATTCCGGATTTTCCAAAAATAATTAGTACGCGAGTTTTGGATTTGAAAAATTTTTTTAAAAATCGAGTTTTTCCTAGAAACAAAAACGAATTAGTACGCAAATTATTTCTTCAAAGCGCTTTGTTCTCTCTCTAGTTTTTCCTGTACTGCAAGAATAACAAAATTATTAAGACTATTGTACCCTAATTCTTTGATTTTGTCTTTAGTTCCGAAAGCAAATCTAACAGTAATGGACTCAAACTTCTTCATGTATGCTTTTTTAGCTTCTAATTGCCTATTGCGTGCTTCTTCATCTGATAACGATTTTTTTCTCATAAGACACCCCCAAATCTTTTTTATCACATTATATAATAATACCCAAAAACATTCAAGTATAGTTTAGATATTTTATGTTTTTGTGCTAATTTTCTTTAGCAAATCATCAAGTATTCTTATCACTTCTCTACCGTATAAACTTATCCATTCTGCTAAAAATTCCTCTTGCTGTATTGGAATGTGGATGTTGTAAGAAAAACATATACAATGGCATAGTTCGTGACATATTACCTTTTCTAGCATTGCGCCCCTTAATCTGTCAGATAAAAACATTGTGCGCAAATTTCCGTCCGTCATTCCAATAGTGTGACTGCCATCTGAACGGAAAAGCATTGCACTATTATGGCCTACAAATGATATTCTCCACTCAATTCCGTTTATTATTACAGTTTCCATGCTTACACCCTTATTTTTTTTAAAAAGGGGTAGAAACACTCCACCCCTTTGCGTTAGTACGTGAGTTACAGCATATTAGACATATTTGCTAATCTGCTTTTTGACAGCGACTTTTCAGCGTTTGTCATCTGTGGTTTAAGTTCCTTTAAGTCCTCTTCAAGTACAGAAAACAACTTCTCAATTGCTTTCATGTTCTGTGGATCATCATTAGGATTTAAAACCTTTGATTCTTCATAGCCTCTTCTTGCGTTGTCATATCTGCTATTCATTCCGTTGTCGAATCCCATACCCATAGTTGCCCTACGATTTGCTATATTAGTAACGTTTGAGTAGTTACCGTTTTCAACAGTAGGTTCTACCGGTTTATCTGTTTCTGTATAGTACATTGCGCCGTCCATACGATCCATATCACGCATTCTTTCGGAGGTCATTGTTCTATATTCTTCCGGTGTCATCCTGTTATTCATAGTATCCATAGGCATTTCATAACCCCTACGTTTCATAAATCTACCGCGACTATCTCTTGCCCTTGTGTAATAACGGCCATTTTCGTCATAAGTCTGTCCGTATTCTTCTTCGGGTTTTTCCATAGCTTCTGTAATATGATAATAGTAATCGTACTCGGCAATATCTTTAGCAATACATACCCATGATTTCAACTCTTCAAGGTGCTGTCCTTCGACATTATCAATACCCATGCCGTCAATCTTTACCTTGACACATTCCATTATCTGTTTAGCCCAATTGTGCATCTTGCTACCTCACTTTCTACTTTACATACTCAACGCGGATTTTGCCCGACACAACAACCCTTGCTGTAT
>JAZUKR010000103.1:0-4528 GCA_045643385.1 Christensenellaceae bacterium | reverse complement strand
AACGTTAGTATTCCTAAGTGGTTGCAGGCACTTCCTTCTAATAGCGATGTTATTTTAGACATAATAAACGAAATAAAAGAAAATTCTAAAAATATAACAAAAATGTGTGATTATAACGGACTTTCTAATGCTTTTAATAATGACGCAAGGTTTAATTCTCCCGAAGTGTCGGAAATAAAAATGAATAACGGCACTATTGAATACACCTTAAATGCAAAAGACGGCATTTTCTACGATGTTTTATCCGAGGAATGCGGAGAAGAAATTAAAGACGAATTTGATTTAATGACTTTCGTTAAAGATTATAAAGACACGAAAACTAAGTTTGATAAAATAAAAGATGCATTATTAAATGCGGAAAAAGACGGTTACGGCGTAGTTATTCCGACGCTATCCGAAATGAATTTAGAAGAGCCTTCGCTTGTAAAACAAAACGGCAAATTCGGGGTAAAATTAAAAGCGTCGGCACCAAGCCTTCATATTATGAAAATTAACGTAGAAACCGAAGTTTCTCCTATAGTAGGCACGGAAGAACAGAGCGAAAATATGGTTAAATCTTTAATGAACCGCTTTGAAGAAAATCCTAAAAATATTTGGGAAACGGAATTTTTCGGTAAATCTTTATCTGATTTAGTAGGTGAAGGACTTTCTAATAAAATAAATACAATGCCACAAGAAGCCAAAGACAAAATGAGAAAAACAATGACTAAAATAGTAAACGAAAATAAGGGCGGTGTAATTTGCATTTTACTTTAATTTCCATTTGACAAATACTTAAATACATGTTAAACTATATTAGCAAAAACTAATATGGGTGAAATTATGGAGTGTATTAATAACAGTCACGAAGAAATTAAAAATAAGATAAAAAATTCTAAAACGTATATAAAAAATGTTAAAGACGCAAGTAAAATATTTTCACTTTTAGGGGACGAAAACAGAATGAAAATAGTGCTTGCTTTATCTAACGGGGAACTTTGCGTATATCATTTATGCGATATAATAGGTCTAAAACAATCGGCAACTTCGCAACATTTAAGAAAACTTAAAGACGCAAATATTGTTAAGTGCAAAAAAAACGGTAACGAAGTTATATATTCGTTATACGATAATCACGTTTTGGAAATAATTAATTTAACTTTTTTACATATGAATTGTGATTAATTTTAAGGGCGTTTGCCCTTAAAAAATTAAATAATATATTAGTATATGCTAATATTCTAATTTGTCGGACGGTTAGATGATGAAGAGTGATTTTATAAAAGAAAATTTATATAATTTAATAAAAATAATATTAACGTTTATTATTTTAACGGTTTCTTTATTTGTTGAAAACGAGCATGTAAAATTATTAATACTTAGTTTAGGTGAAACGGTAATCGGATTAAAGATATTTTTTAATTCTATTAAATCGATTTTTAAAGTCAATTTTTTCGATGAAAATTTTTTAATGATTTTAGCTTCTTTTGTGGCTTTTATTATCGGCGAATATTTTGAAGGGGTTATTATTTTATTTTTGTTTTCTATAGGTGAACTTTTAGAAGATTTAGCAACTGAAAGTTCTAAAAAAAAGATTGCTTCACTATCAAAATATAAGATAAATGCTATTAATGTTTATAAAAACGGAAAAATAATAGCATTAAATCCAAATGAAGTAAACGTAGGAAGTTTAATAGTAGTTAAAAGCGGAGAAATTGTCCCTATAGACTCAGTTCTTATAAAAGGAAGTGCTGAGATTGATTTAAGTTCTATAACGGGGGAAAGTAATCCCATAATTATTGAAAAAGAGAAGATAATAATGTCGGGTGCGATAAATTTAGGCGACGTTATTACTTTAAAAACAGTTAAAGAATATAAAGACAGTACTCAAAATAAGATAAACGAATTAATAGAAAGTGCCGTAAATAAAAAATCTAAAAGCCAAAAATTTATTAGTAAGTTTTCAAAAATTTATACGCCATTAGTCGTTGTATCGGCAATAATTTTACCTATTATATTGGGAATAATTACGGGAGATTTTAATAAATGGATATATTCTTCTCTTTCATTTTTAATAATTTCCTGTCCTTGTGCTTTAATTATTTCCGTACCGTTAAGTTATTTTATAGGAATAGGCGCTTTAACTAAATGCGGAATTGTTATAAAAGGAAGTAATTATATAGATGCTTTATCGAATATTAAAACAATAGTTTTTGATAAAACGGGAACTTTAACAAAAGGGGAGTTTTATATTAAAAATATCGATAATTTTTCTTCGCTAAAAGAAAACGAAATATTAAATTACGCCTATTATTTAGAAGAAAATTC
The DNA here is from genome assembly GCA_045643385.1 of Christensenellaceae bacterium. GTDB lineage: Bacteria > Bacillota > Clostridia > Christensenellales > Borkfalkiaceae > UBA1259. The sequence continues at coordinate 2,221 of JAZUKR010000103.1, read as the reverse complement.
TAATCACCCGTTAGGTAAAGCTTTTAAAAATATTGTGCCTTCTTATTTAATCGTTTACGATAATATAAAAGAAATTAAAGGTAAAGGGATAATAGGTATATTAAATAACGATAAATACGTTTTAGGAAATATGTTATTATTAAGTGATAACGGCGTTAAATTAGATAATATTATTAAAGAATCGAGCGTATTTTCCGTTTTGTATTTTGCTAAGAATAAAGAACTGATAGCTATATTTTATTTAACGGACAAAATTAAAGAAGAGAGTAAAAGAATAAAAGACGTTTTAAGTAAAAACGGCGTAAAAGATTTTTATATCTTAAGCGGTGATAATAAATTTTGCGTAGAATACGTTGCAAAAAAAATAGGAATAAAAAATTATTATTACGATTTATTACCACAAGAAAAATATGAAACGTTTAATAAAATTAAAAGTGATAAATTAGGCAAAACCGCTTTCGTTGGCGACGGAATAAACGATTCCTTGGTATTATCTACGGCAGACGTCGGGATTTCTATGGGTAAAATCGGAAGTGATTTAGCGATAGAAAGTTCTAACATAGTTATAATGGGCGATAATCTATTAAAGATAGCCGATGCTATAAAAAATTCTAAAAGAATAAATAAAATTGTAAAAGAAAACGTTATTGGATCTATATCTATCAAAGTTTTAATAATGATTTTAAGTCTATTAATAAAATTACCGTTAATAATTTCTTCTTTTGCAGACGTAGGCGTAATGATACTTGCAATATTAAATTCTTTAAGAATATTTAAGATAAAAAAATAAAGTCCCGTTAGGGACTTTTTATTTTGAGTTATATTTAATAACTTTTTTTTCTAATAAGGCAACCAAAGAATACATTAGAGCTGCAAGAATACAAAGTATTATAGTCGCACTCATAACAAGGTCTAATTTAAATACTTGACTGCCGTAGACAATTAAATATCCGAGTCCTGCTCTCGAAACTAAATATTCGCCCATAATTGAACCTATCCATGCCATGCCGACGTTAATTTTGAGCATACTGATAAAAGTATTAAGACTTCCGGGAATAATTAGTTTAAATAAAATTTGTATTTTTTTTGCGCCCATGGATTTAAGAAGTAAAATTTTGTTTTTATCTGCTTCTAAAAATCCGTTAAGCATAGTTATAGTCGCAACTACTATTCCTATAATTACAGCCATAAAAATAATAGATTTACTTCCGCTACCGAACCATACTATAATTATAGGCCCTAATGCGATTTTAGGAAGGCTGTTTAAAACTACTATATAAGGCTCTAAAATACGCCGAACCGTTTCAGATAGCCAAAGAAGTAGGGCAATTAAATAGCCTAATAAAACCGAAATTATAAATCCCAATATTGTTTCGTAAAGAGTTATTAATATGTGATAGATTAGATTGTCGTTTCTAAACAAATCGGAGATCGTTTTAATTATTCTAGACGGCGACGAAGAAATAAATGAGTCGATAATTTCTAATTTTGCAAATAGTTCCCAAAAGAAAAGTATAGATATTAAAATTAATAATCTAAAAGTAATAACAATGTAATTATTTCTTTTTACTTTTTTAACGTACAATGTGTGTTCGTTTAGTAAATTATTTTTTTTCATTTGTGTTTAATTCCTTCCAAATTTTTTCAAACCATAAGGAAAACTCGGGTGATTCTCTTTTTTCTAAAGGCGAATTTCCATTAATTTTAGGTGTAAATATTGCTTTTACTTTAGACGGTCTATTCGATAAAACCACAATTTCGTCAGACATAGATATTGCTTCTGAAATATCGTGAGTAACTAATATTGCCGTTTTGTTTTCTGCTTTTATTATTTTATATACGTCGTTACATACGGATAATCTCGTTTGAAAATCTAAAGCGGAAAACGGTTCGTCTAGTAAAAGTAGTTCGGGCTTAAAAACGAGCGTTCTAATTAGTGCAACCCTTTGACGCATACCGCCTGATAAACTGTCGGGATAACGTTTAATAAAATCTTTTAATCCATATTTATCTAATAAAGATAAGGCGTAATCTTTGTTTTCTTTATTTAATAAACCTTTAATTTCTAACGGTAGATATACGTTTTTTTCTATAGTTCGCCATGGGAAAAGTTGGTCTTTTTGAAGCATATATCCGATATTGTCTTTTGATTTTTCCGAGTAAAATTTTATCTCTCCACAAGACGGGGTGAGTAATCCTGCAATTAAAGATAAAATCGTTG
>JAZUKR010000102.1:0-1955 GCA_045643385.1 Christensenellaceae bacterium | reverse complement strand
GAAACAATTCTTCTTTATTTAAATTTATAAAATTCTTATCGAATTTTAGTTTTTTATATTTTTTTAAATTCATTAAATAGTCGAATATTCTTAATTTATCTAACGCTTTTATAGACTTTAATCTGTATCTATTTCCTTTATTATAAAAATTATCGTCGGATAAAAATATCTTATCTAATTCTTCTTTTACTTTTTGTTTATTTACTTCAAGAATATTTTTTTTATATTTTTTTGCGTAAAATAAAACGCTTTTTTTTGGTTTTAAATTTAATTCACCCATAAACCTACATAATCTTAAAAGTCTAATTCCGTCGTTATTTAATACTAAATTAGGGTTTTTTACGCAAGATAATCTTTTTCTTTTTAAATCTTTTAGTCCGTTTAAAGGGTCTATTAATTTTTTATTTTTCAAATCGAAATATATTGCGTTAACTTTAAAATCTCTTCTTTTTGCGTCGAGTGTTATATCGCTTGTAAAAACTATTTTTTTCGGCTTATGAGAACCGCCTTTATCGTAAACGTCTTCTCTAAAACGTGTGTATTCGTAATTATATATTCTGTCGGTAAAAACCACGTTTCCCGTTTCAGAATATATTTTTTTAACGGTAAATCCGTATTTTTTTAAATTTACAACAAACTCTTCTAAACTAATATAAGAAGTTAAATCTACGTCAAATGAATTTGTTTTAAAAAGCATAAAATCTCTAACCGAACCGCCAACTACGTATAACGGGCAATCAAGATTTTTTGCTAAGTTTATTATTTTATTATTAAAATCGTTAAACATGTAACTATTTTATCATAAAACTTGTTTTTTTGACAATTATGTAGTACAATGTTATAGTAAAAATTTTTAAGGAAACGAAAATGCTTGATTTTATAATTAACCCTATTGCCGGTGGAAAAAACGGCAAAAATATGCAAAGCAACATTTCTTTAATAGAAAACCGACTTAAAGAAAAAAAGGCAGAATATAAATTTCATTATACGAAAGGTCATAAAGACGCAATACTTTTAACCGATGAATTAATAAAAAACGGCGCAACGGATATTATATGCGTTGGCGGAGACGGAACGCTTCACGAAGTAATTAACGGGTTTTCTAATTTTGAAAAGGTAAATTTAGGGCTAATCCCTTGCGGAACGGGTAACGATTTCGCAGCGTCAATAAATCTTCCGGAAAATCCTGTTAAAGCGTTAGACTTGATTTTAAAAGGAACGCCAAAATATACTGACTTTATGCAAATGCCGTCGGTACGTGGGATAAACATTATAGGCACGGGTATAGACGTAGACGTTTTAAAAAGATACGAGAATTTAAAAAAGAAAACTAAATGGGGCTATACAAAATGTTTAATTAAAACGCTTCTTAATTTCAAATATTCAGATTTTAACGTTTTAATTAACGGCAAAGAAGAAAAATACCGCTCTTTTATAGTTTGCGTTGCAAACGGTTATAGATACGGAGGTGGAATCCCTATTTGCCCTATAGCAGACCCTACCGATAATAAACTTGACTTTTTAGTAGTTAGGTCAATGAAAAAATTAAAAATTATTCCAACCTTTATTAAACTTAAAAAGGGGAAAATATTAAACGTTAAAGAAACGCTTAGCGAAAAATTAGAAAGCGTTAAAATTGCCTCTATTAAACCTTGTACACTTAACGTAGACGGAGAGTTATACGATAATATTCCTTTTGAAGTAGAAATAATAAAGAATAAATTGAAAATGTACAGATAGTTTTATTTAAAATAAAAAAATGCGGAGTAAAGGTGTCTTCTCATAGGGATTTTCATATATGACAAAAGTATAGCCCACTATACTTCACGAGAGTGAAATATAGTGGGCTTTTCTTGTCCACAAAAGATATAATAGTTATATTTTTAACCTTATGGTTAAAAGTTATATGCAAAACGAGTTTTGCGCTTTATTTTGCGAGAAAGATTTTCTCGCAA
>JAZUKR010000101.1:0-2313 GCA_045643385.1 Christensenellaceae bacterium | reverse complement strand
TTACAAAAAGCGTCCGTAATATACTGAGAATCAGAAAAAACTTTAACAGAACATTTTTCCTTTAATTGCTTTAATCCGTTAATCACGGCAAGAAGTTCCATTCTGTTGTTAGTAGTATTAAGTTCACTACCTTTAACTATTTTTTCAATACCGTTATAGATTAATATTGCACAGTAACCGCCCTTTCCCGGGTTTCCGCTACAAGCACCATCGGTATAAATAATTACTTCCTTCATGAATTTTCTTCCAATTCCTTAGCTCTATTTATACAAGAGTCTAGTGCTTTAGTAACGATATCGTCTAGTCCCATATCGCAAAACGTATTAACCGCTTCGATAGTTGTTCCCCCTTTACTACAAACAGCATTAATTAGATCTTCAATTTTCTTATCGGGATTATTCAAAATCATTTTCCCGCTACCAACCATAGTTGACGCAACAAGATTTTTAGCAACATCTTCTTTTATTCCCTTTTTAACGGCATAGTCTATCATACATTTAGAAAATAAATAAAAATAAGCAGGCGAACTTCCACTAATTCCTGTAACAATATTTAAATTCTTTTCTTTGACCTGTTCAACACACGCTAAAGACGATAAAATGCCCAAGACGAATTCTTTATCAACCTTATTTGAAAAGTCATTTAAATCAACGCCTATCGCCCCATACCCTATAGAACACGGAGTATTAGGCATGCATCTACAAACTAATGAATTACTAAAACTACTTTTAATAGAATTAATAGTAACACCTGCCATAATTGAAATTATTTTTTTATTATCAATGCCGATAAAACTTTCTTTAATAGCTTTAAAAGTCTGTGGTTTTATTGCAAGCAAAACAAACTCGGAATTTTTGCATAAAAATAAATTATCAGTTGTTGTATTAACGCCGATTTTACTTAATTTAGAAAGAGAATCTTCGTTAATATCACTAACTATTATCTCATTAGAGCGTAATTTCTTACTGCCGATAACGCCTTTAATTATAGCATTAGACATAAATCCGGCGCCAATTATTCCAAGTTTATAATTATACTTCATAATTCACCTTTTTTATATTTTACAATAATCAATACTTAAAGTCAAATATTATTAATAATATCTAAATTTTTTCAAGACAAAACGTTTGACAAACAAAAAATTTTATCGTATAATCATTATGCCTTAGGGGAGTGGCCCAATTGGTAGAGCAGCGGTCTCCAAAACCGCCGGTTGCGTGTTCGAGTCGCGTCTCCCCTGCCAAAATAAAAATCGTTTCGCAATTCGCAAAACGATTTTTTACTTTTAAAATGTTAAAACAATTTTTTAATAACTTATTAGTTATTTCACTTAAATTTCATGTAAACTCATTTCCGTTTATTATGTTTTTAAAATTTTATTTCTATTAAATTAAAGTATTATATAATTTTTATAAGTTTATTAAAAATTGATTCTGCAATATTTTTCATACCCAAATCACCGGGGTGCATAGCAACTCCCGAATGCTCAAATTTGCCTAAAGCCATATTTTTTGACAACTTTCCTAAAATACATAAATCTGCATATTCTACTCCGTATTTATTAGAAAGATTAGGAATAACGTGCGTATTAATACAAGGATATTCCCAAAAAGTAGTAGTTAACAAAATTTTAGAAGATGGGGTTTTAAGATAATTCATAAAATTGTCTAATTTATCTTGAAATTCGTTTTCAAGTACGCCCCAATCTAAGCCAACAACATTTTCGCCAAGCCTAAAAATAATAACGTCAGGCTTAAAATCTCTTGCCAAAGTAAAATGATCTAATACGTCCTCTTTTTTATAATTTATTTCCCAAAAAGAAGATTGATACACCATAAAATACACGTCTTTTTTTGCCTTATAAAGTTTATTATATAAAACATGAACGTAATCTTTATCTTTACTACTTGCTGCCATACCAAAATCGTTATACCATTTTAAATCGTCACTAGGTCCGTGTCTTGTAATAGAATTTCCCAAAATCAAAATTCTTGTCTTTGCTAAACTGTCCCCCAAAAAATAATATTCGTTAGAATTTTTCATTTGATTTTTTACAGGAACGTTATTGTCTTTAATTGTAGGGACTTTATTCATAATTATCTCCTTTTTTTAAGCAATTCTTTTATTTTATTTTTTACTTCGTCTAAATTAGAAGAAGATAAAATAGGTATAATCTTATTGATTTCTTTTATTTCCAAATCCCACCATTTTAATTCTTCTAATAAAGAAATTAATTCATCGTCAAAACGCTTTTTTATTACTTTTGCAGGGTTACCAACCACAATTGAATAAGGTGGAACGTCTGAACCAATA
>JAZUKR010000100.1:0-1597 GCA_045643385.1 Christensenellaceae bacterium | reverse complement strand
TAACAGGTGCGGAACAACAAACAATGAATTATTATATGAATATAAGTCAATGGTATAAAAACAATTTGGGAAGAAAATTATATTCTGAAATAGCAATGGTCGAAGAAGAACACGTTTCTCAATACGAGAGTTTAAAAGACCCTAATTGTTCTTGGCTAAAACAATGGGTATTACACGAATATACCGAATCGTATTTATATTATTCGGCATTTTGCGAAGAAGATAATATCCAAATAAAAAAGATTTGGCAAGAACATTTCGAAATGGAGTGTGCGCACCTTAAAATTGCATGTGAAATGCTTAAAAAATACGAAAACACAAGTTATAAAGAAGTAATCGAGGACGGCGAATTCCCAACTCTTCTAAAACTCGGTACAAACAAAGAATACGTTAGACGTGTTTTAGAAAGAACTATAATGCTAACAGGTAACAGAGAAAAGTATATAGACGTTTTAAGACTAAAACAAAATTCAGACTTTTTTAAATATCAAAGCAATATTATAGAAAACGAAAACGATATCGCTAGCCATTTAGTAATTGAAAAAGTAATAAAAAAGAACGGACAAGATTACAGATATCAAGATAAAAGCCACCCCATTAAAGAACTCCAAAACAGAAAAAAAGACAATACGAAAATCGCAAGGTCTTTATAAAATAAAAAATCTCGCTTAAAATTTTTAAGCGAGATTTTTACATATTACAAATTATATTCTTGTGCTAATTTCTTAAAAGCAGGAAGAGAATTTTCTATTCTTTTCTTATCTACGCAATATGCAATTCTAACAAAACCCTTTACTCCAAAGTCGTCGCAAGGAACAACCAAAATTTCGTGATTTTTTGCATTTTCATAAAATTTATACGCATCTTTCTCGGGCGATTTAACAAGTAAATAGAAAGCACCGTCCGGTTTAACGCAACTAAAACCGTATTCGGTTAAAGCATTATACAATAAATCTCTATTTTCTTTATAAACGGAAATATCAACTTTAGCATCTAAAACCTTTCCTATAACGTGCTGGAATAAACTCGGTGCACAAACGTACCCTAAAGACCTACCCGCACCACATACAGATAAATAAACCTTTTCACTTTCTTTTAATTTATTACTTACAGCGATATAACCTAAACGTTCGCCGGGGATTGATAATGATTTAGAAAAAGAATAGCAAACTATAGTGTCGTCGTAATAATTCATAATAAACGGTACTTTTATATCGCCGTAAACAAGTTCTCTATAAGGCTCGTCCGTTATTAAATAGATAACCTTGTTATACTCTTTTTCTTTTTTATAAAGTATATCGCAAACTTTTTTTATAGTTTCTTCGGAATAAATAACTCCGCTCGGATTATTAGGAGAATTTATTATAACCGCTTTCGTTTTTTCTGTAATTAGTGATTCAAAATTATCAACGTCTATTTGGAAATCTTCTAAATTTGGATTAGAAACTATAAGTTTTGCGTTAGCATTATTAACAAAAACTCTATATTCAGTAAAAAACGGGGCAAAAACAATAACTTCATCACCGTCTACGCAAATACTTTTTAGAGAAATAGTCAAACTTGCAGCAACACCGCACGTCATATAAATATTATTTGC
>JAZUKR010000099.1:0-2645 GCA_045643385.1 Christensenellaceae bacterium | reverse complement strand
TTAATATCATCATTTAGTAATTCAACGGCACTTTTATTAATACCCGAAATAGTCATATGTAGTTTATTATCTTCACGTCGTTCGCAATAACATTTTGCGTGAATACACTTAAATTGTAGTATATCGTCTTCACTATCGAACCACCCTAATGGGTGTGCAATTCCTTTTTTATCAAGTGGACGTGTTTTATTATAGTCTAGTTTTCTAACTTCACACACCTTTTTCAATTTTTCATCAACTTCGTTATTATACCAAGTATAGTCCGGTTTACCCTTACAAAATATACTATCGGTATCATAATAGTATACATCACGACCGTTACGTGTACCGGGGCAACATATACAACGAAACAAATTTAAACGTGCGTATGCCGTACACCAAACACCCCAAGCATAATTTAAAAAATATCTTGTATCACCGTGTTTGTATCTTTTACTTCGTAAGTCGTTTAACTTCTTTTCAACCATTTCACGTGTTAAACAACTTGACACCCAATCGTCACCGATAAGGTTGCAATCCGGTGAAATTAGTGCCGTAACTGTCATACCGTACAAACTATTCAAACGTCCTTTTTGTAACATATAAAAGTCATCCATACCGTCAACACCTTTTAGTGTTGTCTTGTCGGAATAAAGTGTTAAAATGTAATTTAAAAATTCACGTGGTAAATAATCTTTCCTTGCGTAATAACTGTCAAGTAATTCAATCCTATCCCAATCATACAACATTTTAATTATTTCAAAATCTACGTCCGTGCAAGTAATTTCAAGTGTACCGTCACACGATATTATACGTCCATTATCACGAACCACGTGCCCGGTTATTATACACTTACTTATTTGTAAATAACTATTAAAATTTGTATTGTAAATATTAGTAAAACGTAAGTGATATATAAAAGCATATTTGTCACTTGGTTTTGGTATCCACTTTTCGGTGCGTCGTTGAAAAGGCGAACACGGGTATTTTTCGGTCAATAAAACCGTGGGATAACTACTACAAAAATCAAAATGACCGATGACACAACCAATATCTTTACTATCTATCACGGTGTCACTATGTAAACGGTTACAATGTGTAACACCACCGGCGAAACATTGTTGAAGTATTTTATATTCGTCATATTGTGGTACAAGTGATTTGATATAGTTTTGATATTTACTATCTTGGAACAATAATTCTTTACAAATTTTCCTTACTTTCCCGGTCGATGTTAACGGAATATCAAAAACGGTGTCATATGTTTCAAGTTCTTTTAAAATTCCGTGATACACAACAAGACAATCATATTCAGCATATTCAAGTTCGTCCGGTTCTAGTTTTGACAAAGGTGTTCTCAATAAATCATAATCAAGTTGTCCGGTTTTCTTGTAAAAACCTATTTGTTTACCCCAATTTTCAAGGCTTAAATTTGTCATTGTATAACTACAACGAAATTCTATGTTAGGATATTCGACAAAACTACATTTCATTGGTGAATGTGGTGAACGTGCAAAAACATTTTTAACCGTCAATATGTTCCGTAAGAAACAAAATTCATGCGAAAGATTGTGCACAAAAATTTGACACTTTGCGTCTTTCGGCATATCGTCCAACACTTGTAAAAAGTCTTCAAGATTACGTCCATAATACACTTTATCATTTATTGAAAATTGCCATATATACACCAATGACGTAGGGGTTAATGATAACCAATAGTCGTTATCTTTCCCGGTTTCGTACGGTATTACATCACCGTTATCAGTTACCCACGCATTTGTGTTTTCAAGGTCAAACGTAAAAATATCTAAACACTTAATAATGTGTTTTTTTCCTTTTCCGTGTCTTGGTATATTAAATTGTGCTTGTTGTAACTGATTTGTGTATAATTCCATATTATATCTTCATTCCGGTTTTTGGGTCTATTTTATCACTATCGGTATAACCTAATTTTTGATTGATACGGGCAATAACATCACTTGTTGTATGTGGTTCGTTTGCGTCTTGTAGTTCTTTTTCAGTTTCACGTATCATATCTAGTATATTTGCTTTTTTCTTACCACGTCGGTTGTTTGTTTTAATCAAATTAACAACTTCACGGTATGCGTATTTATCATCAAAAAATTCACCGTATTTTTCTTTTATATTAAAATATTCTTGCATTTGGTTCATAGTCAACGGGGTCAAATTTGCTTCACGTCTTGCTTTGTTAATACGTGCAAGTGTGTCACGGTCTTTTTTTGTTTCAAATTGGTGATATACTTCCGTTTCAACATCATAATTGATTACTTGTGCTAGTTGGTTGTATACTTCTTTCAATTGTGATTTACGCATATAATCAACATTTTGTTTAAATTCAACACCCTTTTCACCATATTTGAAATCGTCTAAAAATTCAAGGGAATTTTGATAATTTAACATACCTTTGCTATGGTCTAGTATATAATTAACCGTTCTTTTCATTTGTCGTACTTCACGACGTAATTGTGTAACGGTGTATTGTTTTTGGTTAGTTGCGTTAATTAGTTGTACATTTTTCATTGTTTTCACCGTCCTTTATAAGTGGGTACAATATTGTATAATAAAATAGTTTATAATGGTCTAGTATATAATCATATATTTGTTTTAAAACAACGTCGGGGTATGCACATAACTTTACAATCAAG
>JAZUKR010000098.1:0-1943 GCA_045643385.1 Christensenellaceae bacterium | reverse complement strand
AATATCATTTATTTTTAATGAAATATCTTTTAAAAGCGTAGTTTTACCGCCAAAAGGTGGAGAAATAATTAAAGAATTATATACTTTATCTCCGTTAACTATGTATTCCCATATTTTATTTGAAACGTTTTTTATTAAATGAGGAATTCTTATATTTAAAAATTCAATATCTTTAATTGTTAAAACTTCTTCTTTTTCTACGACACATTTCCCGCCGAGTCCTACCCTTATTCCGTTTTTGAGCGTTATATATCCATTTTTAACTTCTTCGTTAAAAGAATATAAAGAATTTTCCGTAATTATATCTAAAATGCCATCTATGTCACTTTTTGTTGCAATTAAAGAATTTTTTTTATCTATACTCGCTCCTTTTTCAGAAAGATAAAATTCTTTATTAAAATATTCAATAATTATGGGATAATTAACTCTTAATCTAATTTGTGATAATTTATTTAAAGATAAATTGTTAAATGCTTTTTCAAATCTTTCTGCACAAAAAAAAGACTTCATACATTAAAATATATGAAGCATTTTTTATAATATGTATAAAAAAACCGCAAACTTTTTGTTCACGGTTTAATTTATTAATTAGTCTTTATTAATCAAATCGGCAATAGAAGTTCCAATATTTTCAGAATCTTTCCATTCTCTTAATTCTTCTTCATTAGGTTCTTCTTCTTTTTTAGAACGTTTTTTGCCTTTAGACTTCTTTTCTTCGATTTCAGCGTTTTCTTCTTCACTTTCTTCTACTTTAGGTTTATTTTCTATAAGTAATGCCTTAATAGATAAAGTAAGTTTTTCTTTTTCGGGATTGATATCTAAAATTTTAGCATCAACTTCTTGACCAACTTCTAAAGCAGAAACAGGATTTTCAAGCCACTTATCAGAAATTTGAGAAACGTGAATAAGACCGTCTATTCCTTTTTCAACTTCAACGAAAGCACCAAAGGGAACAATTCTTACAACTTTACCTTTAACAACGTCACCAACGGCGTATCTTTCTAAAATAGTATCCCAAGGTTTTGGTTGTAATTGTTTATAACCTACTGAAACACGCTTTGTTTCTTGATCGATTTTTAATATTAAGAATTCATATTCTTTACCGATTTCCAAAATTTCAGAACAATCGGAACAACCTCTCCAAGAGAGATCTGATATATGAGCTAAACAGTCAAATCCGTTAACGTCTATAAAGGCACCGAATTTTGCAAATCTAACGGGTTTACCTAAAACAACGTCGCCTTCAGAAATGGAAGAGAAAAACTCTTCTTCAAATTTTGCTCTTTCTGCATCACGTTCTTCTTTTTCTTTAGCTAATATTACTTTTTGAGAAGCAACAATTTGACGTCTTGCTCCTTTAGATTCAACAGATTCCGCTTTTAATCTTAAAGTTTTGCCAACAAATTTTTCTAAATCTTTAACAAAACCCAATTTAATTTGAGAAGCAGGAATAAATACTTGATATCCGGAATATTTGGCAGTTAAACCGCCTTTATTAGTTCCGTCAACAACGGCTTCAAAAATCTTACCGTTTTTAACTTCTTCTATTTCGGCTTCGTTAGCAAGAACTTTTGCCATCGCCTTTTCGGAGAATTTAATAGGTCCTTTTGAAGTAACCATAACACGAATGTCTTCACCTATTTTATCTTTATAATCGTCTACGTTATATTCGTTTAACATTTCAGACGCAGGAAGATCAAAATCTTGTTTTGCATTTTTAAGCGATATAGTTAATCCATCACTATTTGCAGAAGATATTTTTGCAACTACGATTTGCCCAATCTTAAAATCACGACTGGGTTTAATGTTGTCAAAAGCGGCTTCCATTTCAGACTTTTTAGTTTTAGAAACGTTTTTCTTTTGTTCTGTTACTGCACCGTCGTCTACTTTTTCAACAACATTTGCATCGTTTTCCGTAACGGTAATTTCTTTTGTAATATTAT
>JAZUKR010000097.1:0-2834 GCA_045643385.1 Christensenellaceae bacterium | reverse complement strand
CCGGTGTACCTCTTGGTACACACTGTATAAACCCATTCACAGGAGAAACGTTCCCGCTCTGGACTGCAGATTATGCACTTGTTGAGTATGGAACCGGTGCTGTTATGGCGGTTCCGACGCATGATGACAGAGATTTTGCTTTTGCTAAAAAATACGGTCTTCCCATAAATCAAGTAATTAAAGGAAAGAACAACGAAGAATTGCCTTATACCGAAGACGGAATAGTAATAAACAGTTTAGGTTTTGACGGTTTAACAAGTGAAGAAGCAAGAAAGGCAATTATAAATAAATTAGTAAAAGAAAATAAGGGTGCACACAAAACTAACTATAGACTTCGTGATTGGCTTGTTTCAAGGCAACGTTATTGGGGCGCACCTATACCTGTTATTCATTGTGATAAATGCGGTATCGTACCTGTTCCGTATAAGGATTTACCCGTTAAACTTCCTATGAACGTTGAGTTTACGCCGGACGGAGAATCTCCTCTTAAAAAATGCAAAGAATTTATGGAAACAACTTGTCCTATTTGCGGTGGACCTGCACATAGGGATCCTGACACGCTCGATACGTTCGTTTGTTCAAGTTGGTATTATTTAAGATACCCGGACGCTAAAAACTCGGATATGCCTTTTGACCCCGACAAAATAAACAAAATGCTACCCGTAGACAAATACGTCGGCGGTGCAGAACACGCTTGTATGCATCTTTTATATGCAAGATTCATTACTAAAGCATTAAGAGATATGGGATATCTTAAATTTGATGAACCGTTTAAATCGCTCGTTCACCAAGGCGTTATTTTAGGGCCTGACGGGTTTAGAATGAGTAAGTCTAAAGGCAACGTTATTGCCCCCGACCCTTACGTAGAACAATATGGCTCTGACGTTTTAAGATTATATCTTATGTTCGGTTTCTCTTATACCGAAGGCGGTCCGTGGGACGATAACGGATTTAAAGCAATAGTTAAATTCTTAGACAGAGTTGAAAGGCTTAGCGAAAATATATTAAAAGTTAAAAAAGAAAACGTTTCTCCCCTCGATAAAGACGGAAAGGAACTTTTATACGCAACTAACTTTGCCATTAAAAACGTAGATAACGATATGGAACATTTTTCGTTTAATACCGGCATTGCTAGACTTATGGAACTTGTTAACGCACTTTCTAAATACGACGGTTTAGAAAACAAAAATCTTTTATTATTTAGAGAATGTTACGAAAAACTTATTATTTTATTAGCACCTTGCGCTCCGCATTTTTCCGAAGAAATTTGGGAAAAATTAGGAAATAAAGATTCTATATTCTACGAAAACTACCCCGTATGCGACGAAAAAGCATTAGTTTTAGACGAAGTTGAAGTAGCAATTCAGATTAACAGCAAATTAAGATCTAAAATGCTTGTTCCAAACGATGCGACAGAAGACGTTATTCGTGAATTACTTTATAAAGACGAAAAAATATCTTTGGAGTTAAAAGATAAACAAATTAAAAAATTAATAGTAGTTAAAAACAGACTCGTTAATATCATATTATAAGAAAAAAAATGAAAAGAAAACAGCAAGAAATAGAACGTTTTTTTCCGAGTTACGATAAGGGATTAAACCGTAATCAAGTAAAAACAAGAATCCAACAAAATTTACTGAATAAGACTTCGAAAAAATATTCAAAGTCTATTTTTGCAATACTTGTCGGCAACCTTTTTACTTTCTTTAATTTATTAGGTGTTTTTGTTTGCGTCGCTTTAATATTAATTAAAGCGCCTATTTCTAATTTCTTTTTCGTTATTATTTATTTAGCAAATATTTCTATAGGTTTAATTCAAGAATTTAGAGCTAAAGTTTGTATAGATAAACTTTCAATACTTACTAATAACAAATCAACGGTAATAAGAAACGGAATTGAAACCGTTATCCCTTCAACACATATAGTTTTAGACGATATTGTTAAACTTTCTATCGGCGATCAAGTACCAACCGACTGTAAACTTTTATACGGAACCGTAGACGTTAACGAGGCACTTCTTACCGGCGAATCAGTTGCTATTAAAAAAACCGTTGACGACGAACTCCTATCCGGAAGTTTTATTACAAGCGGAATCGCATATGCAATAGCGACAAAAGTCGGTAAAGACAATTACGTTGAAAAACTTTCCGCTAAAGCAAAAAAATACAAAAAACCGCATTCTGAACTTATAACTTCTCTTAACCTTTTAATTAAGTTAATAAGTATTTGTATAGTCCCTATAACGGGTATTTGGATTTTCAAATCCTTAATAGCGGGCGAAGGCATTATAGAAACCGTAAGTAAAACTTCTACTATAGTTATCGGGATGATACCTTCAGGAATGTTTTTATTAACAAGTATGGCGTTAGCGGTAGGCGTTATTAAACTTGCCAAAAACAATACGCTGGTTCAAGATTTATATTCTCTCGAAATGCTTGCACGAGTAGATACCATTTGTTTCGATAAAACAGGAACTATTACGGACGGGAAATTACACGTTAAGGAAATTGTAGAAATTAATAATTCGCCGATAAATATCGACGGAATTATAAGTTCAATGAATCGCAGTTTACAAGACAACAACCAAACGGCGATCGCTCTTTTCGACCGTTTTGGAAACGATTTACTATATTCGCCCGTTTCGGTTTTATCTTTTAATTCATCAAGAAAATTTTCGGCGGTTTCCTTTGAAAATATGGGAACTTATGCTCTCGGCGCTCCGGAATTTATTTTAAATAAAGAACAATATAAATTAATTTCTAACATATCGGACAAATACGCTTATATGGGATTTAGAGTTATTCTCTTTGCACACTCTAATAAAAATATAATAG
>JAZUKR010000096.1:0-13841 GCA_045643385.1 Christensenellaceae bacterium | reverse complement strand
GTCAATACTTTTTTTGATTTTTATACTAAAACATTTGCTAAAAGAAAAAGTTAATGGTAAAATATTTTTAAGAAGGTTTTCGGAAAACACTTCTATAAAACAACCGAAAAAAGTTAATAAAATAACCTTTTATCGATTGTTTTTGATAAAAGGTTTTTTTATGATTAAGTTTAATTCCAAAAAAATAACAAGAGCGGGAATAATAGGTGCGCTTTACGTTGTTTTAACTCTTGCCGTTTTTCCTGTTTCTAGCGGGAATATTCAAATCAGAATATCGGAAGCGCTTACCGTTTTGCCGTTATTCTTTTTTGAATCTATTCCTGCGCTATTTATCGGGTGTATTATTTCTAATTTAATAACGGGGTGTGCGGTTTTAGATATAATTTTAGGGAGTTTAGTTACTCTTTTATCTTCCGTATTAACTTTTATAGTAGGAAAAATGATAAAAAAACCCATATTAAAATTTATTGTAGGCGGGCTTTTCCCAGTATTACTTAATGCTTTATTTATTCCGCTTATTTGGTATGTTTTTTACGGGAAAAACGAATACGTTTATATAATTCAATGTTTAATTATTTTTTTAGGAGAGTTTATTTCCGTTTATTTGCTTGGCGGAGCGCTATATTTTTCACTTATTAAGTTAAGAGAGAAAAATAAAATTTAAAAAAGAAAAACCGTTTAATAAAAACGGTTTTTTCTTTTTTGATTGATTTTTTAGTTCATTGTTCTAAAAGGCTTGTAAATTGCCCAGTAAAACATTAGCCAAATAGCCGAAAGGCCTACAAGAGTATAAATTATTCTTGCAATCCATGCTTCTGCGCCAACGCCGAACAAGAAGGCTACGACATTAAAGTTAAAAATTCCGACAACGAGCCAAACAAGTGCGCCGATTAAAACAAGACTAAATGCAATTATGGTTGTAACTTTCATAATTTCCCCCGCTAAATATAGTGCGCAGTATTTAAAATTTAATACAAGTAAAATTATAAAAAAGCGTTTTCCAAAATTAATTTATCAAAATTGATATTTTCGACAAAATCTTCTTTTTTAAATCTAACGAAGTTATATTTTGCATAATTAAATATATGCGTTTTAATTAAAACGGGGGTAGGAACTTCTAATTTCTCGCAAATTTCTCTTACGTAATCAAAAAATACGGAATAATCCATACTTAAAGTGTTTTCTAAAACGTATTGTTTTATAATTTTTTCGTCTTTTATTACCTTTGCCCAAATTCTTATCATAAATTTTCCTTATTTACTTTTTTATTTTAGCATAAGAGAGATTCTAAATCAACTTATTAAGTTGACAAAATTTGTAAAAAAGGTTAAAATAAGTAAAAGAAATTTTAGGAGAACTTTTATGGACGAATTAAAGAAATCTTTAATAGATTTGTTAAGTGAAAACGCCAAATATACGGCGTCTCAATTATCTGCAATGCTCGGAAAAAGCGAAAAGGAAATAACTTCCGCCGTAGAAGAACTTGAAAAAAACGGTGTTATAGTCAAATATTCGGCGATTATTAACACGGAAAAACTCGACGAAAACGGGGTTGAAGCATTTATAGAAGTTAAAGTTGCTCCGCAAAAATTACAAGGCTTTGATTCTTATGCCGAAGAGATTTATAATTTTAACGAAGTTAAAAGTCTTTATTTAATGAGCGGTGGGTTTGATCTTGCAGTTTTTGTTAAAGGTAAAAATTTAACCGATATATCTAAATTCGTTTCCGAAAAACTTTCGGTTATAGACGGAATAGTTAGTGTTCAAACGCATTTTATTTTAAAGAAATATAAATTAGAAGGGCATATCGCCGTTTCTAACGTTGATAAAAGAGAACAAATTTTATAACAATGAGAGATTTTATTAGTGATAAAGCAAAAAGCCTAAAACCTTCGGGGATAAGAAGGTTTTTCGATATAGTTTCCGAAAGAAAGGACGTTATCTCTTTAGGGGTTGGCGAGCCGGATTTTATCACGCCTTGGGAAATTCGTGAATCCGGTATTTCGGCAATTAAAAAGGGATATACTCAGTATACTTCAAACAGTGGCTTAATTGAATTACGTAAGGAAATCTCCGATTATTTATTATCTCGTTTTAACGTTTCTTATTCTTATGACGATATAGTTATAACTTTAGGGGCTAGCGAGGCGATAGATATTACTTTGCGTTCGGTAGTTTCTCCGTTAGACGAAATATTAATTCCCGATCCAAGTTACGTTTCTTATAAACCCTGCGTAGAACTTTTGGGCGGTAAAGCCGTTTCTGTTCCTTGTTCGGGAGAAAACGGATTTATTTTAACTCCCGAAAATTTAGAAAAAGTTATAACCGAAAAAACAAAGGCTATAATTTTCCCGTATCCTAATAACCCTACGGGCGGAATTATGACAAAACGTGATATAGAAAACATAATTCCTATTATATTAAAACACGACCTTTTAGTTATTTCGGACGAGATTTACGGAGAATTGACTTACGAAAAAAATCACGTTTCTATTGCGTCTTTTCCACAATTAAAAGACAGGGTTGTTTTAATAAGCGGATTTTCTAAGGCGTTTGCTATGACAGGCTGGAGAATAGGTTACGTTTGTGCACCAAAGCCTATTAAAGACGCTTTACTTAAAATTCATCAATATACTGCAATTTGCGCACCGATTTTTTCACAATACGGCGCATTAACGGGCTTAGTTAAAGGCAAAGAAGACGGGTATAATTCCGTAAACGAAATGAAAGCCGAATACGATAAAAGAAGAAAGTTTATGTATAAAACTTTTAACGATATGGGGTTAAAATGCTTTGAGCCGAAAGGTGCATTTTATATTTTTCCGTCGGTTAAAAGTCTTAACTTAACGGGCGAAGAGTTTGCACTTAAATTATTAGATAAAGAAAAAGTTGCCGTTGTCCCCGGAGACGCATTTGGTGAATTCGGCAAATATTATATAAGATGTTCTTACGCTTATTCTATGAAGAGTTTAATTGAAGCGACGGACAGAATTAAGCGTTTTATAGAAGAAATTAAAAAGTAGTGAGTTAATGGATTGTAAAAGTTTAACGGATAAAATTAAAAATTATTTTTCATCAATTTATTTTATTCCCGTTTTTATTTTTATCTCAATAATATTGTATTTTTTAAGAGCGACAAGCGTAACGGTAGGGTTTTACTGTTTTTTCGTCGTTGCCGTTCTTTTATTTTGCGATGACGTAAAAAGTATTTTTATGCCTGTTTTTTACGTTTCTTTTGCAATATCGGATATCGAACGTCACCCTAACTGGATTTTTTATATCGTTTGTATCTCTATTGCCGTTTTAACTTTTATTTATTTTATTTTCAAAAATATTATAATAAGTAAGGGAAAAGTTAAAAAGGGCAAGATGTTTTATCCGCTACTTATTGCGGACGTGGGTTTTTTACTTGCAGGAGTTATAGGTTTTTTTGATATAACGGTATTTTTAATTACTTTAGGGCTTTCGGTTGCCTCTTTGTTTTTGTATTTAATAGCGTTAAACTGTACGTCGAATTTAAAAGAATATTTATATCATTTATTTTTATATATCGCAATTTCAATTTGCTTGCAGGCGTTAATGGATTTTATATTCTTTAACGGAGATTTTGAATTGAATTTAAGAATTATAGGCGCACAAAACGTTAACGTCGCTTCCATTTTTATTTTACTCGGCATGGAAGGTTGTTTCGGAATAGGCGTTAGTAAGGATTATGACTTTTTAATGCTTATACTTGCAGGCATTTTATATTCTTTTATATTAATTTTCTTAAATTGCAGAATGGCTATTTTATTAGGATTTTTGTTTTTGATATTTATGTTTATTGTAATGACTAAAAATTCTGATAATAAAATGATGTTTTGTTACGTTTTAAGCTTTTTCTCTTTAGTTATTATTGCACTACTTGTTTTTTGTTGGGGCGTTGTGGAAGAAGCGTATAACACGGTTATTGAAAAAGAATTCAGCATATTCGAATCCCGTGGAGATTTATGGAAATTTTATTTAGAGAAGTTTACTTCAAGTCCTTTTTTCGGAATAGGCTTTATATGTAAAGAAGGCAAATACGTATATAATATGAATCTCGTTTTGGCGCATAACACGGTCGTTCAATGGATAACTTCGCTCGGAGTAGTAGGCTGTATTTTGATGGCGATTTTTTATTTTTATAAATACAAAACGTTATTTTCTGGTCATAAAGAGAATAAACTTGTATTGATATTAATTATTTTAATAATCGAACTTTCGGGAATTACAGACCAGGCGGCGAGCATGGATATATTTATTCACGTAATAACTCTGGTAATTTTGGCTTGTGCAGAAAATTCGGAAGAAAACGTTAAGAAAAAAGGAAACGAAAATGACAGAAAATAAAGACCTTAAAATATTAGAAGTAGTAGATTCTTATTATCCAAACGTAGACGGGGCGATAAACGCAGTTAAAAACTACACTAAAGAATTAAACAGAATATCTACGGCAAAACTCGCTTGTCCTATGGCGAATAAAAAATTAAAATACGTAGATAACGAAGAGTTTGAAGTAATAAGGTGCAATTCTTTAACGGCACCCGAAGATTACCGTTTAGCAGAGCCTAGTATAGATAAAAATTTTAGCAAAAAATTAAAGTCCGAAAATTTTGATATAATACACGTTCACACACCTTTTACTCTGGGAAGATATATGGTAAAATTTGCAAAACGTAATAAAATTCCCGTAGTCGCAACCCTTCACACACAATATCATCAAGATTTTGAAAGAGTTTTAAAAGGTTTTAAGCCGTTAGTTAAATTTATGATTAAATTTATTTCTAAAGTTTACAATAATGCCGATAGCGTATGGACGGTTTCTAATGCATCTTGTAATTTTTTAAGACAATACGGTTATAAGGGTAATATTGAAGTAATAAGAAACGGCACCGATTACGTTTATCCTGAAAATTTCCAAGAATTAATAGAAGAAGTTAATAAAAAACACGATTTATACGGTCAAAAAAACGTTTTTTGTTTCGTAGGCCGTATGGCAATGTATAAAAATTTAAAATTAATTTGCGACTCCCTTAAAATATTAAAAGATAAAGGCGTTGATTATAAAATGCTTTTTGTCGGTGGCGGATTCGATTACGAAGAGTTGGTAGAATACGCAACTAATCTCGGCATTTTAGATAAATGTATTTTTACGGGCAACGTTTCGGACAGAAAAAAATTACAAGGCTATTATTTAAGAAGCGATTTGTTGCTTTTCCCTTCAACTTTCGATATGGCTTCTGTTAGCGGAATAGAAGCCGCATGTCATAAACTTCCTGCTTTAATGATAAAAGGCGCTTGCACTTCGGAAATGATAGAAGATAACGTAAGCGGATTTTTGGCAAAAGAAGAGGCTAATGATTACGCAAACAGAATTATAGAGATTATAAAAGAGCCGGAGTTTATGAAAAAAGTTGGCGAAAATGCATATAAAATGATATACAGAACGTGGGAAGACGTTGCAAAAGAAGTTAAAGAAAAATATATAGAAATCATAAAAGAACATAAAAATAAGTAAGAAAAAACCTTCGGAAAAATCCGAAGGTTTTTAATTTTTACGTTAATTTTATTTCTTTTCTTTGCGTTTATACGCTCTAATAAAAATGAAACCTATAATAATGAAAGAGTAGTAACTTAAAATTCTCCAAATTACCATTGCGGGGAAGGCAAGACCTGATTTTAGTCCGATAGAGAAAAGCACGTAAAAGGAAAGGTCGGCCGCACCCGAATTTCCGGGGGTGGGGATAAAAGAAATGGCGGCGTATAAAATCATACATAATTGTATTATTAAAAGCCACTCTATAAACCCACGTTCAACTAAGTCAAATCCGAAAAATCTTAAAGTAAAATAAGCAATAGAACAAAGTGCCAAGTGTTCGCAAAAACTTATTAATAAACTTAAAATAAAAGTGATGGGACTTGTTGCAAGTTTTCTTAAACACTTTGAGTTATGAATAACAGTTTTATAAATGCCGAAAGTTTTTGCCTTATAATTTTTAACGAGTTTTAATTTATAGGCAAGGTACATAACAAGTTTAACAATCATACTGCCGAAGCGAGGAATAATGGAAAAAAGTATAACGAGCGACGGCATAAATAAGCAACAAACAAGACCTATAGTAGATAAAACGTTAATAAAAGTAGGAAACTTTGAAGTTGCTTCGGTAAAAGTGTTAAAAGGCAAAAGTGCCAAAGAAACGATTCCTAAAATTACGAACGCTAATTGATACAAAAAGAACGTAGCGATAGGAAGTGATGACGCAATTCCGCCGTGTACTCCGTTTTTAGAAAGGTGATAAATTTCGAATGGTTGACCGCCAACCGCAAGCGGAGTTACGTAGTTATAATAATGACCTATAATAGCAGTTTGAAAACACGTTTTAAAATGAAAGCGTTTTGTCATCGATTTGCACATAACTGAAAGTTTTAATGCCTTTAAAAAATAACAAAACCCTAAGGCAATTATTGCAAAAATTCCGTAAAACCAGTTGTATTTTAACGTTTCAATAACGAAATCTATCGAAAGCAAGTCTCTTTCGCTATTCGGAGCAAAAAAGTCGTTGTAAAAAGTATATGCCAAAACCGAAACAACGAATACGATAAATATTGCCGTAAAAATCTTTTTAAACAATAATTGTCTTTTATCTAGAGATTTATCCGCTTCGCTTACACCGAAGACCTTTTGCATAACGAGTTGTTTTCCGTCGGGGTCATAAATATTTTTTACGTCTTCGTTTTTTACTGTTTTTATTATCGGTTTTTCTTCGTCAAAGTCTTCTAGAGGAACACTTATTATAGACGGCTCGTTTGTCTTTTCGTCTATTTCTATTTTTTCCGAGTAAATAAGATTTTTCTTTTTACTTTTCATAGGTTATATTTTACAAAAAAAATACCAAATTGTCAAATAAAAAACAAAACTCTAATTAGACTTGACAATTTAAGGTTTTTAGTCTAAAATTTATAAGTAATCGTTTATATTTATACATAAATTACGGAGATAAAAATGGAAATTTTCGAAGAATTAAAAGAGCGTGGATTAATAGCACAAGTAACCGACGAAAAAGAGATAAAAGAATTAATAAATAACGGCGGTGCTAAATTTTATATAGGTTTCGACCCGACGGCAGATTCTTTGCACGTAGGTCATTTTATGGCGTTATGCTTAATGAAAAGATTGCAAATGGCGGGTAACCGTCCCGTTGTTTTAATAGGCGGTGGAACAGGTTATATAGGCGACCCGTCAGGCAGAACGGATATGCGTTCTATGATGACTGCTGAAACTATTTTAAATAACTGTCAATGCTTTAAAAAACAAATGGAAAGATTTATAGAGTTTGGTGACGATAAGGCGATTATGGTAAATAATGCCGACTGGTTATTAAAACTAAATTATATAGATTTATTAAGGGACGTTGGTGCTTGCTTTTCCGTTAACAATATGTTAAGGGCAGAATGCTATAAACAACGTATGGAAAGGGGACTTTCGTTTTTAGAATTTAATTATATGATAATGCAGTCTTACGATTTTTATTATCTATCTGAGCATTACGGTTGCAATATGCAATTCGGGGGAGACGATCAATGGTCTAATATGCTTGGCGGTACCGAACTTATAAGAAAGAAAACGGGTAAAGACGCTTATTGTATGACTATAACGTTACTTTTAAACAGCGAAGGCAAAAAGATGGGCAAAACGTCAAAAGGCGCAGTTTGGCTAGACCCCAAAAAAACGTCTCCTTTCGAGTTTTATCAGTATTGGAGAAACGTAGACGACGCAGACGTTATGAAATGTATAAAAATGCTAACCTTTATTCCGATGGACGAAATTAAAGAAATGGAAAAATGGGAAGATAGCCGTATTAACGAAAAGAAGGAAATCTTGGCGTTTGAACTTACGAGTTTAGTTCATGGCGAAGAAGAAGCAAATAAAGCGAAAGAATTAGCAAAAGCGTTGTTTTCAGGCGAAATGGACGAAGCAAATATGCCGACAACAGTTTTAGAAGAAAGTGATTTTATTGACGAAAAGATTTTCTTATCTGACGTTATGGTAAAATGTGAACTTTGTCAAAGTAAAGGCGAAGCAAAAAGATTAATTTCTCAAGGCGGTGTTTCCGTTGGCGAAGATAAACCTACGGATTTTGCTTACGCTATAGAAAAGGCAAAAGTTAAAGAAGGAATAGTTATTAAAAAAGGAAAAAAGATTTTCCATAAAATAACGTTATAATTAATATAAAATAAAGAAAACGCATTGCAAAAGCAATGCGTTTTTTACGTGTTTAATTTTTATTTATCTAATTTATTAGGGTCAATAACTTCGCCAAGGAAAGGTAGTTCTCTAAATTTTTCCGCATAGTCTAATCCGTAGCCAATAACGAATCCGCAAGGAATATCAAAACCGACGTAATCAACGTCTATTTCTACTTCACGTCTTTCTTTTTTGTCTAAAAATGCGCAGATTTTAATAGAAGACGGTTCTTTTTTCATTAAAAGGCTTTTAAAATAAGATAACGTTTTTCCGCTGTCTACAATGTCTTCTACGATTAAAACGTCTTTACCTTTAATATCAGTTCTAATGTTGTTGACAAGTTCAAGTTCTCCGCTTTCCGTTCCGTTTCTGTAACTAGAAAGTCTTGCAAAGTCGGTTAATACTGGCATTTTTAAGTTTCTGATTAAGTCGGAAAAGAATACGGTTGCACCTTTTAACATACAAACGATTATAAGTTCTTTATTCTCGTAATCTTTAGAAATAATCTTGCCTAATTGTTTTACTCTTTTTTTAATTTGTCTTTCGCTTAAAATGCGTTTTACGTTGTCCACGGTTGCTCCTTTATCTTTAGTTTATTTTTATTATATTTTTTGTTTTTTGGTCTACTTTTACTAAGTCTGAAATCCCTAAACCGAAAATTGCAAGAACTTTATTTCCGTCAGCCAATAGCGGTAAAGAATTTCTTAATCTTAACGGGATTTTTTTATCGGTTAAATAATCGTTTAATTTTTTAGTGCCACCACCGAATTTTGTAAACTCGTCGCCGTTGCATTTTGACCTTATTACTGAAGAATTTGGAATTTTATCTCTATCTAAATATAACCCGTCTTTCAAGTTTATAGGATTATTAACTTTTTCTATTTTTAATATTTTATCGCCGAATTTTATCGTGTTTACAGAAAAGGGAACTTTAATATTTTTCGTTTCGGATTTAACGTAAAAAACGATTTTATCGTATTCTTTTATTGCCTCTATGTTTTTTGGGAGATTAATTTTTGCGCCGTTTTTTAGAGTTATGAGTTTTGAAACACAATCAATATGTACCTTTTCCCAATCTTTTTTTAAACCTAAACTTTGAAGCGCAATAATAACTGCTCTCGATAAAACGGGTTTTTCTATGGGAAGTTTTATAGTAACCTTGTCTTTTTTAATAGTCAGTTTTTTATAGGCAAGATTATAAATAAAATCTTCGTCTTCTTTGGCTATTAAAGAAAACCTTAAAACGCTTTCTTCAAATTTGGGGAAAATCTCTTTTATTTTAGGAATTACGTTTAAGCGTAGATTATTTCTTGTTAAATTATCGTCGAAATTAGTTTTATCAGTTACAAACGGAATTTTGTTTTCCATAACGTATTCGTCGATTTTTTGTTTAGAAATTTCTAAAAAAGGCCTAATAATTTTGTTCTGAAAATTTTTTTCAATTCCCGTAATGCCCTTAATACCCGTGCCACGGAATAAATTAAAAAGCACGGATTCCGCATTGTCTTTTAAATGATGTGCGGTTGCAATAATATCGCATTTTTTTTTACTTAACGCATCGTAAAAACAATTATAACGCAAAATTCTTGCCGATTGTTCTAAAGATAACTTGTTTTGCTTTGCATAAGTAATACTATCAACCGCATAAAATAAAAGGGGGATATCGTGTTTAATACAATATGATTTAACAAAATTAGAATCGTTTATAGATTCTGCGCCCCGAATACCGTGTTCAACGTTAAGGGCAATTAAAGAAAATCCAAGATTTTCGGCATTTTTTTGCATATAGTATAAAAGCGCCATAGAGTCGCTTCCTCCGGAAACGGCAACGGCAACAACCGAATTTTTATTTATCAAATTTGATAAATCGATTTTCATAGGTATATTGTAACAAAGTAATAAAAAAATATCAATTAAAAAACAGTTAAATTTTACTTTTTTGGGAAAATAGGTTGACAAAAACCCAAATAGGGTATAATATAGTAAAGCACTTAAGGAAAAGAAGAAAAAATTTATATCGCGGGGTGGAGCAGCTTGGTAGCTCGTCGGGCTCATAACCCGAAGGTCAGGAGGTTCAAATCCCCTCCCCGCAACCACGTAAAGAAAGGACTTACCAAAGGTAGGTCCTTTCTTTATGTCATTAAGTAGAAGGAGGGGATTTGAATTAGGAGAAAATTGCGAAGCAATTTGTCCGTAGGACTAAACTGTCCAGTGGACAGTTTATCGGGAGGCTCGAGAGAAGCAAATCCCCTCCCCGCAACCAAAAAGAGAAAGACACACAATAGCGTGTGTCTTTTCCTTTAATGTACCGAAAAAAATCGATATAAATCATTGCTTATTGCTTAGAATTTTGAGTAAGGTCAAGTGCCTTGAATTGTTTAACGATCATTTCGTCAAGTTGGATACAAATTTGTTTACTAAGTGTAGAAAGTTGTTTTTTAACGGTTTCGTTGTCTTTAAGTGACATGCCCTTTGATTTTGCAAAATCAGTTATTGTTTTGATAACAAACTTATTGAGTTCTGCACCTATCTTTGAACAACCTTCCTTTACTGTGCCGTTTGCATTTTTAACAAAAGCTTTAAAGTCATTTGCAAATGCTTCGTCTGTTTTTAGTTTTTTAATAAGTTCTTCCATTTTTTATCTCCTTATGTGTTGATATATTTAAAGTTTATCATATTTTATTCATATTGTCAACTTAAAAGTCCACAAGTAATCCTTACAAAAAATTATAATCGACAAACAGTTTTTATCACATTAAATTCAATACTAATTTACTTGTATTTTTAATATTGCCAAGACACTATAAATATTTAGTTCAATTTGGCTTTTCGTAAAGCAACCACGTAAAAAAGACAGTCGTTTGACTGTCTTTCTTTTTTGTTTTGTAAAAAATAGTAGAAAAAATAGCTATATGGCGCAAACTACCCCTACTGTCGAATTAATTAATAAAAAATTCGAATTCTTATATATTATATATAATGTTTTAAATATTATTTTGATTTTGTAACCTGTGCAACGCTTGAACAAAACCTAAAACTTGATAATGGTCTTCTTTTTTTAACGTACGCAATAGTTCAATTATTTTAATTATTTCGGGCGTAAGTTCGTTTTGAAGATTTACGTTACCGAAATCATCGGAAAATCCAACTAAATAATCTATAGAAGTTCCAAGTATGCTAGCAAGTTGCTTTAAATCTTCAATAGCAGGTTCGGTTTTGCCAGTTTCCCACGAAGAGATGCAAGCCGGTGTTCTATTTAGTGCTGTCGCAATATCTTTTTGTTGCAATCTCTTTTCTTCCCTTAACTCTTTGATATTTAACATATTAAAATTCCCCCGTCAAATATTTTACAAAAATATTTAAAAATATACTTGACAATCAATAAAATGTTTATTATAATAGTTTCAAATCAATATTTCATTGTTTAGAGTGGTTAAAAATCGGTATATTTTTGTGATCTAAATTAGTCAAACAATAAAACGTAGAATTAATAAAAGTATTCCTATTATTTATGTGGTTTAGATAAACAGGGCGGAGGTTAATTGTGAGAAAGGAATTACGAGTTTTAATAGTATCATTGTGTGTGATAATTCTCGTTGCAATTCTTTTGATTATATTTTTAACCGGTGAGCAAGAAAATTTTGAAAAGAACGTTACCATAACGACAGACGGAAAGGTTAGTGAAACTTTAACTTTTGAAAAGTTAGATTTAAAACCCGGAGAATCTGTTGAATACACGATAAACGTTAAATGTGCCGTTGACGGGGAGTATGACGTATTGCTTGAATTTGTTCAAACAAAAAACGGTGGAATATCTCCTTTTGTAAACGTTGATATAGACTATAAC
This sequence comes from Christensenellaceae bacterium, assembly GCA_045643385.1. Taxonomy (GTDB): domain Bacteria; phylum Bacillota; class Clostridia; order Christensenellales; family Borkfalkiaceae; genus UBA1259. The sequence continues at coordinate 1,728 of JAZUKR010000096.1, read as the reverse complement.
GGAAACGTTAAAAGCGAAAGATTAGACAAATTGTTTTTATCTGCGAAAGCCGTTGAGCTTGTTTGTACTTTGTCAGAAAAAGAAGTACAGCAAATAAAAATAAAATACACTATGCCGTATGAAGTTGAAAACGAAGCTGAAGATACGTGGAGTATTTTTAATGTAGTACTAACTGCCACCCATAGATAGAGATATTTAAAAAAGGTGCCTATGAAAAAAAAGTCTAAAGTATTAAAAATTATTGCAAACGTAATATTGTATTTCTTTGTTGCAGTAGGGCTTTTTAGCGTTATAATGACGATATTTTCCAAACAGGACGTAGACGGTGCAGTTAAAATACTCGGCAAAGAATTTAGGATAGTACAAACTGCGTCAATGGAAAAAAACGAGAATACGGACGTTTCGGATTATAAAATAAAAGATATTTCCGTAGGTTCTATGATTATTGTCGACACAGTACCGACAGAGCAAGAAAAAGCGCAAAGTTGGTATGGCGATTTAAAGATTGGCGACGTTTTAACTTTTAGATATTATATCGCAGGCACTCAATATACTATTACTCACAGAATAATAAAAATAGATAAAAATTCGGGTGAAGGATACACGATTCGTCTTAAAGGAGATAACGTCGGTAGCGAAGACGCAGAACCGGGCGGAATAATCGTTCAAGAAATCGACACTTCGGCGGTTGGCTCTTTTAACTTTATTATAGGCAAAGTTACAGGGCAAAGCAAATTATTCGGTTTTATTATTTCGTCGCTTAAAAAACCCATTGTTTTAGCACTTATAATAATAGTCCCGTGCGTAATTATCATTATCTTTGAAATTTTCAAAATCGTTACGCTTTTACGAGGCGACAAAAAGAAAGAAAGAGAAGAAGAAAAGAAAAAACAAACGGACGAGATAGAAGAATTAAAGAAACAACTTGCTGCTCTTAAAGAGGCTAACGGAGGTGTAAAAACCGACGATAAAAATTCTACGACGGCTGGCGAATAAATTTGATTAGTGTTTATAAGTATTGATCTATAATTGGAGAAAAATATGCAAACAGTAGTAATTGTTTTTATGTTATTTGCAAGTTTAATATGTCTGTTTTCGATACTTATCGTTTTATACGACATGTTTATGGAGCGCAAAGATATATTTTGTAAAAAAAACAAAACGGAAACGGAAGACGTTAAAAACTTAGAGAATAAAGAAAAAAACAAAAAGTAAAATAAGTTACAAGCTCTTTCTTCTCATGTTTATAAAAACACGGGGGGGGGGCTTTATTTAACTAGAAAATTTTTTTAAGGAGATAAAAAAATGAAAACAAGATCAAGAGTTATTTTCTTATCTGTTTTAGCGATTGCATGTTGTATGTCATTAATCGCAGGCGCAACTTTTGCATTGTTTACGAGCGAAAGCGAAGTAAACTTTGCGGCGACAGCCGGTATAGTAAAAGTAGTAGCGTCTGTAGATACTGAAAATGCACACGTATATTCGGCTAAAGAAGATGAAGAAGGAGATTTGACCGATGAAAACGGATACAAATACTCTTACGAAGAACAAACTAATCTTACTTTTAAAAACGGTGGTACAGCCACGTTTACGGGTAACAAGGTTACGTTAAGTAGAATTACTCCGGGCGACAAAGTAACGTTCCCGATAAAAGTAATTAATAACGATAACGTAACTGCAAAGTATAGGACGTATGCTCAATGTATATCGGGACCTGCTTTATTCCAA
>JAZUKR010000095.1:0-4283 GCA_045643385.1 Christensenellaceae bacterium | reverse complement strand
ATCAAAGCATTAGAAGAATATATTTATTACTACAACAATGAGAGAATATCTCTTAAATTGAAAATGAGTCCGGTAAAATACCGAACTCAATCTCAAATAATTTAATTTAATTTTTTGTCTAAACTTTTGGGTTCACATCATGTTAGGTGATTTTTATAATTAAAATTTAATTAATATTTTATTTTGTCTAAAACGCTCAAGTAGTAAACGGGGATTGCACTCCAACCGTGGCACAAACTACCTGCTCCGCCGAAATCGTCGCCACCTATTTCCGTTTCCCAGAAAGAAGTTGCACCGGCATCTAACATTTTAGAATATCTATCTACGATGTCTTTTTCGATAAAGTCTTTATATTTATCACCAAACGTTAAAAGGGAATCGTAAAGGAAAGCACGCATAGATAACGTTGCCGAAATCATATTTTTATCGTTAATAATTTTATCTGCAAGTTTTTCGTCTCCAACACCTGCTAATATCGCCATAGCGTTTCCAAGTTGACTGTAATTTTTAATTTGGTCCGTTAAAGTGAAAACACCATTGTCTTTATCAAAAAACTTTTCTTTTATAGCGTTTTTGGTCTTATCCGCATTTATGTTTTCGCCCGTAATTTCGTTATAGAATTTAGAAACGTAAACGAACATACAGTTAATAATTAAATCGTAATGGAAGTTATACGGGTCTTCTTTTTTTCTGGTTATATTATCTTCGTTATTAGAATAATCCGCCCACTCGTAAAAGTTCCAAAACGGATAAGGCAGTGAAGGAATTAAACCTAATTCATCTACCCTATCGGTAAAAGACTTCATAATAGTTTTAACTAAGGGTAAAACAAATTCTAAAACCGATTTATCACCCGAATATTTTAAGTATTCGTATACTTGCATTATATATGAAAGCGAAAAGAACGGAATAGGAAAATCTAGCCCTGCGGGGAAAGATAAAGAAAGCATTCCGTCCTTTCTTAATCCGTTTGAAATCAATTTTAAATTTGCCCTTTGATAATCGTATCCGTTAAAAGCGTAGTATCCGCAAAGCATTTGGTTACGACTGTCTAAAACGTATAACGCCTGTTCTCGCCACGGACAATCTTCGTAATGTTCGTGCATACAAAGCCTTAGAGTGTCAACGCAAACGTCGTATATTTTCTGCTCTAATTTATCTTTTAATTTTGCTTTTTTAACTGTTATGGGATATACAACTTCTCTTAATCCGCAATAGTTTATTTTTATATCTTCTTCAAAAAATATTTCTATGTATCTTCCTGCAAATCTTCTAAGAAGATTAACTAATTTATTTCTTCCTTCTTTTAATACTACTTCAAAAGAAAAATCTCTTCCGCCGATTAATCTCGGGCATTTTCCTTCTACGAGTCTTTCAGAGTAAGCAAACGTTAACTTTTGAGAAGTTTTGCTCTCTATATCCATATCAAAATATCCTGCCGTTTCTTTGCCCAAATCAAGAATAACGGAATTGCCCTTTTTTACTGTTTTAGTTTTTACTCTTTTTAATAAAGTTAAAGGCTTTATTTCACGGTAAAAAAGTTTAACGTCGTTTTTAATTTCGTTGCTTTTTGTAAAATCTACGAGATTAACGTTAAAATCATAGAGAAAAGAAAAACCTAATTGCGAAGTAATAACTTTTTTATAGCCGTTTTTAAAATCTTCTCTTATTCTTGAATTTATATTTTTATCACTAGATATAATAACGTTTCCGTTTTGTTCAATTTCGAAAATTAGACCTGCGTTACCTAAAACGTAAGTTTGCGAATCTTCGCCAAAGTACCAAACTAAAACGTTAATTTCGTTTTCGCCTTTTTTGACGAATTTAGATATATCTAATTTATCAACTAATTTATAATGCGGATAATCTGCACAACCCGTAAAATTAACCGTTTTACCGTTTATTTTTAATTCGTAAACACTGTCTGCAGAAATCTTAATAAAAACGTCTTTTTTGTTTTTTAAATTAAATTTAGCGTCAAATTCAACGTAAGAATCCTTTTTTTCCGCTTTTTTGTTCCAAATCCATTTTGCATTTTTAAATATTTCCATAATATCCCCTATTCCATAAGTAAAGCGGCAGCACCAAGTAGTCCTGCGCTATTACCTAAACTTGCAATAATTACTGGCACTTCGGGACCTTTATCACCTGCGAATATTTCTTTTGCCATTATCTTTTTTAATGGAATAATTAAGTTGTCTTTCTCGGCACAAACTCCACCGCCTAAAATTATAACTTCCGGACGGAACACGTTTGCAATATTAGTTAATCCACAGGCAAGATAAGAAATATAGTTATCTACTACTTGTTTGGCATATTTATCGGTTTTTCTATAATCAAACGCCGTTTTGCCGTCTACTTTTGAAAGGGGAACGGCACACATTTTAGAATCTTTATGTTCTTTTATCGCTTTTTTAGTTTCTCTTATTAACGCCGTTGCCGAAGCGTAAGCCTCTAAGCACCCACGTCTTCCGCAAGTACATTTTTCACCACCGTAAACTATAACCATATGTCCTAACTCTGCACCTGCAGAACAGTTGCCGGAGTATAACTTTTTATTAATAACAATTCCCGAACCGACTCCCGTTCCTAAAGTTATCATAACCGAATGTTTATAGTCTTTTCCGCTACCGAAAGTTGCCTCGCCTAATGCCGCAACATCTGCATCGTTTGCGATTTTAATATCTAAATTCATAACTTCTTTTATGTTTTTAACAATATTAAAATCTTCCCACATTAAGTTATTAGAGAATTTAACGTTTCCGTTTTCTCTGTCAATCATACCGGGAACGCCTATTCCCATACCTACGACGTCAGATTCGTTTAAATTTAATCTGTTTAATAAAATCTTGGCAAGTTTACAGATATTTAATGCAACTTTTTTATCGCCCTTTTCTTTTTCCGTAGGTATTTTATCGCTTATTATAATCTTACCCGTGTCGTCTACTATTCCACCTTTAATAAACGTTCCGCCAAGGTCTATACCTATATAATATTTACGTATTTCAGTCGTTATTAACTCTAAATTTCCTTTAACTTCAAATTCACCGAAAGATGCCGGAACAAAAACTGTATCTCCCATACTTACTTTTTCGCTTCCGATACTTCCTTTTCCTTTAACAACAGTTATCGATTTAAAAGATTTATTGTCACAAAAAAGGGTTAACTTATCTAAAACGTCTACCTTCTTAACTGTAAAATATTTAGAAACGCCCAAATAGTTTTCTTTAGTATCCGTTTTAAAAGAATTTGCAGTAAATTTAGACAAAGAAGTAACTTTTAAAGCTTTATCTACGTGTAATTCACGTTCTTTTCCGAATTTATCTTTTCTTCCGTAATCGTATACTCTATACGTTAAGTTGCTGTTTTGTTGAATTTCACAAATCAAGCACCCCTTACCTATTGCGTGAATAGTGCCTGACGGAATAAAGAAACAATCTCCGCTTTTAACGGGATAGAAATTTAATAAAGAAGTTAATTCTTTGTTTTTAATAGAATCTTCGAATTCTTTTTTAGAAACGTCTTTATTAAATCCTAAATAAATACCTGCGTCTTTAGTTGCGTCTACTATGTACCACATTTCTGTTTTACCGAAACTATTTTCGTTTTTTAATGCGTAACTATCCGACGGGTGAACTTGAACGGACAAATCGTTTTTAGCGTCTATTAATTTTATTAAGGTTGGGAAAAAAGGAAAATCTAAAGCGTTCTCCCCTAACTCTTCGTTTTTAACAACGTCTTTTAGCGTTTTGCCGTCTTTAAGTTTGGTTAAGCCTTCTTCTCTAAAAGAAAGTTCCCACGTTTCGGCGATAATATCTTTATCGCTTTTTTTGTTAAATTCTTTTTTTAATCTTTCTCCGCCCCAAATATAATCTTTGCATTCGGGATATAATTTTTCTATTTTCATTATTTAGCCTACCAAATTTTTTATAATTTTATCAACCGTTTCTTTTTTAAGACCTATAATATTACCCATATTGTTATCTGTTGAAGTTAAATAATTATAAATTTTATCATTTAAATCTTCGCCCTTAAAATAATCGTTTAAAATATTTATATAACCGTCTATAGTTTCTTTAAATCTTGACCCGTTAATTGCTGACATAGAAGAAAACGTATAATCTAAATATAATTGCGGTTTTTCAACCCCTAAAAGCCCTTCTAATAAAAATGCAAAAAAACCCGTTCTGTCAGTACCTATTGAACAATGGAAAAAAATCGGATAATTATTTTCGTCTGCTAAAATTTCAAAGAAACTTCTTATTGACTTCGAATTAGAAAAC